>NZ_QTPQ01000036.1:0-87505 GCF_003853425.1 Burkholderia sp. Bp9140
GCCGCCCGCCGCGCGCCTGCGCTATCTGACGTTCCTCCTCCCCCCCCCGCTGGCGGTCCTGCCCCCCCCCCCCCCCCCCCCGCGCGCCCCCCCGGGCGCCCCCCCCCCCCCCCCCCCCCCGCCGCGCTGCACTACCCGCGCATCACGCCAGTTCCGGATAGCCGCGCGCGGCGGCCTCCCGCGCGAACTCGGCAATGGCATCGTAATCGCCCGGCACCAGCCGTTCGAATCCCTTCAGTCTCAGCATCCGCGCCCGTTCCGGATCAACCGCGACCGCGTGATCGAGCGCATCCCGCAACGCTCCCACGAGCCCTCCTTCCAACGCCTTCGACACAATGAACGGCAACCCCGGCGCCGACGCCGTCATCCCGACGATCCGGATCTCGTTCAACAACCCGGGCAGCGCATCGCGCACATACGCGAACGTCACGCAGTCGATCGCCGCGCAATCGGCTTCGCCGGCCGCCAGCGCACGCAGCACGTTCAGATGTGAGCCGAACGACGTGACCGAACCGAAGAATCGCCCGTCATGCGCATGCGGCGCGACCGCATGCCGGAACGCGTTCATCCCGCTGTGCGAATCCTCGCCGTTGAAGGCGGCCCGCAAGCCGCGGCAGGCAGCGAGCGTCGTCGCGCCGCCCGCCTGCGCGCGCGCGGACACGACCAGCACGCTGCTGTAGCGCGCGCCGTTGCAGCCGGGCACATCGAAGGCCGGTGTCGCGACCAGGTGCACGGCATTGCGCAATCCGAGCATCCGGTACGGATAGCCGCACGTTTGCGACAACAGCAGGTCGTTGCGCCGCCACAGCGCGTGCAGGTCGCCGAACGGTTCGTCGAGCAGCGCGACGCCGGCAGGCCCGCCCGTGCGCGCGAACGCATCGAGTACATCACGCAGCAACGCGCGCCACAGTGCGGCGTGGCGCGGCGTCACGTTGTACATCGGCAGTCCGGCGATCCATGGGCTCATGCGCGCATTCTACGCATCGGCGACGCCTCGGAGAAAGCCGGTTCGCTTGCATTTCGGCGGGGTTCGGGTCCCTGCAGAGACTGCCGATGCTTATCGTCCGCGCAGCGATAAGCAAATGCGAATTGCTTGGTTGGCCCGACTACGCCGCCCGGTTAGCGTTCCAGTGTCGCGACGCCGTCGCATGCCGCTGTTGCAGCCGGCCGCGAGCCGCGACGCTCGTCGGCCACTCGCATCGTGCCCCGCACCGGCGCGATCGTCCGCTTCCCGTATCACCCGCATCACGCGCTTCATCCCGCCTCTGCACCATGGCCGAATACTTCGACGTCGACCACGCTCGCGCGATCGCCACGCTCGACGCCCGCTTCACTGCCCGCACCGAGTGGCCGACCTGGCTGCTGGTCGTCGCGATCTACGGCGGCTGGCTCGCCGTGCTGCTGCTCGTGCGTGCCGAGCGCCTGCCGCTCGCGGCCGCGACGCCGCCGCTGATCCTGCTCGGCGCGTGGCACATGTCGCTACAGCATGAACTGCTGCACGGCCATCCGACGCGCTCCGCGATCGTGAACCGGCTGCTCGGCTATCCGCCGTTGACGATCTGGTATCCGTACACGCTCTATCGCGACACGCACCTCGATCATCACCGCGACGAGGACCTGACCGTGCCGGGTGTCGACCCGGAAACGAACTACGTGTCGCGCGAGCAGTGGGCGCGCCTGCCGCGCTGGCGGCGCGCGCTGACGGTTGCGCGCACCACCTTCGCCGGACGTCTCGTGGTCGGGCCGCCGACGAGCGTCGCCGCGATGTTGGCCGGCGCGTTCGACGCATTCCGGCGCGGCGACTTCCGCTATCTGCGGATGTGGATCACGCACGCTGCCTGCGTGGCCGCGCTGCTCGCATGGCTGCAGTGGGCGATCGGCGTGCCGTGGTGGTACTACCTGCTCGTGGTCACGTGGCCCGCGCTGTCGATCGCGATGATCCGCTCGCTCTTCGAGCATCGCGCCGCGCGGCATCCGAAGGCGCGCATCGTGATCAACGAGGCCGGCTTCGCGATGCGTCTGCTGTACCTGAACAACAACTATCACCTCGTGCATCACGACCTGCCGAAGCTGCCGTGGTACGACCTGCCGCACGCGTACCGGATGCGGCGCGACGCGTATGCGGAAAAATGCGGCGGCTTCGTGATCCGCGGCGGGTATCGCGAACTGCTGGCGCGCCATGCGTGGACGCCGACCGACACGCCCGTGCATCCGTTCGACCAGGGGACGACGTCGCTGTCGATGGGCAGCGGCGCGAAGGTCGCCGCGGTGGACGGGTATCTCCAGATCAGTACGTAGCGCTCGATTGGGCCGCGCTTCGCCGTGAAGCCGCCCGATACGGCGACGCACGCGCAAGGCCGCCGCGGCACGCCTCCCTTACGAAAAGCCGACAACACCGATCAGCATCGGCGAATTGCCAATTCCGTCGGCAATGCCCAGAATGACGGCTCGTCCGGGGCTTCCAACAATCATTCGCCCCGACCCAGCCTCCCGGCCGCGGGCCGCACTCCCCTACGACGATGCAACCGAACACCTCGCCCGGCGCGCTCCGCTCGATCGGCCACGACTGGTCCGTCTCCGCGATCACCGCGGGCTTTCTCGCGGTACTGATTTCCTACGCGGGCCCGCTCGCGATCTTCTTCCAGGCGTCGCAGGCCGCGCACGCGTCCAACGCGATGGTGACGTCGTGGGTCTGGGCGATCTCGATCGGCGCGGGCATCTCGGGGCTGTTCGCGAGCTGGAAGCTGAAGGTGCCGGTCGTGACCGCATGGTCGGCGCCCGGCACCGCGCTGCTCGTCGGCCTCTTTCCGCAGCTGACGCTGAACCAGGCCGTCGGCGCGTACATCACGGCCGCGCTGATCATCCTCGTGATCGGCATCACCGGCTATTTCGACCGGCTCGTGCGGCATATTCCGCGCGGCATCGCCTGCGGGATGATGGCCGGCATCCTGCTGCCGTTCGGCATGCACGCGTTCTCCGCCGCGACCGCACAGCCGGTGCTCGGGTTCGGGATGATCGCGGCGTACGTGATCTTCAAGCGCCTGCTGCCGCGCTACAGCATCGTGCTCGTGCTGCTGACGGGCGCCGCGCTCGCGACGCTGCTCGGCATGGCCCAGCTCGGCAACGTGTCGCCGAGCATCGCGCGGCCGATCTTCATCACGCCCGAATGGACGCTCGGCACCACGCTCAGCCTCGCGCTGCCGCTCGTCGTCGTCAGTCTCACCGGCCAGTTCCTGCCGGGGATGACGATCCTGCGCGTGTCGGGCTATCACACGAGCGCGCGGCCGATCATCACGGCGACCGGCGTGATGTCGCTCGTCGTCGCGTGCTTCGGCGGGATCACGATCGTCGTCGCGGCGATCACCGCGGCGCTGTGCACCGGCAAGGACTCGCACGAGGATCCGGACCGGCGCTATATCGCCGGCATCGCGAACGGCATGATCTACCTGATCGGCGGGCTCTTCGCGGGGACGATCGTCACGCTGTTCTTCGCGCTGCCGCAAGCCTTCGTCGCGATCCTCGCGGGGCTCGCGCTGATCGGCGCGATCGGTGCAAACGTGCACGGGATCTTCGAGGACGAGGATCATCGCGAAGCGTCGGTGATCACGTTCCTCGCGACCGCATCGGGGATGACGTGGCTCGGGCTCGGCTCCGCGTTCTGGGGGATCGTGATCGGGTCGGTCGCGTATGCGGTGTTGAGCAGGGTGCGGCAGCAGGCGTGACGCGCATCGCGTGCCCTTTCCGCCGCCGCGTCGCTCAACGCGCGTGTTCGCGCACCAGCGCGGCAAGCGCATCCGCCGGTGTCGTCGTGCCGTACACGCGCTCCGACACGCCGGCCTCGACGTCGATCTGCCCCGCGTTGTGCACGTCGTACAGGTCGACGATCAACTGCGCATGACGTTCGCTGAGCCCCGCGCGCAACAGCGTCGCGGTCCATGCGTCGCGCGGCAGTTCGCGCGCGACGATTTCGTGGTCCGCCGCCGCGCCGAGCATCTCCGCGATGTCCCGCACGCTCACACGCCGCGGCCCTTCGATGCTGACGATACGCGGCCCGTTGCCGGTTTCGGCGGAATCGAGCAGCAGCCGTGCCGCCGCGACACCCACGTCGGGCGCCCAGACCGTCGGAAACACCTTGTCGACCGGATGATGAAAGCTCGGCAGCACGCCGGTTGCGAGCGCGACCGGCAGCACGCGCGTCCAGTTCTGCAGGTGCTCGGACGAGCGCAGCAGCGTGAGCCGCGTCGGCACCGTGTTCAACCTTTCTTCCAGGCGATGAAAGAGCCGCGTGATGCCCGTGTTGCCGTCGCGCTCCGCCCCGTAGTCCGACAGCGCGAGCAGCGCCGGCGGCGGATGCGCGGCGAGTGCGCCGGTCACGATGTCGATCGTCCGCTCCATCGTCGCGGCCGGGTCGCTGTCGGTGACGGGCACCGGACACAGCATCTGCACGGCTTGCGCGCCATCGATCGCCGCGGCGACCGCACGGGCGTCCATCAGGTCGGCGATCGCGACGTCGCAGCCAAGCTGCGCGAAGCGTTCGCGCCGGCGTGCGTCGCGCAGCACCGCGCGCACGGGATGGCCTGCCTGGCGCAGGGCCGTTACAGTCGACAGTCCGACGTTGCCTGATGCTCCGAAGATCACGAACACGATCCGCTCCTGGGGGATGAAGTTATCGTGATTGTCGGCACTCGCGGCCAGGACGGCGCACAGGGATGGATGAAGCGGACAGGAAAGGATGACGGGATGCAGGTGCTGACACACCCACGATGACAAGCCTCGCATCATCGCAATTGATGGCAGCATAATTTCGACTTCTATTTATCGGAACGATTGCCGCCGACTGCCATGAGTGGTGCCGGCCGGGAAGCCAGCGACTGACGCTCAAGCAGGTAAAAAAACGCTCTACGGTTTCGCCTTGATCGTGGCCAGCACTATTTGCGATTGGCTGACCCACATCGCCGTCAGGTTGCAGCGATGGTGAACCAGCGACATGATCGTCGAGTAGTCCTGCAACAGATTGCGAGTAAAGATCGGTTCGTGATGGGCGATGCGGTTGCGCAGTTTCCGAATGTCTTCAAGCTGACCGTAGATCATCTGCCGATGTGCTGCCACCGAAATGCTCGAGTCGAGATTCGGAAATACCCGGCGCAAGTGGGGATCCCAAAGACGGGTATCGTTACGAACGTGAACATCTTCTGCCAAAACACGAACTTAAGTTCCGGGATCACCTTTCCTACGGTCGTCACCCCCTGTCGAGCGGACGTGAGGTCATTCCACTGACTGTATCCCGCTCGTGACCGTGGAAGGCTTCGTTCGAAACCAGGCGACCAGGGCCATCGCGGTCCATACACGGCTTCGAGCACATCGGAAACGGCGTTGCGAACTGCAACCTCGCAGACGTGCAACACGGGCAGCAGCGCCCCTGACACGGCTGCGTTCCACGCGTACAGCCGCAGTGATGCCATGTCTTGGTCATCTGCCGGGCGTGCAACTGCGTCGAACGTCGCCATCCGCGGGCGCGACAGCGCGGTGGTGACGGCATCAATGACATCCTTGTTGTTTGACATCACGCTTGGATTTAGATACGATCGACGTCACTAGCTACGGGATTCGCGGGCGAAAGCCTCCCCCCGTGGACAGACGATAGTATCGAAGAAACCCGCTCCGTGCGGGTTTTTTCATTTTCCGCCCCCAATTTCCCGGCCCCGTCAGTCTTGACTCTCATCGCCCCGGCCGCAGAACAAAAACGCCCGTAGCCTCGGCCTGCTCACGTTCGTGATTGGTCTACGCAACGAGGTGGAATGGACGAAGCTCCGCTGCCAACAACGTGATCGAATTACTACGTTCCGGACTGGGATAAGCCACGCAACGAATCGAACACTGCGACCGCAACCTCACGCGCCGCATCCACCCGGTTACGCTCCGCTCCCATCGCCCTCGCCGTCATAAGCGAGCCTGAGCCCACCCCTTGCCCCCGCCCGCGCGATCTCCGTCGGCGTCGCCCCCAGCACGCGATTCATCCAGTTCGCCATGTGGCTCTGATGCGCGAAACCCGCTTCGAGCGCGATCTGGCTGATACTCAGCCGGCCCTCGAGCAACAACGCCTTCGCGCGCTCGACCCGGCGCCGCACCACGTACTGATGCACCGGCATCCCGAGCGTCTCGCGGAACAGCACCTTGAAATGCGGCACGCTGATCGACACGAGCGCCGCGAGTTCGGCCAGTGTCATGCGACGCTCGAGGTTGGCCTCGACATAGTCGATCACGCGCGCCGCCGCCTTCGGCGCAAGCGTGCGCCGGTGCTCGCGGAACGCCGGCTGGCTGTCGACCAGCCGCGCGACGAGCGCCGTGCACAGGCTCTCCGCATAGAGCGGGTCCGACGCGTCTTCCGCTTCGAGTTCGGCGGCCATCGCCCATGCGATGTGCTGCAGCCGCGGATCGCGCACCTGCAGGCGGCGGCGGATCTGCGCCTGCGACGGCTTCAGCTCGAGCTGGTCGAACGTGCGGCGCACGAACGTGTCGCTGAGCGCGATGTGCAGGATCCGGCAGTCGGCGCTGTCGGTCCACTGGCCCGGCAGGCCGGCGGGTATCACGTCGACGTCACCGTGCGCCTGGATGCGCGACACGCGTTCGCCGTCGCACACGCAATCCGCGCGCACGGGCGAGCCGACATGCACGCCGATGCGGTGATGATCGGCGGCAGGGATCCGGTACGTGCCCGCGCGAATCTGCAGCAGCGACGCGCCGAAGCCGCGCCACCCGAGCCCGCGGCTTGAGCGCAGGCTGACCGGCACGCCGTTGTCGGTCGGCGCGGCGAGAATCGGATCGCTCATGGTTCCCCTCCACCAGATCAGGTGTCGAACGCGCATTGTGACGTTTTTTCCGGCCGCTTGCCGGGCTTGCCCGGCCATTCCCGCGCCGGGCGGAAAAAGATCATCCGATTCTGCTCCGGCCCATCCGTGCGTGTGCGCCGCCGGGCGCCGCACTGCTTACGATGCCTCATCCGACACCTACGGAGACCGTCATGCCCGATTACTGCCCGCAACGCGCGGCGCTCCCCCCCGCCTCACCGTCCCGCGCCGCCCGCCGCCCTGCCCGCCCCGTTCACCGCACCGACCGGACCACCCTCGCCGCATGGTGCCTGCGCATGATCGGCTGGTACCGGCTCGAACGGCTGCTCGCGTCGATCCCCGACAGCAACGACGACTTCGGGATCGTCTGACGGTCGACACGCACGACGCCCGGCCCGCCCTCGTCCACCTACTTGCGCCGCCGCTCGTGCGGCGCCACCGTCGCGCCGTCGATCACCGGCGCGCCCTGCTTGATCAGGAAGTCGCGAAACAGCCCCGTCACCTGTGAGATCCGGCGGTCGGCAAGCGTGATCACGTACCACTCGCGCACGATCGGATTGCCCGGAAACGGCAGTTGCCCGAGCAGCCCCGTGCGCAGCTCGAGTGCACACGCGTGCAACGACAGGAACGCGACGCCGAGCCCCGCTTCGGCCATTTGCTTGATCGCCTCGTTGCTCGACAGTTCGGAGCCCACATGGAAGCGGTGGCCGGACGTCTTGAACAGGCTCTCGACCGTGGAACGCGTGCCCGCGCCGCGCTCGCGCACGAGCAGGTGCGCGGATTCGAGATCCTTCAGCGCGACGCGCTTGCGCTGCATCAGCGGATGCCCGGGCGCCGCGACGAACACCATCGGATGCTTCGCGAACTCGACCGCGTGCGTGCGCAGTTCCTTGGGCGCGCTGCCCATGACCGCGAGATCGATTTCATGCGTCGCGAGCATGCGGATGATGTCGTCGCGGTTGCCGACCTTGAAATACGTCTTCACGTGCGGACGCGTCGCGGTGAACTTGACCAGCAGCGGCGGGATCAGGTACTCGGCCGTCGTGATCGCGCCGATCCGCAGCGTGCCGCCGAGATCGCCCGTCAGCGCGGCCACTTCGTCGCCGGCCTCGCTCCACAGATGCAGGATCTCACGCGCATAGCGCGACACGATCTCGCCGGCCGCGGTCAGCTGCACGCCGCGCCCCACCCGCTGCAGCAATGCGGCGCCCACCGCCTCCTCGAGCAGGCGAACCTGCAGCGACACGGCCGGCTGCGTCAGGTTCAGCTCCTCGGCCGCGCGCGACACGCTGCCGAGCCGCGCAATCATGTCCAGCGCCTTCAACTGCCGGAACGTCGCGGTCTTACCTATAAGTGAATACATATGAGTCGCTTATAAACATTAAATTGTTTGAGCAGGTTCAAAACTATATCGTCGGTTCTTGAGCAATGTCATCCGAATCGTCATCAGCGGGAGCCACAACATGGACAACATCACGCCTACCCTTGCAACGGATCGCGCACCGCGCGTGCCGCGCATCGTGATCGTCGGCGGCGGCGCCGGCGGCCTGCAGCTCGCCACGCGCCTCGGCGACACGGTCGGCCGCCGCGGCCAAGCCGACGTCGTGCTCGTCGACCGCTACCCGACGCACTTCTGGAAGCCGCTCTTGCACGAAGCCGCATCCGGCCATCGCGATCCGGCCTCGCACACGATCGAATACGCGGCACAGGCGAAGCGTCACGGCTTCCGCTTCGTGCAGGGCGCGCTGCAGCGGGTCGATCGCGCGGCACGCACGGCGACGATCGCCGCGGTGCAGGACGCGGACGGCACGGAGATCCTGCCGCAGCGCGAGCTTGGCTACGACGATCTCGTGCTGGCCGTCGGCAGCGTGACGAACTTCTTCAACGTGCCGGGCGCCGCGCGCCACGCGTTGCCGCTCGAAAACCTCGACCAGGCCGAGGATTTCCGCCGCAAGTTCCTTGCCGCCTGCACGAAGGCGAACCACCTGGCCGAGCAGCAGCCGACGCTGCGCGCGGCACCGATCTGCATCAACGTGATCGGCGCCGGCGCGACGGGCGTCGAACTGGCCGCGGCGCTGCGCCATGCGATCCAGCAGCTGACGACGTATCGCTTCAAGGCGCTGGTGTCCGCACGCGACGTGCACATCCGGCTGATCGAAGGCGGCCCGCGCATCCTGCCGGCGCTCGACGAAAGGCTGTCGGCCAGGATGCACGCGCAACTGCGCACGCTGAACGTCGACGTGCTGACGCAGACGCGCGTCGCGGAAGTCGGCGCGGACGCGGTCACGACCGCGACCGGCGAACGGCTCGCGAGCGACATCACGATCTGGGCGGCCGGCGTCGCGGGCCCCGCGATCCTGCGGGAACTCGGCGACATCGCGCTCAACCGGTCGAACCAGGTGATCGTGACCGATACGCTGCAGACGCCCGACGATCCGCACGTGTACGCGTTCGGCGACTGCGCCGCGTGCCCGTCGGCCGATGCGAGCGGCTTCCTGCCGCCGCGCGCGCAGGTCGCGCACCAGCAGGCCGTGTACCTGGGCGAGGCGCTCGCGCGGCGCCTCGCCGGCAAGCCGGTGGCGGGCTTCACGTTCCGCGACGCGGGCACCGTCGTGTCGCTCGGCCGGGCCGGCGCCGTGTATCAGGCCGATCTCGGCGTGCGTTCGCGTTCGCTGATCGTCGACGGGCTCGCCGCGATCGGGCTGTACAAGTTCCTGTATCGCAAGCATCTGTTCAGCGTGTACGGACTGAAGCGCACGCTGTTCCAGTCGCTGAGCCACTGGCTGCAAAGCCGCAACCAACCGTCGATCAAGCTGCACTGATCGACGACGGCATCGCAAGACGGCGTATCGAGCCCACATCGCCCGATACGCCGTTTTCTCAGATGCACGCATCCGGTGCATTCGACGCATGCGCACGTTTGGTGCATCACGTTGAAGTGCGTCGATGCGAGGCGAATCTTGCGGAGAACATCGCATCGCAGGCCTCCCATGCCAGTCATGGCTCGCCGCCCGATTCATTAGTCGAATCGTATGAGTCGGATATAAATATTAATTGGTCGCCTATTCCGGATCGACGCTAAGGTGTGTGGCATTCCCGTCCGCGAACGGATCGTCACGTCTCAGGAGAGGAATCACCGTGGTCATCGAAGCCATCGTCACCCGTCTCGACGCCGCATTCGCGCAGATCGAAGCGACACCGGATTCGCACGAATCGCGCAACCAGCGCGATGCGATCATCCAGTGGCTCGACAGCGCATCGGAGCAAGGATATCGACTCGGTCTCGTCACGACGCTGCCGGCCGCCCGGCTCAGCGACATGTTCGAAGGCCAGTTCGGCCGTGCGAACCTCGACCGCTTCTCGGTCGTCGTGACCGACGCCAATCAGCAGGACTCCATATCAAACCAGCATCCGTTCGATGTCGCGCTGCAGGCGCTGGGGGTGCCGCCCGAGCGCGCGGTGGCCGTCGCGAGCAGCGAACCGGAACGCCGCGAAGCCGAGACGTTCGGCCTGTCGCGTTGCGTGCGCATCACCGACACGGTGCGATCGATCGCATCGGCGGGCGTGCACTGACCTGAGCACCTGCATCCGGGCCGGCACGTGCCGGCCGGTCGCAATCCGGCGCGATGCCGACGATTGCCCGACCGAATCCTGACATTCTGCTGTCAAAGTTGCTTGCAACACTTCCGGGCTCGACCGACCCCACCCGGAGACGGAATGATGCGCTTCCCGCCTCGTCCCGCCCGTTTCAAGCCACGATGACACGCCCTACCCGCACCGCCTCGGCCGTCGCGCTCGTCTGCCTGCTGCTCGCCGCATGCGGCGGAGAAACGTCGACGGCACCCGCCATGCCGGCGGACAACAGCGGCACGCAGCCGGCACCGCAACCGACACCGACGCCGACACCCGCGACCTACTACCAGACGAAGACGCCGTATCGTCCGCAGCAGGACGCGGCGACCTACGAAGCGCCGCCCGCCGGCTACGCACCCGTCTACACCGGACTCGTCGCGCGGCACGGCTCGCGCGGACTGTCGGGCTTCAAGTACGACGGTGCGATTCACGCGATGCTGGTCAAGGCCGAGGCGGACGGCGCGCTGTCGGCGCTCGGCGCGCAGCTGAAGGCCGACACGTACGCGATGATGAAGGCCAATGCACTGCTCGGCTACGGCGTGCAAGGGATTTCGACGCCCGGCTATGGCAATCTCACGCAGACCGGCATCCACGAACACCAGCAGCTCGCCGCGCGGCTCGCGCAGCGGTTGCCGGCACTGTTCGCGTCGGGCGGCCGGCAGATCGTCGTCGTCAACTCGGGGCAGGACCGCGCGGTCGACAGTTCGACCTACTTCTCCGCCGCGCTCGTCGCCGCGCAGCCGGCGCTCGCCGCCGCGATCACGCTGCCGGCCGCGCCGTCCGGCTATCCCGCGAGCACGCCGGTCGCGCAGCCCGCCGGCACCAACCGCTTCCTGCTGTATTTCCACTCGCTGAAGCCGGCCACCGATCTCGTGACCGATCCGTCCGCCCCGTATTACGCGACCTATCAGGCGAGCCAGGCATACCAGGCCTATTCGAGCGATGCGACGGTCGCGGACAAGCTGAAGACGATCAAGGCGTCGCCACAGGTCGCGGAGGTCGCGCAAACGGTGCTGTCCGCGCTGGTGTCGCAGGCCTTCGTCGCGAAGCTCGGTTCAGACGGCTATACGTTCGCGAACACGGGGACCTACGCGTTCACGTCGCCGGACGGTAAGTTCACCAATACGCTGAAGGGCGATGGCAAGACGAAGATCGCATCGGCCGTCGATGCGGTGAACGTGCTGTACAACCTGCTGCAGGTCGCGCCCGCGATGACGGCCGAAACGGGCGGCGTCACGCTGGAGAAATACATCGGCGCCGAGCAGGCGCGGACGCTCGCGTATCTGCAGGACGCGGAGGACTATTACCAGAAGGGGCCCGGCATCCAGGAAGCGAACCCGGTCACGTACCGGATGGCGCAGGTGCTGCAGGACGATTTCTTCAACGAGGTCGACGCGATCGCGCGCGGCGACCTGACGCGCGCCGCGAAGCTGCGCTTCACGCATGCGGAAATCGTGATTCCGTTCGCGTCGATCATGAACCTGAAGAACGTGTTCGTGCCCACGCCGCAGGCGCAGACCTACACGTATGCGAACAACCCGTGGCGCGGCGATCAGGTGTCGCCGATGGCCGCGAACATGCAATGGGACGTGTATCGCAACGGCTCGCGGCTCATCGTGAAGATGCTGTACAACGAGCGCGAGACGGATTTCCAGGCCGCGTGCGACGGCGCGAAGATCGCACCGGCGAGCCACTACTACGATTACGCGGGATTGAAGCGCTGTTACGGGTATCCGTGACACGCCACGGCGTACCGCGTCAATGCGGAATTGCTGCGCTCGTGCGTGCCGCCCGCGCGGCCTTCGGCTTCGCTGCGGCGTGCACCTTCGGATCGGCGCCGACCACATGTTGAACCTTGCGGGCCTCCGCGGGCGTCGCGTGTGCCTTCGACACGGGTTTCGCGTCGGCATGCGCCGCGGCCGGCGCCTTCGACGGCGAACGAACGGGTTGCTGCCCCGGCTTCGCGGCCGTCGCACTGTGCGCCGCCCCAGGCGGATGCTTGACCTGCTGTGCGTACGCCTTGACGTCGTGGTCGCTCATCCACGATTCCGTGTAGGCAGCCGACGCAGGCTGCGACAGGTTGAGACAGGCGACCGATGCCACGAGAAAGGCACGAAGATGCGTGCGACGATTGAATGCGGTAATGACGAATGCTCCTTGCGATCCGGCTTGACGCGCCGTGTCGGCGCGGTCGTGGCGGCACGATAAATGAGCGTATTCCACATCGCAAGCATTTGACGGGTGATTCAAACGATTCTTGACGTTTGAACGATCGATCCGGCGTGTGAGGTCCGTCACGCCCCGCGTTCGATCGCGTCGGCCGCGACACCGTCCTTCCCCCCGTTCCGCTCGACCGTCCACGGATGGATCGGCCGATGCCCCGGCCGCGCCCGCTCGGGCGGCATCCACAGATGCCGCAGCCGCCGCCCGAGCGTCCCCGGCGCGAGCACGTCGCGCCACATGTCGACGAATTCATGGAGATTCAGCACCAGGAAGTTGTACGAACGGATCTGCTGCGTGATGCCGTAGTCGACCGGCTCCGTTTCCTCGACGTATGTGCCGAACATCCCGTCGAAGATGATCAGCACGCCGCCGTAGTTCCTGACTCCCTGTCCGAAGGACGCCGCGCGCCTGCTCGCGCAGCCGCTGCGCCAGACCGACGATGCGCTGCCGCGGAGGATGGAGCGGCAGGCGAGCGCGCTGCTCGCCGAACTGCGGCGGACCGACGATCTCGAACTCGGATTCGCCGGCGGTGTCGAACATGCATCGCCGGAGATTCACATGAAACGCGCCACCCCGTTCGCCCTCCTGATCCTGCTTGCCGCCGCCAGCTTGCCGGCGCTCGCCGGTAGTACCGTGTCGCCGGTTCCGCAGCAAGCGAGGAATTGCGTACCGTCCTCGCCGTCCGCGTCCGCCGGCACGGCGCCCGGCTCCCGCGCGGTGCCGAAGGCCCCGCCGATCCGCGTGTGCGTCGGCGATTCGGACACGCAACTGAACCTGCCTTGGTTCCTGACCGACGTCCTCACCGCCGTGGACACGCATCAATCGCCCCGCGACCTGCTCCACAAGATGCGCGACGACTTCTGAAGCGCGCCCGTCCCAGCCTGCACACGTGCCGAAAAACCCGCGGGATGGACCTCGTTCACGGCGATCCGGCCCCCGGATCGCCGGACGTGACGCGCCACGCAAATATTTCCTGTCGAGCATCAATCGCAAAATTGTTCCATTTGTTGACTCACGATATTTCGTAATCGCGCGTCACGTCATATACTTGCCGCGCACCATCCTCGTGCCAAGAGACGGTGTCTTCTGTCCCGGCCGCACTCCGATGCGGCCGGGGCTCTTTTCGGGCGCGCGATCCAACCTGCATGCGCAGTCATGCATGCATGGAGCAACGCGTCGCCCCCAGGCGATTCCGCCGCGATGCCACCGGATGCGATTCGCAAGCGTAGAATCGACCAGCGCGCCGCTTTCGGCGCGAATTACCGTGCCCCGGCCAGGCACGGCGCATGCTCCGCGTCTATCCATCGAACGGTTCGACCTGCATACCCATGCGTACAACAACAAATGCGACCCGAGGCACCTCCACGCCCGCGCCGGGCCCGAAGCCCGCATTCCAGCGCGGCGGGGTGTGGCCACACATCATCTTGTCCGTTGCCCTGATCATCTGCGTGCTTGTGCTCGTGCTGGCGTTCGTCATCGCCGATCGCCTCGCGCGCGAATCGATTGCCCGGCGCGAACGCGTCGTCGCGAACGACATCGTGGTCTCGGTCAATCACATCCTTGACGGGATTCGCTCGCGGCACCCGGACGAGTTGAACGCGCTGGTCGGACGGCCCTGCACGACGATCTTCCGGACACTTGCCGAAGTAGGCACTCACCTGCGTTATCTTCGCGCCGTCGGGCTGGCCAACAACGGTCGCGTCACATGCTCGTCGGCGCTCGGTCCGATCGACGTCTCGCTCGACGCGTACCTGCAGGCGCCGGAACCGGGGATGACGGCCATCGCGCTGCTTCAGCAGACGCCGTTTCAGCATCGCGTTCCGGTGCTGGCGGCGTTTCGCGCGACCGCGCCCCAATCGGGCGTCCTTTATCTGGTCGAAGGCGACTATCTGGCGGACATGCTCGCACACGGTACCCGGTTCGGCGCGGAAACGGCCACGCTGTCGGTCGAGGGCGCGGGCGGCCTCGATCAGCATGGCGCGTTCGTGCCGCCATTCGGCACGGCCCCCGCGGCGGGCAGCGCGATCGCGTCGAGCACCTGGCCCTTCAGGGTTTCCGTCACCTCGTCGCAAGCCTACGTCTCGCAGGTGCATCGGCAGTACCGGCTGATCTGCGTGACGATCGCGCTGCTGGTGAACGGCCTCGTCGCGGCCGCCTACCTGCTCGCGATGGCGCCGCGCCGGCTGCTGCTGAAGGCCGTGCGCAACGCGCTGAACCGCAAGGAGTTCCACGTCGTGTACCAGCCGATCGTCGACGTCGACTCGCGCAGGACCGTGGGCGTCGAGGCGTTGCTGCGCTGGCATCATCCGAAATGGGGAGCGATCAGCCCGGCCGTGTTCGTGCCGCAGGTCGAATCGACCGCGATGCTGCCGAAGGTGACCGAATTCGTGCTGCGGACCGCCGTGTCGGAACTGACCGCGCTCACGCCGTCGATGCCGCTGCGCATCGCGATCAACATCGCGCCGAAGGATCTCGAACGCGCGCGCTTCGTGTCCGTCGTCGAAGACACGATCCGCCGGCTTCCGCCGGGCTTCACGCTGGTGCTCGAAGTGACCGAGCGCATCCTGCTCGAAAAGAATGCGCGCACGACCGAGATGTTCGCCGCGCTGCGCGCGAAGGGCGCGAAGTTCGCGATCGACGACTTCGGCACGCATCACAGCAATCTCGACATGCTGTCGCGTTTTCCGTTCGACTACGTGAAAATCGATCGCCAGTTCATCGCGCAACTGACGACCGGCAATGCGAAGCTGATCGAAGGGATCGCAGCGCTCGCGCACCACTACGACCTGAAGATCATTGCCGAGGGCGTGGAGACGGAAGAGCAGCATCGCGCGCTGCATGCGGTCGGGATCCAGTATGCGCAGGGCTACCTGTATCAGCGGCCGCAGCGGCCGGAACACCTGAAGCGGGATTTCGCATCGATGCCGGCTTAGGTGTCGGCCGCCGCCGCGGCACGCCATGACGATGGGCACGTCCACTGCGATCCTGCGGCGCGCCGGGCATTCGCATCGGTATCCCGGCAGTATCGTGACGGCTGAAGACATGCCGGCGCGACTCGCGACGCCGCACCCCGCGGTGATCGAATGTGCCGACGGCTCGGGCGCGACGGCGACGCGGTCGCCGCTGGAGGACGACGCGCTCGAGCTCCAGGTAGACGAATATGTGACGCGGAAGCGCCACCGGTCATCGCGCACCGCTGACTGCTGCGGCCGGTCGACGCGGCGCGCACCGCGTGGCGGGTCGACCGGCGGCTTCCTGCCACCTGATGCCAGCGGCGCCGCCTTCGGCGGGAACCGCGCGAGAGGCGCTAAAATCCGCCGCCTGGGCATCCACGACGAGCAAGCGTTTTGACGGCGTTCGAGCAGGGTTTCATCCTCACCCGCCACTGGCGGGACACCGCGTCCGGCATCGAGATCGAGTTCTGGCTGGCAACCGAACACGGTCCGCGCCGCGTGCGGCTGCGCCCGCAGGAAGCCGTCGCATTCTTGCCGGCCGGGCAGCAGGCGCTCGCCGAACGCGCGCTGGCCGGCGAACGCGATGCCGAGCTGCGCCCGCTCGCGCTGCGCGACTTCCGCCAGCGCGCAGTCGTCGGCCTCTATTGCCGCCGCTACCGCCACCTGTCCGGGCTCCAGAAACGCCTCGCCGCGGCCGGTGTCGACGTCTACGAAGCCGACATCCAGCCACCCGACCGCTACACGATGGAGCGCTTCATCACGGCGCCCGTGCTGTTTCGCGGCACGGCCGGCCGTGACGGCACGCTGACCGACGGCGAACTGAAACCGGCGACCGGCTACCGGCCGGTGCTGCGCTGCGTGTCGCTCGACATCGAGACCAGCATCCATGGCGAGCTGTACTCAATCGCGCTCGAAGGCTGCGGACAGCGGCAGGTCTACATGCTCGGCCCGCCCAACGGCGACGCGCCGGCCGCCGACTTCCGCCTCGACTACTGCGACAGCCGGGCCGAGATGCTCACGCGGCTCAACGACTGGTTCGACGCGCACGATCCCGATGCGGTGATCGGCTGGAACCTCGTGCAGTTCGACCTGCGCATCCTGCATGCGCACGCGGAGCAACACGGCGTGCCGCTGAAGCTCGGGCGCGGCGGCAGTGTGCTCGAGTGGCGCGCGCATGGTCAACAGCCCGACCACTTCTTCGCGGGCGCGGCCGGCCGCCTGATCCTCGACGGCATCGACATGCTGAAGTCGGCGACGTGGACGTTCCCGTCGTTCAGCCTCGAATACGTGTCGCAGTCGCTGCTCGGCGAAGGCAAGTCGATCGACAACCCGTATCAGCGGATGGACGAGATCCAGCGCCGCTTCGATCACGACAAGCCCGCGCTCGCGCACTACAACCTGAAGGACTGCGAACTCGTCACGCGCATCTTCGACAAGGCCGACCTGCTGTCCTTCGCGCTCGAACGCGCGACCGTCACGGGCCTCGCGGCCGATCGCACCGGCGGCTCGGTCGCTGCGTTCACGCACCTGTACCTGCCGCGCATGCACCGGCTCGGCTACGTCGCGCCGAACCTCGGCGACGTGACGGGCCAGAACAGCCCGGGCGGCTTCGTGATGGATTCGCGGCCCGGCCTGTACGACTCGGTGCTCGTGTTCGACTACAAGAGCCTCTATCCGTCGATCATCCGCACGTTCCTGATCGATCCGGCCGGGCTGATCGAAGGGCTCGCGCACCCGGGCGACGACACGTCGGTGCCCGGCTTTCTCGGCGCGCGCTTCTCGCGCACCGCGCATTGCCTGCCCGACATCGTGCAGCGCGTGTCCGAAGGCCGCGACGAAGCGAAACGCCAGCGCAACGCGCCGCTGTCGCAGGCGCTGAAGATCATCATGAATTCGTTCTACGGCGTGCTCGGCTCGACGGGCTGCCGGTTCTTCGATCCGCGCCTCGCGTCGTCGATCACGATGCGCGGCCACGAGATCATGCATCGCACCCGCGAGTTGATCGAGGCGCAGGGCTACGAAGTCATCTACGGCGACACCGATTCGACCTTCGTGTGGCTCGGACGCGAGCACGACGACGATGCAGCATCAGCCAAGGGCCGCACGCTCGTCGAGCACGTGAACCGCTGGTGGCAAGCGCACCTGCGCGATCGCTTCGGGCTGGAAAGCGCGCTCGAACTGCAGTACGAGCGACATTACCGCCGCTTCCTGATGCCGACGGTGCGCGGTGCGGAGGAAGGCAGCAAGAAGCGCTACGCGGGCCTCGCGCGCGCCGCGAATGGCGGCGAGGACCTCGTGTTCAAGGGGCTCGAAACCGTGCGCACCGACTGGACGCCGCTCGCGCAGGCGTTCCAGCGCGAGCTCTACCGGCGCGTGTTCAAGCGCGAGCCGTACCAGGACTTCATTCGCGACTACGTGCAACGCACACTCGACGGCGAATACGACGCGCAACTCGTCTATCGCAAGCGCGTGCGCCGGCCCTTGAGCGAATATCAACGCAACGTGCCGCCGCATGTGCGCGCCGCGCGGATCGCGGACGAATTCAACCAGGCGCGCGGCCGGCCGCTGCAGTACCAGCGCGGCGGCTGGATCAGCTACGTGATGACGACGGCCGGCCCCGAGCCGCTCGAGACGATGCGCTCGCCGATCGACTACGCGTTCTATGTGAGCCGCCAGTTGCAGCCGGTCGCCGACGCGATCCTGCCGTTCCTGCGCGACGATTTCGAGCGCGTGATTTCGGGGCAAGGTCAATTGTTCTGAGACCGACGGCGCGGCGACATCGTGCTCGCCCATTCCGTCATGCGGTTGTGCTCGCAACCGCTTCGCAACCCGTTCTCTCCCCGCGGCACACCCGCACTCATCGGCATTCTCGCGCCCCCGTTGAACCGGCCGCTGCCATCCCCTGATCTTTCCTGTCCCCACTTCGCGTAGCCGCCCCGGCCCCGCGTCGTGCAGCCCTTCTCCGTTCGCCTTCCCGCGGCGCCCCCACGCGCATCGGGAAAACCCGACCACCCACAGCGCAACTTCTCGTTGACACGCCGATTTTTGCCCTTCTAATATGCACACAACGCTGCACACAATAAAACACACATCGATGTGTGTAGAAAACAGCAGGCATGCGGGTTTACCCATCTCAAGTGAGGTCACCATGAATCGACTGTCTCGTTTCACCCGTCAAATCGCCGCGTGCACCGTGGCCGCGGCATCGCTCATCGCGGCCGCCCCGTCATACGCCGCCGGGCCCGACGCCTGGGCCGCCGTGAAGAAGGCCGGCGTACTGCGCTGCGGCGCCGCGGTCGCGCCCCCTTACGTGATGCGCGACCCGAAGACGGGCACCTACAGCGGCTTCTTCTCGGATCTGTGCCGCGACTTCGGGCAGAACGTGCTGAAGGTGAAGGTCGAATTCGTCGACACGAGCTGGGACAACATCGTGGCCGGCCTGCAATCGGACAAATGGGACCTGTCGCTCGCGCTGAACGACACGCCCGAGCGTGAAAAAGCCGTCGCGTTCTCCGCGCCGGCGACCGACTACAACGTCTCGTTCGTCTACAACAGGAACAACCCGAAGATCGCGAAGAACCTGCGCTCGCTCGCCGACATCGACAAGCCGAACGTCACGGTCGCGGTGATGTCGGGCACGTCGCAGGACAAGGCGATCTCGGCCGAACTGAAGCAGGCGCGGATCATGCGGCTGCCGGGCAACGACGAGACGCGCCTGTCGCTGATCTCGAAGCGCGCCGACCTGCTCGCCGACGCGAACATCACCAACATGCTGCTGACGGAAGCGCACCCTGACTGGGCGGCCAGCTTCAACCCCGCGCCGCCGCTCGCGCAGCAGGAAGTGGCGTTCGGCCTGCGCAAGGACACGCCCAAGGCCGACCTCGACGTCCTCAATGACTACCTCTCGCAGCAGGTCAGGTCGGGCGCGGTGAACCGTCTCATCAAGACTTCCGTACAGGCCATGCTGGCCCCGGGCAAGTAAGCACCGGTCGCACCGACGAGCCCGGCGGAACGCCGCCGGGCGCCGATTTTCCGATTCGCACTTTGCGCGCCGATGCCGGGCGCCGCTGGAGAGACTGTCATGTTGTCGCCTCAAACGACGGCCGTCAGGTCGGCCATGCATCCCCTTTCGACCACGCGCTTGCCCACGTCCGCACCGGACGGCGAGTTCGTGCGGCTGCGCGACGTGCACAAGGCATACGGCCCGAACCTCGTCGTGATGGACGGCATGAGCCTCGACATGCGCGCCGACGACCGGCTCGTGATCATCGGCCCGAGCGGCAGCGGCAAGAGCTCGCTGCTGCGCGTGATGATGGGACTGGAAGGGATCCAGCGCGGCGAGATCGCGTTCCAGGGCGCGTCGTACATCCGCGGCGGCGATGCGCGCGGCGGATGGCGCATCGACGCGAAGCTGCAGAAGCAGGTCGGCATGGTGTTCCAGCACTACACGCTGTTTCCGCACCTGTCGGTGCTCGGCAACCTGATTCTCGCGCCGGTGCGCGTCGGCGGGCTGTCGAAGGCGGAAGCGACCGGGCGCGCGCGCACGTATCTCGCGCGTCTCGGCCTCGAAAGCAAGCTGCATGCATATCCGAGCCAGCTCTCCGGCGGCCAGAAGCAGCGCGTGGCGATCGCCCGCGCGCTGATGCTCGAACCGAAGCTGATGCTGTTCGACGAAGTGACGTCCGCGCTCGATCCGGAGATGGTCGTCGAAGTCCAGAACGTGATGCTGCAGCTCGCCGAGCAGAAGATGGCGATGATCATCGTCACGCACGACATGCACTTCGCGCGGGACATCGCGACGCGCGTCGTGTTCTGCGCGAACGGCAAGATCGTCGAGGAAGGCGCGCCGGACCAGATCTTCAAGTGTCCGAAGGAAGCGCGCACGCGGGAATTCCTCGAGAAAGTCCTGCATCTCGACTGAGGCCGAAGCCATGAACTATCACTTCGATTTCAGCTTCCTCGCCGGCAGCCTCGGCGCGCTCATCGACGGGCTGAAGATCACCGTCGTGCTGGCCGTCGCCGCGAACGCGATGGGCCTCGTACTCGGCTTCCTGCTGTGCCTGCTCGCGATGAGCCGCTGGGCGATCGTGCGCTGGCCGGCCCAGCTCTTCATCGAATTCTTCCGCTGCACGCCCGCGCTGCTGCAGATCGTCTGGTTCTTCTACTGCATCCCGATGATGGTCGACGTGTTCATCGACCCGGTCGCGATGGGCGTGCTCGCGCTCGGCCTGAACCTCACGGCGTTCAACGCGGAAGCCTACCGCGCCGGCGTGCAGGCGGTGCCGAAGGAGCATCTCGACGCCGCGGTGGCGCTCGGCCTGCGGCCGTGGCAACGCACGATCTTCGTCGTGCTGCCGCAGGCGCTGCGCAGCGCGATGCCGGTGCTGCTGACGAACGGCATCGGCAGCCTGCAGCAAAGCGCGCTGGTGGCGATCGTCGCGGTGGCCGACCTGATGTACGTCGCGAAGAGCATCGCGACCGAAGCGTACCGGCCGCTCGAAACCTACTCGGTCGTCGCACTCGTGTATTTCGCGCTGTCGCTGCCGATCGCGAAACTCGTCCATGTCATCGAGCGCCGCCAGGACGTCGCCGTCCAGCGCTGAGGAGCCCGTCGTGAATCTCGATTTTGCCGTCGTCTGGCCGTACTGGCTCGTGCTCGCGAAAGGCCTCGGGCTGACGCTTGCGTTCACCGTCACGTGCGCGCTCGTCGGCAGCCTGCTCGGCTTCGTGCTGAGCCTCTTGCGGATGTCGCCGTCGCGCTGGCTGCGCGGGCCGGTCACCGCGTTCGTCGAATTCTTCCGCGGCACGCCGCTGCTGATCCAGCTGTTCTGGGTGTTCTTCTGCTTCCCGGTCGTGCTGCGCCTGCCGATCCCGCCGTACCTGTCGGTGCTGATCTCGCTGACGCTGTACATGGCCGCGATCACGAGCGAGACGTTTCGCGGTTCGCTGAAGTCGATCGCCGGCGAGCAGCACGACGCGTGCATCGCGCTCAGCCTGTCGCCGCACGTGAAGATCGTCTACGTGATCTTTCCGCAGGCGCTGCTGCGCGCGATCCCGCCGCTGCTGTCGAACGTCGTGAGCCTGTTCAAGGAGAGCGCGCTCATTTCGTCGGTGGGGATCGCCGACCTGATGTTCGTCGGCCAGAACGTGTCGAACAGCACCGCACGGCCCGTCGAGTTCCTGACGACCGTCGCCGTCATCTATTTCCTCGTCGCCTTTCCGCTGACCCGCCTGGTCGGCGTAGTGGAGTCCAGGATGCTCAGGCGCTATGCCTATTAACTCGCAACGCTCTCACCCAAGCCGGAGAAATCTCATGCAACTGAAAGGCATTCTGCCCGCCCTCGTCACGCCGTTCGATGCATCGGGCGCGGTCGATCACGACACGCTCGCGTCGATCCTCGAATTTCAGCTCGCCGCGGGCGTCAGCGGTTTCGTTCCGCTCGGTTCAACCGGCGAATACTACGCGCTCACGAACGACGAGCGCCGCGCGGTGATGAAGACCGTGCGCGAAGTGGTCGGCAGCCGCGGCACGCTGATCGCCGGCGCGAACGGCTCGTCGACGCGCGAGGTGATCGAGCAGGTCCGCCAGGCGCGCGATGCCGGCTACACGAACATCCTGATCGCGCCGCCGTACTACGCGCTGCCGTCGCAGGACGAACTGATCGGGCACTACGACGCGATTCTCGCGGCGGTGACCGACGTGAACGTGATCCTGTACAACTACCCGGTGCGCACGAACGTCGAGGTCGGCTTCGGCGTGCTCGACGCGTTCAAGGATCATCCGCGCGTGATCGGCATCAAGGAAAGCAGCGGCAACCTGCTGCGCGCGATCGAGATCGGCGGCAAGTACCGCGACCACTATCAGCTGTCGTGCGGCTCCGACGACCAGGCGCTCGACTTCTTCCTGTGGGGCGCGACGAGCTGGATCTGCGGGCCGGCGAACTGCTTTGCGAAACAAGTCGTGAGCTTCTATGACAAATTCTCGGCCGGCGACATCGCGGGCGCGCAGAATGTGATGCGCTCGCTGTTCCCGGTGATGGCGAGCATGGAGTCGGGCAAGTTCATCCAGAAGGTGAAGTACGGCTGCGAACTGGCCGGCTTCAAGGTCGGCAACGCACGCATGCCGCTGCAGCCGCTGACCGACGACGAGAAGGCGGAGTTCCGCGCGATCTTCGAGGCGTCGCAGGCGTAAGGACGTCGTGCACATCCGTACCGGCGCCAGACGGCGCCGGTACGCCGACCGAGGAACCTCAACATGACGATTCACAGCTTTACCTGCATCGAAGGCCATACCGAGGGCATGCCGGTGCGCATGGTGATCGACGGCGCGCCGACGCTGCGGGGCGCGACGATGAACGCGCGCCGCGAGGATTTCGTCGCGCATCACGACTGGGTGCGCCGCACGCTGATGCTGGAGCCGCGCGGCCATGCGCACATGTCGGGCACGATCTTCTATCCGCCGGTCAGCGACGACGCCGATTTCAGCCTGCTGTTCATCGAGACGTCGGGCTGCCTGCCGATGTGCGGTCACGCGACGATCGGCTCGATCGCGTTCGCGATCGAGGAACGCCTCGTCGTGCCGAAGCAGCCGGGCACGGTCACCGTCGACGTGCCGGCCGGGCAGATCGTCGCGCGCTACGAGATGGACGGCGCACGCGTGACGTCGGTGCGCTTCACCAACGTGCCAAGCTTCCTGCTCGCGCGCGACGTCGAGATCGAGATTCCCGCGCTCGGCACGCTGGCCGTCGATATCGCGTACGGCGGCAACTTCTATCCGATCGTCGAGGTCCAGCCGAACTTCCCCGGCTGCGAGCATTTCACGCCGGACGCGCTGCTGGCGTGGGGTCGTGACGTGCAGCTTGCGGTCAACGCGGCGCTCGACGTCGTGCATCCCGATCATCCGGCGATTCGCGGCGTGCGGCACTGCATGTGGACGGGCAAGCCGATCGCGGACGATGCAGACGGGCGCGCGGTGGTGATCGCCGGCGACAGCCTCGTCGACCGTTCGCCTTGCGGCACCGGCAGCTCCGCACGCGTCGCGCAGCGCTTCGCGCGCGGCTGGCTGAAGGCCGGCGAAGCGTATTGTCACGAAAGCCTGATCGGCAGCCGCTTCATCGGCCGCGTGGAATCGGTCACGCGCCTCGACAGCGGGCTCGACGCGGTGCGGCCGAGCATCGAAGGACGCGCGTGGGTCACCGGGCGCGCGCAGTATCGCGTCGATTCGTCCCAGCCTTATGCGCACGGCTTCAGCCTGCAGGAGTTCGTCAATTGAACGCGATTCCGCGACAACCCGCGCCTGCGGCACCGGACACCGCGCGCGAGGCAACGGCCGTCGTGATCGGCGGCGGGATCGTCGGCGTGTGCTGCGCGCTCTATCTGCAGCGCGACGGCCATGCCGTCACGCTGATCGATCCGGCCGCCCCCGGCGACAGCACCGCGAAATGGAGCTGCGGGCAGATGGCGGTCAGCGAGGTCATTCCGCTGTCGAAGCCCGGCATCCTGATGAAGGTGCCGCGCTGGCTGCTGGACCAGAACGGGCCGCTCGCGCTGCGGCCCGGCGCGCTGCCCGGCATCCTGCCGTGGTTCTTCCGGTTCGTCGCATCGGCCCGCCACGCGAAGATCGTGTCGATCGCGCAGGCAATGGCCACGCTGACGCACGACGTCTACCCCGACTATGCGCCGCTGCTCGATGCGTGCGGCGACCGCGCGCTGCTGGGGCAGCGCCCGGTGCTCGAAGTGTTCGACGATCCGGCCGGCATCGCGCACGAACAGCCGCATCTCGAGTTGCGGCAGTCGCTCGGCTTCGCATCGCAGCGGCTGACGGCCGCGGACATCGGCGATCTCGAACCGGTGCTCGCCGGCCGGTTCCGGCACGGGCTGCTGTTTCCCGACTGGCGCGCGGTCAACGATACCGAAGGCTTCATCGCCGCGCTGACGGCCAGCTTCGAGGCGCAAGGCGGACGCCGCATCCGCGCGAACGCCGCACGCATCGACGAGGCCGACGGGCGCGCGACCGGCGTGACGCTCGCGAACGGCGAGCGCGTCGCGGCCGATCACGTGGTCGTCGCGGCCGGCACCGGTTCGCGGCAGTTCTTCGGGCAGCTCGGCGTACGCGTGCCGCTCGAAGGCATCGCCGGCTACCAGGCGCTCGTGACCGACCCGGGCGTCGAATTCCGTCACTCCGTCATCTACGCGGACGGCGGCTTCTGCTTCAGCCCGATGACGCGCGGGCTGCAGATCGGCGGCACCATCGAGTTCGCGGGTCGCAATGCGGCGCCGAACTTCCGGCGCGCGGACATCATCCTGGAGAAGGCCCGACGGATCCTGCCGGAACTGCAGACCACACGCGTCGAATACGGCGTCGGCTATCGGCCGTTCCTGCCCGACACGAAACCGGTGATCGACCGCTCGAAGCGGCTGCCGAACGTGATCATGGCATTCGGCCACGGCCAGCTCGGCCTCACGCTCGGCGCAACCACGGGCCGCCTGGTCGGCGACCTCGTCGCCGGCCGCCCGACGCGGCAGGACCTGTCGCCATTCAGCGCCTATCGGTTCTGAGGCGACGGGCGGCGTTCCATACACGACTAGTAACGGGAAATACCATGCGCTGGAACAGAACGCTCACGATGGTAGGCTGCCACGCCGAAGGTGAGGTCGGCAACGTGGTCACAGGTGGTCTGGTCGACGTGCCAGGAAATACCATGTTCGACAAGATGATGTATCTGGAGGAACACGGGGACGCATTGCGCAAGATCTGCCTGTTCGAGCCTCGTGGCACGGTCAATCACAACATCAATTTTATTCTGCCGGCATGCGACCCGCGTGCGCAGATGGGCTATGTGATCGGTGAGTCCACCGAATATGTCGCGATGTCCGGCTCGAACACGATGTGCGTCGCAACGGTACTGCTCGAAACTGGCGTGCTGAAAATGGAAGAGCCCGTCACTGAACTCATGCTGGAAGCGCCAGCCGGTCTAATCCATGTAAGGTGCGAGTGTTCCAATGGAAAGGTGACGCGGGTGGAGTTCACGAACCAGCCCGCCTTCGCAGCCCATCTCGATGCCTATGTGGACGTGTCGGGTGTCGGCAGCGTGAAGCTGGATATCGCATATGGAGGCATGACCTTTGCGATCGTCGACGCGAAGTCTCTCGGATTCGGAATCACGCCGGACGAAGCACGGGAGCTATGTGAGCTGGGCCAGAAAATCAAGGCTGCCGCCGTCGAACAGCTCGCTTTTTCTCATCCCATCAATCCGCTCATCAAGGGCGTCACGAACACACAGTTCACCGGTCCTTTGACACGAGAAGATGGCAAGCTCTTCTCGCGCAACGCAACAATCGTTTCTCCAGGGCGCTGTGATCGCTCCCCGTGCGGTACGGGAACCTCCGCGCGTCTCGCCGTGCTGCACGCGCGCGGCTCGATCGACGTCGGTGAGACCTTCGTTCACGAGTCGATCATCGGGTCGAGATTCGAGAGCCGCATCGCATCGACGACACGGGTTGGCGACTATGTCGCTGTCGTACCTGTCGTGTCTGGACAAGCCTGGATCACTGCCATCTCGCAGGTCGGCGTGGACCCGACCGACCGGTTTCAAACTGGCTTCACGGTAGCGGACACCTGGCTCGAAGCCGTGGACGACAAACTCATCAAATCGCGCAAACCGACACCGAACTGACTATGAAATCATACGAACAGTTTTTCATCGACGGCCGCTGGGTGGCACCCGTTCAGGGTCGTACCTTCGACACGCTCGATCCGAGCAACGAAACCGTGATCGCGAAAGTGGCCGCCGCCACCGCGGAAGACATCGACGCCGCGGTCAATGCCGCGCGTCGCGCGTTCGACGCAGGCCCGTGGCCGCGCATGAGCGGCGCGCAGCGCGCCGCCGTGCTGCGTGCGATCGCGCAAGGCATCCGCGACCGCCTGCCCGAGCTGGCCGAGCTCGAAGTGCGCGACAACGGCAAGCCGCTGCCCGAAGCGCTGTGGGACCTCGGCGACGCCGCCGGCTGCTTCGACTTCTACGCGGGGCTCGCCGAACAGCTCGACAGCGGCGCCGAAACGCCGGTGCCGCTCGCGGACGAACGCTTCAGCACGGTCGTCCGGAAGGAGCCGATCGGCGTGGCCGGCGCGATCATCCCGTGGAATTTTCCGCTGCTGATGGCCGCGTGGAAGGTCGCGCCCGCGCTCGCGGCCGGCTGCACGATGGTGCTCAAGCCATCCGAACTGACGCCGCTCACCGCGCTGGAGCTGGCCGGCATCGCCGACGCGGCCGGACTGCCGGCCGGCGTGCTGAACGTCGTGACGGGCCTCGGCGCGGACGCCGGCGCGCCGCTCGCCGAGCACCCTGGCATCGACAAGCTCGCGTTCACCGGCAGCGTGCCGACCGGCAGCCGGATCATGCAGGCCGCCGCGCGCGACATCAAGAACGTGAGCCTCGAACTGGGCGGCAAGTCGCCGTTCATCGTGTTCGGCGACAGCGATCTCGAAGCAGCCGTCGAATGGATCCTGTTCGGCATCTTCTGGAACCAGGGCGAAGTGTGTTCGGCGACGTCGCGCGTGCTCGTCGAGCGCGCGCTGTACGCGCCGCTCGTCGAGCGGCTCGCGCAGGAAGCGCGCAAAATCAGGATCGGCAACGGCCGCGACGACGGCGTGCTGCTCGGCCCGCTGGTGAGCCGCGGGCAGTACGACAAGGTGCGGGCGGCCATCGCGCGCGGCCGCGACGAAGGCGCGCGGCTCGTGACGGGCGGCGGCCGGCCCGCGCACCTGGAGCGCGGCTACTTCATCGAGCCGGCCGTGTTCGCCGACGTGCCGGAAGACAGCTGGATCTGGCGCGAGGAAATTTTCGGGCCGGTCGTCTGCGTGCGGCCGTTCGATACGGAAGACGAAGCGGTGCGCTCGGCCAACGATTCGCGCTTCGGTCTCGCGGCGGCGGTGATGTCGGCCGACCTGCCGCGCTGCGAACGCGTGGCACGCGCGATGCGGGCGGGTATCGTGTGGATCAACTGCTCGCAGCCGACGTTCACGGAGGCGCCGTGGGGCGGCTACAAGCAGAGCGGGATCGGACGCGAACTCGGCGAGTGGGGCCTGAACAACTACCTCGAGATCAAGCAGATCACGCGCTACGACAGCGACAAGCCGTGGGGCTGGTACATCAAGCAGGAAAGGTGAATCGATCATGCGCTGGAACAAAACGCTGCAGCTCGTCGACGTGCATTGCGAGGGCGAGATCGGCAAGGTCATCACCGGTGGCGTCCTCGACGTGCCGGGCAAGACCATGCTCGACAAGATGAACCACATCAACGAGACCGACGACAGCTTGCGGCGCCTGGTCGTGCTCGAACCGCGCGGCTGCCTGCAGATGTCGGTCAACCTGCTGCTGCCGCCGACACGGCCGGAAGCGGATGCCGGCTTCATCGTGCTGCAGGCCGACAAGGCGCATCCGATGTCGGGCAGCAACTGCATCTGCGTCGTGACCGCATTGCTCGAACTCGGGATGGTGCCGATGCAGGAGCCCGAGACCACCGTCGTGCTCGACACGCCGGCCGGGCTCGTCACCGCGCGGGCCGCCTGCCGCGACGGCCGCTGCGTCGGTGTATCGCTCGACATGGTGCCTGCGTTCGTCGAACACCTCGACGTCGACGTGCACACGGCGGAATTCGGCACGATCAAGGCCGACATCGCATTCGGCGGCGTGTACTACGCGCTCGTCGACGTCGACCAGATCGGGCTCGACATCGCGCCGGGCAACGCACGGCAGCTCGCGACGCACGGTGTACGGCTCAGGGAGATCATCAACCGGCAGGTCGCCGTACAGCATCCGCTTTACCCGGACATCAACGAGGTCGCATACGTGATGTTTCGCAACCGGGTCGACGACACGGTGTACCAGACCTGCACGACGCTGCCGCCCGGCCGCGTCGACCGCTCGCCGTGCGGGACCGGCAGTTCGGCCAATCTCGCGACGCTCGCCGCGCGCGGGCGCGTGCAGGTCGGCGATCGCCTGACGTCGCGCTCGACGATCGGCGGCGAATTCCGCGTCGAGCTGCTCGGCACGACCGAAGTGGGCGGGCGGCCGGCCGTGCTGCCGCGCGTCACCGGGCGCGCGTGGGTGTTCGGATTCCAGCAGCTCGGCGTCGATCCCGACGATCCGCTGGCCGCGGGATTCATGCTCAGCGACACGTGGGGCGACGGGTTCGGGCCCTCGGCGACGTCGGGCACGTGAGGACGCGATGCTAAACTCCAGAGCGCGCCCGGCGACCCGGGCCGATTACAGGAAAGGCAGCGAGATGAGCAAAGAGGCCGTTGAAACCGAAGGTGGCGGCCGCCGGCACGGCGGGCGGTATGTGTATGAGGAATTGCGCAAGCAGATCCTGACGCTGAAGCTGAAACCGGGCGTGCAGCTCGACGAAATCTCGCTGGCCGCGCAGTTCGGGCTGTCGCGCTCGCCGGTGCGCGACGCCATTGCGCGACTGAGCAGCGAGGGGCTCGTCACGATCCTGCCGAACCGCACGACGCTCGTCACGCCGTTCGAGATCGAGGAATTCCCGAAATACATCTCGGCGCTCGACCTGATCCAGCGCGCGGTCACGCGGCTCGCGGCCACGCAGCGCTCCGAAGCCGACCTCGCGAAGATCCGCAAGGCCGACGACGTCTACATGGAGGCCGTCGCGAGCGGCGACTTCCAGGCGATGTCGGAGACCAACAAGGCGCTCCACATGGCGATCGCGCACGCCGCGAACAACCCGTACTTCGTCGGCTATTACGAGCGGCTGCTCGGCGAAGGGCAGCGCCTGCTCCATCTGCATTTCGACTTCACCGTGAGTTCGCCGACGGCCGCCAAGCTCGGCCGCGACCACGACGAACTGATCGACGCGATCGTGCGACGCGACGCGGACGCCGCCGAGCGCGCCGCGCACGAGCACACGATGCTGTTCCAGAAGCGCTTCCTCGACTACATGAAGCAGAACATGACGGAGTCGATGGCGGTGCTGTAACGCATCGGCATTGGCACACCGCAGGCCGGAGCGCCCGCGCCCATCCGGCTAAAATACCGGCCTGCCGCGCCTCCCGCCGCGGCCGGAGGATATTGATCATGACCGCACGTCGCGGTGCCGCGGTCGCCATCGCGCCCGGTCACGAGACAGCCAGCCTGTCGAAAGCCCAGAACACGTTCAATACGCTCGTCAAGCACATCGAAAAGCGACGCGAGCGTCTCGGTGCGTGGGAAGCCGTCATGCCGGTCTTCCAGAAGAAGTTCGTCGACGCTCTGTTGCCGCTCGAACAGGAAGCGACCGCGCTGCGGACCAGGCTGATCCATCTGCTCGACGACGCGTTCCTGCGGAAGGGACTGAGCAAGGCCGAGCAGCGCACACTCTCCGACCTGATCGCCGATATGGCGCGCGACTTGTTGAACGTCAGCGACGACGCGGAACTGAAGATCATTTACGACCGGCATCGCGCATCCGGGAACGTCGGCAGCGCCGCGGTCGATCGCGAACCGGCGAAGCCGGAACCGAAGCTGACGCCAACGCCCGGCATGGAATCGGCAGACGATCTCGACACGCTGTCGCCCGACGAACTTGCCGATCGGATGCAAGCCGAACTCGACGCGCAGTTCGAGCGCGACATGGCTGCTCACGCAGCCCGCGAGGCACAGCGCGCGAAGCGCAAGAAAGCGCCGAAGCAATCGGCCGCGCAGGCCAGGATCGAAGCCGAGCAGGCCGAATCGAGCAAGTCGATCCGCGAGATCTATCGCAAGCTTGCCAGCGCGCTGCATCCCGATCGCGAAACGGATCCCGCGGAGCAGGAACGCAAGACCGTGCTGATGCAACGGGTCAACCACGCCTATGCGAAGGCCAACCTGCTGCAGTTGCTCGAACTGCAACTGGAGATCGAACAGATCGACCGCCGTGCGATCGACGGGCTCAGCGAAGCGCGGCTGACGCGCTACAACGGCATCCTGGAAGAGCAGCTTCGTGAACTCGATCAGGAGATCCAGCACGTCGAGACAGATTTCCGGCGGACTTACGGCATTGCGTCGTCCGTCAAGGTCGCGCCCGATACCGTCGTGCGCATGCTCACGCGCGACATTGCCGGCATGCAGCGCGGCAACCAGGACCTCGGCGCGGCACTGCGCGAGTTCGAGGATCCGGACAAGGTCAGGGACTGGCTGAAGAACATGAAGCGCCGGCCGGCATCGTCACGCTTCGACGACGATTCGTTCTGAGCGGCGGGCTGGCAGATACCGGCGAACGCGCGACGTGCGCGCCCCGCGCATCACCGCGGCTCGCCCATCCCGCCCATCAGCCTCATCAGCTGCTCCCGCAGCCACCGACTGCCCTGATCCTGATCGGCGCTGCGATGCCAGTAGCAGAAGTATTCGAGCCCCGGCATCTCGAACGGCAGCTCGAGAATCCGCGCCGGATAGCGCTGCAGCAGCCTGAGCGGCGCGGTCAGCGCGAGGTCGCCGCGCATCGCGATCAGCGGCGCGACCATGTAGTGCTGCACGCGCATCTGGATGTTGCGGCGCAGCCCGAGCCGCGTCAGTTCCGCATCGACGTGCCCGCTGCCCTTGCGGCGGCTCGACACGTGGATGTGCCCCATCGACAGGTAGTCGTCCATGGTCAGCGTATCGCCCTTGAATGGGTGATCGTCGCGGATCATGCACGCGTAGCGGTCGCGCACGAGCAGCGCCTGGTGCAGGTGCGGGTCGCCGATCAGCGGCGCGTCGATCGCGATGTCGACGGAGCCGTTCGCGAGCGCGGTCGCCACTTCGCGGCGGTCCATCGTGTAGCTGCGCACGTGCATGCCGGGCGCATGCGTCTGCAGCAGTTCGCCGAGCGCGGGCAGCAGCAGCGCCTCGGTCAGGTCGCTCATGCTCAACCGGAACACGCGCTCGGACGAGGCGGGATCGAACACGTCGCCTTCGTGCGCGCTCGAATCGAGCAGCTGCAGCGCCTCGCGCACGCGGCCGACGATGTTCTCGGCCATCGGGGTCGGCATCATCCCCGCCGGCGTGCTGACGAACAGCGGGTCGTTCAGCGTCTTGCGCAGCCGTGCCAGCGCGTTGCTGACGGCCGGCTGCGTGAGGTTCAGCACCTCGGCCGCGCGCGTCAGGTTGCGCTTGTTGTAGATCGCCTCGAATACGACGAACAGGTTCAGATCAATCTTCGAAAGGCGCATCGCCGGATCTCCTTGCCGGCATCTTACGGCGTGCGCCATTCGTTCGTCCATGCAGGCCCCGCGAGAGACGCCGGACGCATTGCGCATCCCGGCGCGCCGCTCAACCGCGCGGCGGCGGCGTCAGGTACGGCTCGGTCGACCCGCGCACGGCATCCTTGATCTCCATCCGCGCGATCGCCTGCAGGTGCACCTCGTCCGGGCCGTCGGCGAAGCGCAGCGCGCGGCCCCAGGTCCACAGATCGGCGAGCGGCGTATCGGGGCTCAACCCCGCCGCGCCGAACACCTGCATCGCGCGGTCGCAGACGTCCGTATACACGGTCGGCACGAGCGCCTTGATCATCGCGATTTCCTTGCGCGCGGCCTTCGCGCCGACCTTGTCGATCATCCACGCGGCCTTCAGCACGAGCAGGCGCGCCTGGTCGATCTCGATGCGCGAGCGCGCAATCCATTCGCCGACCGTGCCATGCCGGTTCAGCGGCTTGCCGAACGCGACGCGCGACTGCGCGCGGTCGACCATCAGTTCCAGCGCGAGCTCGGCCGCGCCGATCGAACGCATGCAGTGATGGATGCGACCGGGCCCGAGGCGGGCCTGCGCGAGCGCGAAACCGCTGCCTTCCGCGCCGAGCAGGTTGCGCGCCGGCACGCGCACGTTGTCGAACGTGATCTCGCAGTGCCCTTCCGGCGCGTGGTGATTGACCACCGTGATGTTGCGCACGACCGTCACGCCCGGCGTGTCGCGCGGCACGAGGATCATGCTCTGCTGCTGGTGCGACTCGGCGTCCGGATCGGTCTTGCCCATCACGATGAAGATCCTGCAGTTCGGATGCGCGGCGTTCGTGATGAACCACTTGCGGCCGTTGATCACGTATTCGTCGCCGTCGCGCTCGATGCGCGTCGTGATGTTCGTCGCATCGGACGACGCCACGTCGGGCTCCGTCATCGCGAACGCCGAGCGGATCTCGCCGCGCAGCAGCGGCAGCAGCCACTGTTCACGCTGCTCGGGCGTCGCGAACATGTGCAGCAGCTCCATGTTGCCGGTATCCGGCGCGTTGCAGTTGAACACCTCCGGCGCCCAGTTCACGCGCCCCATGATCTCGGCGAGCGGCGCGTATTCGAGGTTCGTCAGGCCCGTGCCGGGCTCGTCGTCCTTGAGGTGCGGCAGGAACAGGTTCCACAGCCCTTCCGCCTTCGCGCGTTCCTTCAGTTCCTCCATGAACGACACGGGATACTGGCCCGCATGCACTTCCTCGTTCCACTGGCGGATGCGCGGCACGATGTGCGCGTCCATGAACGCGCGCACGCGTTCGCACAGTTCTTCCACTTTCGGGGTGTAGCCAAAGTCCATGATCGACTCCTCGAGATTCCGGTTTCCGTTCGTTCGGTTCAGAAGGCCGAGACACCACCGTCGACGGCGACGGCCTGCCCGGTCAGGTAAGTGTTTTCCTTCGCGCACAGCGTCAGCATCGTCGCGACGATTTCTTCGGGGCGGCCGAGCCGCTTCATCAGCGTCCCTTGGGCGAGAAAATCCTGGCGGTCGCCGATGTCGCCGTCGGTGACCATCGGCGTCGTGCTGTAGAACGGGCACACCGCGTTCACGCGAATGCCGTGGCGCGCGTATTCGAGCGCGGCCGTCTTCGTGAGCCCGACCACCGCGTGCTTCGACGCCGCATAGGCGGCCAGCTTCGGCGCACCGCCGAGCCCGGCCATCGACGCGACGTTCAGGATCACGCCTTCGCGCTGCGCGAGCATCTGGCGGATCTGGTGCTTCATCCCGAAGAACACGCCCTTCGCGTTCACCGCGAAGCTCAGGTCGAGATCGGCTTCGTCGGTGTCGATCAGCGCCTTCATCGGCGGTGCGATACCTGCGTTGTTGATGCCGACGTCGAGCCGCCCGAAGCGCGCGGCCGCCGCCTGCACCAGCGCCGCGACGTCAGCCTCGATCCGCACGTCGCAGCGCCGCGCGATCACGTCGGCGCCGGCCGCGCGCAGCGGCGCGGCCACGCGTTCGAGCGCTTCATCGTTCAGGTCGCCGAGCGCCAGCCGCGCGCCCATCGCGGCCAGCTCGCTCGCGAGCAGCGCACCGAAGCCGCTCGCGGCGCCGGTGATCATCACGGCCTGCCCGGCGTAGCTGTCGAGTTTCATCGCGCGCTCAGATCGTCAGGCCGCCGTCGACGACGATGCATTCGCCGTTCGTGTAGCTCGCGGCGTCCGACACGAGATACAGCACGGTGCCGGCCATCTCGCGCGGCTCCGCGTGGCGGCGCAGCGGGATCTTCCCCATCCAGGTCTCGTAGATGTCCTTGTCGGCGAACAGCGCGCCCGCGAACTTCGTCTTCGTGAGGCCGGGCAGCAGCGCGTTCACGCGGATCCCGAACGGCCCGCACTCCTTCGCGAATGCCTTCGTCAGGTTGACCACCGCGGCCTTCGTGATCGAATAGATGCCCTGCCGGTCGCCCGGCTGCAGCGCATTGACCGACGCGGTGTTGACGATCGCGCCGCCGCCCTGCGCCTTCATCAGCTTGCCGGCCTCGACCGACATGAAGAAGTAGCCGCGGATGTTCACGTCGACGGTCTTTTCATACGCGGCGAGATCGGTATCGAGGATGTGCCCGAAATACGGGTTCGCGGCCGCGTTGTTCACGAGGATGTCGAGCCGGCCGTGTTTGCCGCGGATCGTCTCGAACGTCGCGGCGATGTCCTCCAGCCGCCCGACGTGGCAGGCCAGCGCTTCGGCGCGGCCGCCCGCCGCAATGATTGCGTCCGCCACCGCCTGGCAGTCGTCGAGCTTGCGGCTCGACACGATCACGTGCGCGCCCTGCTCCGCGAGCAGCTTCGCGATTTCCTCGCCGATGCCGCGGCTCGCGCCCGTCACCAGCGCGATCTTGCCCGTCAGGTCGAACAGATTCGTTGCCATGTTGCCGTGCTCCTCCATTGATGTGTTGTCGTGCCGCCGCGCGGCGAGATCGGTGCTCGCGGCGCTTCCGTCGATTTCAGCGATGCGCGTCGATCACGCCGACGGCCAGTTCGGCCAGCCGGCCGGCCATCGCGCCCACGCGCAGCGCCTGCTCGCTCGACGCGTTGCCCTGCAGCGCGCGCGCCTTCACGCCCTGCGCGATCGCCGCGAGCCGGAAGAAACTGAACGCGAGATAGAAATGCCAGTCGCGGATCGGCTCGATCCCGCGCAGTTCGCAATAGCGCGCGACGATCGCCGCTTCGTCGGGAATGCCGAGTTCGGCACGATCCTGGCCCGCGAGCCCGCGCACCTGGCCGCCCGACGGCAACCGCAGGCACATGCAGAAGTACGCGAGATCGGCGAGCGGATTGCCGAGCGTCGACAGTTCCCAGTCGAGCACGGCCTGCACGCGATAGTCGTCGCGCGCGAACATCAGGTTGTCGATCCGGAAGTCGCCATGCACCAGCGCAGGCCGGCCCGTGTCCTCCGGGCAGGCCTTCGGCAGCCAGTCGATCAGCGTTTCCATCGCGTCTAGACGCTCCGTTTCCGCCGCGCGATACTGCTTCGTCCACACGCCGATCTGGCGCTCGAAATAGTTGCCGGGGCGGCCGTAGTCGGCGAGACCCACCGCGTCGACGTCCACGTCGTGCAGCGCGGCCATCGTGCGCAGCAGCGCGTCGTAGCAGATCGCCCGGTCGGCCTTCGGCAGTTCCGGCAGCGCCGGATCCCAGAAGATCCGGCCGTCCTCGAAGCTCATCACGTAGAACAGGCTGCCGATCACGTCGCGGTCAACGCAGAGGTGATACGGATGCGCGACCGGCACCGCGGTGCCCGACAGCGCGCTCAGCACGCGGAATTCGCGATCGACCGCGTGCGCGGATTTCAGCAGTTCGCCGGGCGGCTGGCGGCGCAGCACGTAGCGGCCGCTTTTCGCATGCAGCAGGAAGGTCGGGTTCGACTGGCCGCCGGCAAACTTCTCCAAGTCGAGCGGGCCTTCGAATCCCGGCACGTGCGCTTCCAGATAGCGCGTGAGGCGGGCTACGTCGAGGGGCTGGGAAGGGTTCGTCATCATCGCGATCGTTCGTGGGGTCAGCCGTAGGTGCGCCACGCATGGCGTTCGGGATCCTCGAGATGCGGGATGCCGTTGAACGACGCCAGGTGGAACGCTTCGGCGTTGAAGAAAAACTGCGAAAGACTGCTGTTGCGGATCTGCAGGTTCAGCGCGATCGCGCTCGCCGGCGGGGCGGCGAGCACCTGCTGCACGGTCACCGCGATCGGTCCGCCGGAACTCACCGCGAGCACGCGCTGGCTGCCGCCGTCGCGGATCGCGGCGCGCGCGTCGGCGACGCGCTGCTGGAAATGCATCCAGGTCTCGGGCGCGGTGTCGCCGAGCTGGTCGTCGGCCCACAGATGCAGCACCTGCCGCAGCGCGCGAAAGTATTCCTTCATCGAGCCGGCCGCGAGCCGCGCGATCTCCGGATAGTCGCTGGCCGCCGCCGCGAACAGCCCGTGGAAGTCGTATTCGTTCAGGCCCGGATGGCGGTCGACCGGCACGCCTTCGCGGCCCATCCCGCGCAGGATCGCATCGACGGTCTGCGCATGCCGGTTCAGCGTGCCGCAGATCACGCGGTCGAACGCCAGGCCCTGCCGCGCGAAATGCTCGCCGAGCCAGACACCCTGCTGCTCGCCGGCCGCGGACAGCCGGTCGTAGTCGTCCGTGCCGAACGACGCCTGCCCGTGCCGGACCAGAAAGAGTTCAGCCATTGCATGCCCGCCTGAGTGATACCGGAAGCCCAGCATAGCGATGGGGATTGCATTTTTGAAATTTATTTTCTGAATCGGGCGGCATTCATCGCATGAATTTCTGGCATCCGGACCGTGCGCATTCGACGCGCGATGGCCGACCGCCGTCCGCCAGCGGCACGGGAATTGCGCCAGCCGCCACCATCACGTCTAACACGTTCAGGAGGGGTGCGATGCTCGGGACCATTCTTATCATCGTTCTGATTCTGCTGCTGATCGGGGCATTTCCCTCATGGCCGCACAGCCGAAGCTGGGGCTACTGGCCATCGGGGACTGTCGGGATGATCGTCATCATCGTCGTCATCCTCGTACTGCTGGGTCACATCTGAGACTGCCACGGCAAGGCCGGCCGCGACACCCGCGCGCCGGTCCGAACGGGGGTGCACGCGCGCCCTTCCTACACACCCGACGCCCGGCGCCGGTCCGGCGACGGGCCCCGGCCTGCCGCCGTCGCGCCGTGATGCCTGCGTTCCTCGGCCGGCCCCGGTCCGCGCAGAGGCGGTACGCACGGTACGAAGCCAGGGCGCCTGCCATCCCGCCTCATCCCGCAACCACCCTTGGAAAACCCGCGCCTCACCCGATCCGGCGCCCGAACGCAGCGCAACCGAATCCCTCCGGTTATCAACTGATCCAAAAGATTCACTAGACGGTGCCGCCCCCGGCACGCGATGCTGGCCCGGCCAGTGAACGCGGCGTCATTGCAACGCCGCGCACGAGAATGGAGTGAGACACATGCCTACCGATCACCGTCAACGGCGCCATACGCTGTGGCTGCTGTGCGCGCTTTCGTTCATCCTCTACGTCGACCGCGTGAACCTCGCGACCGCGGCCGGCGCGATCAAGGCCGAGCTCGGCCTGTCGAACACCGAGCTCGGCATCGCGTTCTCCGCGTTCGCGTATTCGTACGCGATCTGCCAGATCGTCGGCGGGTGGATCGCCGACCGCTTCGGCGCCCGCATCACGCTGATCGGCTGCGGGCTGATCTGGGTCGCCTCGACGTTCATGACCGGGCTCGTGCACAGCCTCGCGCTGCTGTTCGCCGCGCGCCTGCTGCTCGGGATCGGCGAAGGCGCGACGCTGCCCGCGCAGGCCCGCGCGATCACGCACTGGTTCTCGCGCGAACGGCGCGGCGTCGTGCAGGGCTTCACGCATTCGTTCTCGCGGCTCGGCAACGCGGTCACGCCGCCGATCGTCGCCGCGCTGATGACGTGGCTGTCGTGGCGCGCGGCGTTCTTCGTGATCGGCGCGGTGACGCTGGTGTGGCTCGTGTGGTGGGTCGTCGGCTTTCGCGAGCACCCGCTCGGCGACGACGACGGCAACGGCCATGCGCGCACCGCTGCCGCCGCCCGGCCGGCACCACCGTCCGGCCCGACGCCGTGGGGGCCGCTGTTCCGCCGGATGGCGCCGACGATCTTCGTGTACTTCTGCTACGGCTGGACCGCGTGGCTGTTCTTCACGTGGCTGCCGACGTTCTTCCTGAACGGCAAGGGCCTCGACCTGAAGTCGACCGCGCTGTTCGCATCCGGTGTGTTCTTCGCGGGCGTCGTCGGCGACACGCTCGGCGGCTGGCTGTGCGACCGCATCTACCGCAAGACCGGCAACCTCGCGCTGTCGCGCCAGAGCGTGATCGTCGCGAGCTTCGCCGGCGCACTCGCGTGCATGCTGCCGCTCGCGTTCGTGCATTCGACGGCCAGCATCGCGCTGTGCCTGTCCGGGTCGTTCCTGTGTCTCGAACTGACGATCGGACCGATCTGGGCCGTGCCGAGCGATATCGCGCCGACGCACGCGGGCATCGCGAGCGGGATGATGAATGCCGGCTCGGCGATCTCGGGGATCCTGTCGCCGATCCTGTTCGGCTATCTCGTCGACCGTACCGGCAGCTGGACGGTGCCGTTCGTCGGGTCGGTCGCGATGCTCGTGATCGGCATCGTCGCCGCGCTGCGGATTCGGCCGGATCGCGCGTTGCCGGAATCGATGCCGTCGCTCGCCGAAGCGCCGGCCGCGCCGTCGGCTCGCTGAAGCCGTTCGGTTCGGGGTCGCCTGCCTCCCCCGTCTCGCCGGCGTCGCCGTCACGCTTCACTGCGTTCCGCGATGGTGGTGGCTCGGCTGGCTCGGCTGGCTCGGCTGGCTCGGCCGCCTCGGCTGGCGCGGCTGATTCGGCCGATGCGGCTTGTTCGGCGTGCTTGGCTGATTCGGCTGATTCGGCTGGTTCGGTCGCCTCGGCTGGCGCGGCTGGCTCGGCCGCCTCGGCTGGCAAACCGCGCCGTTACGCGCCGCCGTCATCGCCCACCCCGTCCCGGTGAAACAGCGCGAGAAAGTGCTGCGCGGGAATGCTCAGCGGCCGGTCGCGCCGCACGAGGCTGCCGTACGACGGCAGCTTCTGGTCGAGCTCGTAGTCGAGGATCGCCACGAGCCCGTGCTCCGCGTTGCGCTGCGCGACCGTCAGCGGAATCACGCCGAGCATGTGCGAACGGTCGACCAGGTTCATCGTCGTCAGGATCGAGCCCGTCTCGACCAGCCCGCGCGGCATCGGCTGGTGACGCGCGCGGAACTCGCGCTCGACGACCTCGCGCGCCGGGCTGCCGGCCGGCTGCAGGATCCACGTGTAGTCGAGCAGCGCGTCGAATTCGACCGGTCCGGCGCCCGCGAGCGGATGGCCGCGGCCCGCGATGATCGCGAGCGCCTCGTCGTCCACCACGCGGAAGTCGCAATCGGTGCCGGCGTTGCGGCCGATCACCACCTCGAGCACGCCTTCGCGCAACTGCGGCATCAGCCGGTCGCTGGTATCGACCGCGATGTCGATCGCCAGCAGCGGATAGCGCGCCTTCAGCTGCACCAGCGCCTCGGTGAGCCGCCCCGGCGACGCCGCCATGATGCTGCCGATCGCGAGCCGCCCCGCGCTGCCGAGCTGCAGCTCGCCGAGCTCGCGATTGAGCGCCTCCACGCTGCCGCGGATCCCGCGGAAATAGCCGAGCACGCGCTCCCCCGCCGGGTTCAGCACGAGCCCGCGCCCGACGCGGTCGAACAGCCGCTGGCCGAGCGCGCTTTCCAGTTCGGCCAGCATCTTCGTCGCGGCCGGCTGCGTGAGGCCGAGCTGCGCGGCGGCCGCGCGCAGCGTCGAGCATTCATCCACCGCGAGCAGCAGCGCGATCTGCCGCATCCGCAGGCGGTTCAGCAATTGGGGAGTCGAGTCTCGTCGATCGATCGAGCCCATTCCGATTACTCCAGGTTATCGATTCATCAAGAGTTTTCAATTTACCGACTCATTCCGTCTACCTAGCATGAACCCCATAGACCAACGGCCACGCGCCGCCACCGGAGACACCGCTTGAACACGCAACCGCCTGCAGCCCGCCACGGAGACACCCCATGACGACCGCCGCCTCCCTGCCCGTCGTCGCGCTGACGCTCGGCGACCCCGCCGGCATCGGCGCCGAGCTGATCGCGAAACTGCTCGCGCGGCCCGACGCGACGTCCCGCGCGAACCTCGTGCTGATCGGCGACCGCTGGCTGTGGGAAGCCGGCCAGCGCGTCGCCGGCGTGACGGTCGACGTCGAGCCCGTCGCATCGCTCACCGCCGTGCGCGGCCGGCCGTCCACCGCGCGCGCCGCGTTCGTTGCGGTCGGCACGATCGATCCCGCGCAGGTCACCGTCGGCCAGCCCGGCGCGGCGGGCGGCCGCTCGACGCTGATCGTGCTCGACCAGTGCCTCGACGCCGCGCTCGCCGGCGACATCGACGCGATCTGCTTCGCGCCGCTGAACAAGTACGCGATGAAGCTCGGCGGGCTCAAGCACGACGACGAGCTGCACCACTTCGCCGCCGCGCTCGGCGTGACCGGCTACTTCTGCGAATTCAACACGCTCGGCGAGCTGTGGACCGCGCGGATCTCGTCGCATATTCCACTGAAGGACGCGGCGGCCCAACTGAGTGTCGAGCGCATCGAACAGGCCTCCGAACTGATCTACCGGTCGCTGCTCGCGAACGGCGTCACGGCGCCGAAGGTCGCGATCGCCGCGTTCAACCCGCATGGCGGCGACGGCGGCAGCTGCGGCCGCGAGGAAGTCGACATCATCGAGCCGGCGGTACGCAAGCTGCAGTCGCGCGACTGGCCGACCGACACGCCGTTCCACGGCCCGTTCCCCGCCGACACGATCTTCCTGAAGGCGCAGGCCGGCGACTACCAGGCGATCGTCACGATGTACCACGACCAGGGGCAGATCGCGATCAAGCTGCTGGGCTTCTCGCGCGGCGTGACCGTGCAGGGCGGGCTGCCCGTGCCGATCACGACGCCCGCGCACGGCACCGCGTACGACATCGCGGGGCGCGGCAGCGCCGACGTCGGCGCGACCTGGCAGGCGCTGCAGATCGCGTGCCGGATGGGCGCCGCGCGCCGCACCCCCACCGTTTCGGCGTGACGTTCGCACGCCATCCACACACGACAACATCGATTCCTGGAGACACCATCATGAAGATCCGCTCCGTGCGCGCCCGCGTATTCCAGTGGAAAGGCAAGACCGTCCCGCCGCAGGGCAACTTCTGCTCGAACGCGATGGACCTGCTGTACGCGCCGCAGGAAACCATGAGCACGTTCCGCTTCCATTCGTGGACGGTCGTCGAAGTCGAGACCGACGACGGCATCGTCGGCCTCGGCAACGTCGCGCTCGCGCCGCACGTCGCGAAGGTGATCGTCGACCAGTACCTCGCGCCGCTCGTGATCGGCCAGGACCCGTGGGACTACGAGTACCTGAACCAGCGGATGTACCGCGCGACCCACGCCTGGGGCCGCAAGGGCATCGGCATGGCGGCGATCTCGGCGGTCGACATCGCGATCTGGGACATCCTCGGCAAGAGCGTCGGCAAGCCCGTGTTCAAGCTGCTCGGCGGCCGCACCAAGGAGAAGATCCCCTGCTACTACTCGAAGCTCTATCGCACCGACCTGAAAGAGATGCAGGACGAGGCGCAGCGCTATCTGAAGGAAGGTTTCCGCGCGTTCAAGATGCGCTTCGGCTACGGGCCCGCGCACGGGCAGCAGGGCGTGGTGGAGAACCTGAAGTCGGTCGCGGCGATCCGCGAGGTGATCGGCTACGACAACGACCTGATGCTCGAGTGCTACATGGGCTGGAACCTCGAGTACGCGAAGCGCATCCTGCCGAAGCTCGAGAAATACCAGCCGCGCTGGCTCGAGGAGCCGGTGATCGCCGACGACATCGACGGCTACGCGGAGCTGAACCAGCTCACGCGCATCCCGATCTCCGGCGGCGAGCACGAGTTCTCGCTGTACGGCTTCAAGCAGCTGCTGGACCGCAAGGCCGTGTCGGTCGTGCAGTACGACACGAACCGCGTCGGCGGGATCACGATGGCGCACAAGATCAACGCGCTGTGCGAGGCGTACAGCGTGCCGGTGATTCCGCATGCGGGCCAGATGCACAACTATCACCTGACGATGAGCACGCTCGCGTCGCCGATGAGCGAATACTTCCCGATGTTCGACGTCGAGGTCGGCAACGAGCTGTTCTATTACATCTTCGACGGCGAGCCGGTGGCCGAGAACGGCTTCCTGCAACTGCGCGACGACGTGCCGGGCCTCGGTCTCACGCTGAAGACCGAGTTCCTCGACCAGTTCGACATCGTCGAGTGAGGACGGCCATGAACGCACGCTACCAGGGCGTCTTTCCGGTCGCGCCGACGGTCTTCGACGCGCACGGCGCGCTCGACCTCGACGGCCAGCGCCGCTGCCTCGACTTCATGATCGACGCGGGTTCGCACGGCATCTGCATCCACGCGAACTACTCGGAGCAGTTCGCGCTCGGCGACGACGAACGCGACCTCATCACGCGCACGACGCTCGAGCACGTCGCCGGCCGCGTGCCGGTGATCGTCACGACGTCGCACTTCAGCGCGCGGATCTGCGCGGAACGCAACCGCCGCGCGCAGGCGCTCGGCGCCGCGATGGTGATGGTGATGCCGCCGTATCACGGCGCGACGTTCCGCGTGCCCGAGGCGTCGATCCGCGCGTTCTTCCGCGAGGTCGCCGACGGCCTCGACATTCCGCTGATGATCCAGGACGCGCCCGCGAGCGGCGTCGCGCTGCCTGCAGCGTTGCTCGCGACGCTCGCGCGCGAGATCGACGCCGTGTCGTACTTCAAGATCGAGACGCCCGGCGCCGCGTCGAAGCTGCGCGAGCTGATCGCGCTCGGCGGCGACGCGATCGAAGGGCCGTGGGACGGCGAGGAAGGCATCACGCTGCTCGCCGACCTCGATGCCGGCGCGACTGGCGCGATGACGGGCGGCGGCTATCCGGACGGCATCCGCCGGATCACCGACGCGTATTTCGCCGGACGCCGCGACGAAGCGTGCGAGCAGTACGCGCGCTGGCTGCCGCTGATCAACTACGAGAACCGCCAGTCGGGCTTCCTGACCGCGAAGGCGCTGATGAAGGAAGGCGGCGTGATCGCATGCGACAAGCCGCGCGCGCCGTGGCCCGAGCTGCATCCGCAGGTGCGCGCGGGCCTGCTCGACGCGGCGCGGCGGCTCGATCCGCTCGTGCTGCGCTGGGGACGCTAGACATCGGATGCACGCGCGACGCGAAAGGCGTTGCGCGTCGGCGGCCGGCACCTGCCGGCTCGCCAGGGCAAGACGGCGGCCCATCAGAAGGCCGCCGCGGCCGACTACCCAAACTGGATGGAGACACCATGAACCTGTTGAACCCGGCCAACCCGGCCTATGAAGCCGGCGAAACCATTCCGCGCCGCCGCTGGCTGCGCGTGATTCCGCCGCTGCTGCTCGCCTGCATCGTTTCGTACATGGACCGCGTGAACATCGCGTTCGCGATGCCGGGCGGGATGAACGCCGATCTCGGCATGGACGCGACGATGGCCGGCCTCGCCGGCGGCATCTTCTTCTTCGGCTACCTGTTCCTGCAGATCCCCGGCGGCCGGCGCGCGGCGCGCGGCAGCGGCAAGACCTTCATCGCCTGGTCGCTCGTGAGCTGGGCCGTGCTGTCGGTGCTGACCGGGCTCGTCACGCATACGTGGCAGTTGCTGACGCTGCGCTTCATGCTCGGCGTGGCCGAGGGCGGGATGCTGCCCGTCGTGCTGACGATGGTCAGCCACTGGTTTCCCGACCGCGAACGCGGCCGCGCGAACGCGATGGTCATCATGTTCGTGCCGCTCGCCGGCATGATCACCGCGCCGCTGTCCGGCTTCATCCTCGCCGCGTACGACTGGCGTCACCTGTTTTACAGCGCCGGCGCGCTGTCGCTGCTGTGCCTGTTCGCGTGGCTGATGTTCGCCGACGACAGCCCGGAAACCGCGCGCTGGGTGTCGCCGCGCGAGAAGGCGTACATCCTCGCCGCGCTGCGCGAGGAACAGGCGCGCAAGCAGGCCGCCGGCACGCCGGCCGCCGCGTCGTTCGGCGCGATGCTGCGCAACCCGACGATCTGGCTGCTGATCGCGATCAACTTCTGCTATCAGGTCGGCATCTACGGCTATACGATGTGGTTGCCGACGCTGCTGAAGAACCTCACGCACGGCGGGATGGGCAAGGTCGGCCTGCTCGCGATGCTGCCGTATGTCGCGATGATGATCGGGATGTTCGCCACGTCGTATTTGTCTGACCGGACCGGCAAGCGCCGCCTGTTCGTGCTGCTGCCGCTCGTCGGGTTCGCCGCATGCCTCGCGCTGTCGGTGCTCACGCATGCGTCGATGATCGTGTCGTTCGCGTTCCTGATCGGCTGCGGCTTCTTCCTGCAGGCAGCGGCCGGCGTGTTCTGGGCGATTCCGCCGAAGCTGTGCAGCGTCGAGACGGCCGGCAGCGCACGCGGCCTGATCAACGCGCTCGGCAACCTCGGCGGCTTCTGCGGCCCGTATGCGGTCGGCGTGCTGACCCAGCACGTGAGCGCGGCCGCCGGCGTGTACAGCCTCGCCGTCACGCTCGCGGTGGCCGGCCTGCTCGCACTGACGCTGCCGACGCGCTGCGAAGACTGACGCGCACCGACATCGACGCGCGGACACGCCAACGAAACAACGGAGACACACCATGAACGACATCTTGTTGCTGGTGCAGAAATGCGCCCATACCTTCAGCTTCTACGACCTCGAAACGAAAGCCGCGCTCAAGCACGTCGTGCTGCCGAACTTCCCGCACGAGTTCACCGTCGACGTGAACAATCGCTTCGCTTACGTCGGCATCTTCGGGATCGAGACCGCGTGGTCGCGCGGCCATGACGGCGATCACCGGATCGCCGAGATCGACCTCGTCGAGCGCACGCACACGCGGATGCTCGACCTGTGGCCGTACTACCGGCCGCACGGGATGGCGAGCGACCGCGACGGCCGGCTGTACGCGATGAGCGAGGCGCACGACATGCTGCTCGTGTTCGACGAGCCGACCCGGCAGGCCGTGCCGAACATGGCCGTGCCGTCCGGCGGCGTGAAGACCCACCTCGTGACGCTCACGCGCGATGCGAGCCGCGCCTACGGCGTGCACCTGCTGTCGAACACGGTCACGCAGTTCCATCCGCGCGACGCGACCGTCGCGCCGCGCGCGGTGATGCCCGGCCCGCGCCCCGAAGGCAATGCGCTGTCGAGCGACGAGCGCACGCTGTTCGTCGCGAATCGCGGCGACGACACGCTCGTCGAGATCGACACCGGCACGATGACCTGCGGCCGCCGCGTGAAGACGCGCAGCGATCCGAACCGCATCTACCGCACCAGCGCGCCGGACGGCCGCGACCTGCTGCTGCTGACCAATTCAGGCGAGCGGTCGATCTCGGTGTTCGATGCTCGACAGCTGGAAGAGATCGAACGCGTCGCGCTGCCCGCGAACCCGACCGCGCTGTCGTTCCATCCGTCGCGGCGCGTCGCGTACGTGTCGTTCCAGGACGACTACGTGCGCGAGCTCGATCTCGATGCGTGGCGATTCGTCGGCGCATTGCCGACGCTGCGCGAACCGGATGCGTCGTATGTGCTCGCCGGCACGCGCTGAACGGCACGCCGACGCGCCACCGCCGGACGCGATGCCGGCCGCGCTCGTCGACGCGCATCACCACCTGTGGCGGCTCGGCGCCGGTGCGCACTACCCGTGGCTGCAGGAACGGTACGACCCGGCGCACTTCATGTTCGGTGACTACGCGGCGCTGTGCCGCGATTTCGGCGCGGACGACTACCGGCACGCCGCGCAACGCGCACCGATCGTCGCGAGCGTGCACGTCGAGGCCGAACGGGCACGCGACGAAGCGCTCGCGGAAACGCGCTGGCTGCACGAGGTCGCGGCCGCGCACGGGCTGCCGTCGGCGGTCGTCGCGTGGGTCGACCTGCTGGCCGGCGATGCGCACGAGCGGCTCGCCGAACAGGCCGCGTGGCCGCGCGTGCGCGGCGTGCGGTTCAAGCCGCGCACCGCTGCGTCGCCGGATGCGGCCGTCGACGGGCCGGGCACGCTGCACGATCCGCGCTGGCCGGCCGCGCTGGAACGCCTGGCCGCGCATGGCCTCAGCTGGGATCTGCGCGTGCCGTTCTGGCATCTCGGCGACGCGGCCGCGCTGCTGGCCGATGCGCCCGAAGTCGACGTCGTGCTCGAACACGCGGGGCTGCCGTGGGATCGCTCGGCAGCGGGGCTCGCGCGCTGGCGCAGCGGCATGCAAGCACTGGCCGCCTCGCCGCGCGTGACCGTGAAGATCTCCGAACTCGGCTTGCGCGATGCGGTGTGGAACGAGGCGGACAACGCGCGGATCATCCGCGACACGATCGCGATATTCGGGTGGCAGCGCTGCCTGTTCGCGAGCAACTTTCCGGTGGCGGGGTTGCGTGTATCGTATCCCGCGCTGCTGCGTACGTTTGCCCGTGCGATGGCGGACCTCGGCGATGCGGCGCGTCAGGCAATCTGGCACGACAATGCAATGCGCGTGTACCGGATTTCGTGAACGGGCTTGACCCGGCCCTTGGGGTCGCCTTTATGCTGGGTGTCACGAATCGACAGCAGACAGGGGTGACGCATGGGCAGGTCCACGCTTCGCTTGAGCGCGTCGGCGGCGGCCGCGCGGCTCGGCGTATCGGTCAAGGCGCTGCGGCTCTACGAGCGGCATGGTCTCGTCGCGCCGGAACGAACGCCGGCGGGTTATCGCGTCTACGACCCTGACGACCTCGCACGCGCGGCCGACGTCGTCGCGCTGCGCGCGCTTGGCCTGAGCCTCGCGCAGGTCGCGAACGTGCTCGATGGCGACCCGTGCAGTCTGGATGAGGCGCTGGCCTCTCACGAAGCGGCGCTCGACCACGGGATTCAGGATCTCGTCCGCAAGCTCGACAGGGTGCGCGCGATCCGCGCCGGCCTTGCGCGCGGCCGGATGCCGGCCGACGGGGAACTGACGCGGCTGCTCGGCGACAGTGGAGCCGGCGTCGCGTTCAACCTGCCATGGCCGTGGGGCGGCGAGTGGTTCGAGTTCCGCGACATCCGCCCGTTGAACTACATCATCGGTTCGCTGGGAAGCGGCAAGACGCGACTGGCGATGCGGCTCGCCGATGCACTGCCCGGCGCGGTATTCGTGGGGCTCGACCGGCTGGAAAGCGATGGTGTCGCCGCATCGGCCGCGCTGCGCGCCGATCCGGCGTTGAACACGCGTGTCGAGCGTACGACGGCATCGCTCGCCGACGCCGGTGCGACCCACTCACCGGCGCTGACTGCGCTGCTTGCCTGCCTCGAGTCGAATGGCCCGCGCGCACTGGTCGTGGACATGATCGAACAGGATCTCGACCGGCCCACGCAACAGGCATTGATCACGTGGCTGCGTGCACGCGCCGCCGCAGGGGCGCGGCCGCTGTTCCTGATGACGCGTTCGTCGGCGATCCTCGATCTGTCAGCAGTCGGGCCGGATGAAGCGATCATCCTGTGCCCGGCGAATCACAGTCCGCCTTCCCGTGTAGCGTCCTACCGTGGTGCGCCCGGATACGAAGCCGTGGCCATGTGCCTGGCGTCGCCCGAGATCCGCGAGCGTGCCGCCCGACGGTCGGAAACGATGTGATTCGCTGCGCGGCCCGACCCGCCGGCACGGCGGGGCCGCGTGCGCTCCCGCGCGGATAGGGCCGCGTCTCCAGCAGGAAATCGGCCGCGCACCGACTGGTCAGGCCTGCCTCGCGTACCGCACAAGTCCCAAGCAATTCGACGCTTTTCGGACATCGTCAGGATACCTGACGCAGCCGCCCTGGCCGGATGGCCAAAATCGCCCGCTGCCGGTCGATCGTGCTTAACATGCAAGGTATCCGAAATAAATCATTTCCGGTATCGTCCACGCCTGCAGCCACTATTTCGCATGACCACACGCAATGAAAACCGTACCGGCCGGGCCGATATCGGCCCCTTCGACGACATGAGCCAGTTTCGCGTCACTTATGACGGTCCCGCACTCGAATCTTCCGAAATGGACGTGCGCGAACTCGCGCCCGCGCTGCTTGCGATCGGGGATTTGCTGGAGGCATCGACACGGGCACTGTGCGGCGATCTGGTTCGACCGCAGGTGAACGTGCGCGGCAGCTTCAAGACCGGCAGCTTCGGCATCGACTTCACGCTCGCGACCTCGCTTCTCGGCCGCATGCGCGACATCCTGAGCGGCAACGAAAGCACGGCGCTGGCCAACGCGGTCACGATCCTGACCGCGCTCGGCATCGTCGCGCCCAAAGCGAGGACAGGTCTCTTCGCCGTCCTCAAGTGGCTGCGTGGGCGCGAGATCCAGCGGGTGCAGATGCAGGGCCACACGGCGTTGCTGCACGTGGACGGCGAGCAACTCGAGATCGACCTCTCCGTCCTCACCCTGCTGCGCGACGTCGGCGTCCGACAGGCAACCGAGCAAGTGCTTGCGCCGCTCGCACGCGAAGGCATCGTGATGTTCGCCACCGGCACCGACACGGAGGTGTTCGAGACGGTCACCCGCAACGAGATCGCATGGTTTCACGCGCCCGGGCAAGCCGACGCGCTCATTCTCGACGAACATCGAAGGATGGCGTTCTCGATCGTGTCGCTCGCGTTCAAGGACGACAACAAGTGGCGGCTGTACGACGGCGCGTCGACGATTCACGCGGCGATCACGGATGCCGGCTTCCTGTCGCGCGTGAGCAACAGCCAGATCAGTTTCAGCAAGGGTGACGTGCTCGTCTGCAATGTCCGTATGCAGCAGTGGCAAACCCCGGACGGAGCAAGAACCGAATACGAAGTCACGGACGTCCTCGAGCATCGCCCGGCCGGGCGGCAGATTCCGTTGCCGGGCCTTTGACCTGCGTCGTGAATGCTGGAATCATCGGTGTCGAAGCTCGCCCGCGAGCGCCTCCACATCGATCATGAAACCGGCGATCCGCCTGCGTCCCGCGTCCCCGTCCGACCTGCCCTTTCTGCTGACGCTGCGCCAACTCACGATGACCGAGCATCTGCGACGCGTCGGCGCCCCCACCGACGACGAAGCGCACCACCGGCGCATCGCGGCGCACTTCGAAGATGCGATGATCGTCTGCGAAGGTGCGAACGCCGACGCCCACTCGATCGGCCTGCTGAAGGTGACACGCGCCGCCGCTGAATGGCACGTCCACCAGATCCAGATCCACCCGTCGCGACAGGGACAAGGCATCGGCGAAGCCGTGCTGCACGAACTGCTGGTCGAAGCCGCACGCGAGCCCGTATCCGTATCGCTCAGCGTGCTGCACGGCAACCCGGCGCGGCGCCTCTACGAGCGGCTCGGGTTCCGGCTGCTGTCCGAAACGGACAGCAGCGCGAACCTGCTATGGCACGCGTGACGTAGCGCAGCCCGGCCAACCGCTCACGTGGCGCGCCGGATGCCGCCCACGCGGACCCTGGCCGCACACCTCGTGAAAAAACACAGGTCCTCCCGCCGGGAGGGCCTGCTTCCACATCGACCAATCGAACGATCAGTCGTCGTCGCGGCTCGCCACCTTCTGCGTCACGCCCCTGAGCTTCGGATAAGGCTGCGCCCCCATCATGCCCTTCCACAGCACGCGGTTGAACTGATCGGCCGGCACCTCGTCGGCATCGTCGAAGTCGAACTTCGCCGTCACCTTCGCCCAGTACGCCGCGTCATGCTTCGGCGTGACATCCGGCCCGGCCGCGTATTGCAGCGCGTTCACACCCGCCCCTTCGGCCAGGCGCAGCCCGGTGCCCTTCAGCGCCGTCGACGCGACGGCCGTGTAGCTCCACGACGCCGGGCCGTGCACGTCGAACACGTCGGTCATCGGCCGCTGGTAGGCGGTATTCAGGTTCATGTGCTGCGTGCCGAGCACGTCCTCGATCGTGCGCAGCGCATTGACCTGGCTGTAGCGCGTCCGGATCACCGTGCCCTGCTTCACGTACGGCCCGACGATGTATGCGGGCCCGCGATGCGAATCCACGTGGTCGGGACCATCCTGCACATCGTCCTCGGTCACGACGATCAGCGTGTCGTTCGCATACGGGCTCTTCGCGACGGCCTCGACGAGCCGGCCGACGGCCAGGTCGTTGTCTGCCTGCTGCGTTTCCGGCGTGTTCACGCCGGCGAACGCCGTGCCGAACGCCCCCATGTGATCGTGGGACAGGCGCACCAGCGACAGCGTCGGCAGGTTGCCGCTCGCGACATACTGGTCGAACTCGCGTTTCCACTCGTCGAGGCGCCACTGGTCCGGATAGTTCTGGTCGAAGCCGCGGAAATACCCATCCGTCATCGACGCGAGCCGCGGATCGAGCGCGGCGGCCTGGACGACACCGGCCGCGTGCGGGTCGACGATCGGGTTTGCGGCCGTGCCGATGCTGCCGATGTTGTTCACGAGGAAACCGTAGTTGCGGACCGTGCCGCCGCCGGCGAGCACCGCATCGAAGATGTAGCCGCGCTGCCGGCCGAACGGCGCATCGGACGACGCATGGTTGCCCGTGCCCGGCAGCAGGTTCGCCGCGCCGCCCGGCAGGCCCGCGGCCGCGTTGCTGTAGTTCGTGGTGCCGGCCGGGCCGGCGGCCGCATCGCGCTGCTGCACCGTTTCCCAGTTGACCGGCACGCTGCGGTTCGTGCCCTCGCTCTCGTACGACAAGCCGCGATTGACCGCCGCGTAGTTGATCTGCTGGGTGATCGTCTCCGTGTTGGTGACGCGCCCCTGGAGCGCCCACGACCAGCCGTCCATGCTGCCGTCGCCCGGGTTCATGAAGTTGTCGAGCGTCACGAACTGGCTCGCCAGCCGATGGAAGTTCGGCGTGATGTTCCGGCCGAACTGGGCCAGCCGCGGATCGCCATTGGCGCCGTTGCCGATATCGCCGAGCACCTGGTCGAACGTGCGGTTTTCCTTGACGACGTAGATCACGTGCTTGATGTGACGGCGCAGGAAGCCCATCACCTCGTTATCCCTGTCGTTGTCTTCCGGACGATAGAAGTTGTTGCGCGCGGCCTGCTGCGTCAGCGCCGGCAGCTCGTTGGCCGCCGGCACCGGCGCGCTCACGAGCGACGCGCGCTCGAGCTGGAACTGGTATTCGTTCGACGCGCGCGACGCGGCGGCCTGTGCCGGGGTCGCGCCGAACAGATGGTCCGGGTTCGGACCGGTCGTACTCTTGCCGTTCACCACGTACATCCACGTGCCGTCCGCGCTGAACGTCACGTCGTGCGGCTCGAAGGCGGTCGGAATCAATCCGGTGACGCGATACGCGCGATCGCCGACGAGCGGGATGACGGCGACTTCGTTCGCACCGGCGTTGGTCGCATACAGCGTTCGGCCGTCGCGCGACAGCGTGACCGCATACGTCGCCGCACCCGTGTGCGCCGGGCCGTGCGCGAGCACGCCGGCCGGCGCGCGCGCGTCGATCCGGGTCACGACCGCGTTGGTGTTCGTGTCGATCACCGCGACCTGGTCGGCGTTGTCCTGGGCGACGAACAGCATCGATTGCGGCGCATCGAGCGTCATGCCGAGCGCGTTGCCGTCCAGCTTGATGCGCTTGACCAGGCGGCCGCGAGACGGCGACGAAACGTCGACCGCGACGATTTCGCGATCGCGATCCGACGACACGTATGCGATGCCGTTGCCCTTCACGACGACCGCGAACGGGAACGTGCCGCCCGCGTCACCGTTGCGGCCTTCGTTGCCGGAGAAGAACGGGCGCAGATCGTGCTCGTAGCGCACGTTGTTGGTCGCGGTGTCGATCACGCTGATCGAGTCGTTGTAGTTGTTCGCGACGACGAGCGTCTTCCCGTCGGCCGACAACGCGAGCCCGGCCGCGTTCGGCTGCACGCGGATGCCGACGCCCTTGCCGCCATGGCCGAGCGCGATCGTCGTCGACAGCGCCCACGTGCCGCCGTGCTGCGCATAGACGTAGACCGCATCGTCGCTGCCGCCGGTCGCATAGAGCCTGCTCCCGTCGCGCGAGAACGCCAGGCCGACGAACGCGTTGGTCTGCTGAAGCACCTGCCTGAGCGCCGGGCGCGTCTTGTTCGCGCCCGCGACGTCGTACAGGAAGATGAATTGCGTCGAGGCCGCGGTGTCGACCGAACCGTCCGGCTTGTACAACGAGTTCTGGCCGGCGGTGATGATCGCCAGCGTCTTGCCGTCCGGGCTCAATTGCGAGCGCACGGCCTCACCCGCGACGAAATGCGGATAGGCCGGCAGCCCGGGATTCAGGAACTGCTGGAGCGCGCCACGCACGGCCAGCGGTGTGACGAACTGACCGCTCGGCACGCGGGCGGCATCGGCGTTGCTGGAACTGTCCGCCTGCACCTGCGACGCAAGCAGCACGGCCGACATGACGGCTCCGAGTTGGAGCGCGCGCTTGACCTGGCTATTTTTCATAGGAATCCTCTGTACTTGTGGAGCGATTACCGTTTGACGTGTCCGGCATGATCCTGGCCTCGTCTGCCCGTGTCGCGCGGTGGCGAGGGCCCGTGCCAATCGATCGAAGGGGTTGCGTCGGCTATCGCCGACGTGCCGGAATTACATCGCCGCCCAGTGTCAAGCGGATGACCGGTTCCATTGCGGGCCGGCTTATTACACATCGTTACAGCGAAGGCGTTTCGATGACAGCCATCGTGGCGTCATCGTTGCACTCGAGGCCCTGCCCTCAAGGCGTCCACCGATACACGGTGATGCTGTTCCCCTTCACGTTGTTCTTCGTCACCACGTATTCGCCGTTCGCGCGGCGGTACGCGCGCACGCTGACCATCGCATCGATCGCGCTGCTGGTGTCCACGGTCGCCGGGCTCGCATTGACGAGCGTCGTGTCGAGATTGCCGGTGTCGAGGTTGAATGCGTCGATGTTCGGCCACAGCGGCCCGCTGCTGCTGAACCAGTAGCCGACGAACAGATGGTTGCCGGCCGCGTCGATCGACTTCGCGCCGCTGTGCGGCAGCGTGATCACCGGATTCGGCTTCGTCGTGTTGCCCGCGCTCCAGCCGTGATACACCTCGATGCGCGTGCCGATCGACGTCCAGTCGGTGCTTCCGACGACGCCCTGCGCGAGCACCATCGTGTCGCTGTCGGCGAGATAGACGATGCGCGTCAGCGGCTGGATGCTGGCCGGCACCGGCGTCGCCACGCCCGGCCCCACGACGGCTTGCCGCTCGCATCGAAGCCGGCCAGCGGATAGTGATAAATGGCGCCGGTCTTGTCGAGCCCGGCCCATACGCCGCCCTTGCTGTCGAGGCTGAAACCGGCCGACACACGTCGGGTCGTGTTGAACGCGGGCCCCGGGATCGCCCCGTCCGGGATCGCGACGTAGCCGTTGGCCGCGTTGAAGTGGAAGAAGTAATAGATCGGCGGATTCTGTCCGGCTGCAACGAGGATCCGGTTCGCGCCGACCGACGTCAGCAGCCCGAAGTGCTCGTCGCGCTGGGTGTCGCTCATATTGATGCGCGGGTCCGACGGATACGTGAACGGATCGACCGTGTTCGCGACGAAGGTGCCGCCTGCGGTGCCGCTGTATATGTGCGTGCCGCTGTAGAACAGCGCGCCGTCCGTGACCGGATCCGGTGCGGCGATGCCTTCGAAGTTGAGCGACTGCAGCGTCCAACGCAGGCTGCCGGCGCTGCTGTACGCGTGAATGTCGGTCGCACCGTTGCGGCCGAGATCCCAGCTGCCGCCCCACGGGTTGTTGAGCACGTAGAGGTTGCCGGCCGTATCCTTGCCGATCCCGGCGATGCGCGTGAAACGCTTCGCGCCGACCTGCCCCTTGATGCCCGTCGTCGTGTCGAGATAGCCGCCGCGCACGCCGAACGTGCCGGCCAGCGCAGGCCGGCCCGACACGCCATAGCGCTTGATGTTCATCTCGGGGCCTTCGTCGCCGACCATCAGCTGTCCCGCCGCCGCATCGAAATAGAGCGCCGACGGCTGCGCCCCGGCGGTCAGCCGGATCGTGTTCAGCAGTGCACCGGCCGGGCTGAATTCGACGATCGAGCCTGCGCTTTTCTGCGCGACCCAGACGTTGCCCGCCGAGTCGACCGCGAGCGCGCCCGGCGCGGACACGTTGATGTCCCGCTGCCACAGGCCGTCGGTCGTAAACACCCGCACGCGATTGCCGTAGAAATCGCTCGCATAGAGCAGCGAGCCGGCCGTGGCGAGCCCGGTGACGACGTCGATGCGAGGCTGGTTGGTCGCCGCGGCGACCTGGATGAGCTTGTCGCGCAAGCGCGTCGCACGGTTGTAGCGCCCGACCGCGCCGCTGCCGTAGCCGCTGCCGGGCTGCAGCGCGACGAACAGCGACGCCGCGTTGCCCGTGATCGCGCTGCCCTGGAATTCCGCATGCGTGCCGATCGAGCCGACGCTCTTGCCGTTCTGGTAGATCGCGACACCACCTTCATACTCGTCCCACATCGACGCCGTGTAGATCACACCTTCAGGCGCAACCCACATCGACCGCGCGACGTTGCCGACGTGCGCCGCGAGCGTGCCGTAGGTGTTCGCCAGCCAGTCGGTGGTGTTACCCGCATGTCCGGCCGGCGCAATCGCGGCGATCGCGACAGCGAGCAGCACGGCCTGAATCGGTTTTCTGGCGACCATGGCTGATGCTCTCCTGAATGGTGGAATCATTCGCGTGACGGGGCGGCCGGATGACTGGAAATCGGCAATGCGTAAATACTTCCGCTGAATCATCCGGCGCGGTCGGTATTACATCGCCGGCATTCGATAATCGGCAGCGTCGAGAATAGCTTTATATAAATCGAAAAAAATTGCGAACCGCTGTCGCAGACGGCGCGCGCGACTGCGCGAGAGTGAATGATCACTTACGCGTCTGCGCTTGATATCGGGGAAAGTCGGGTTTGCGCCTGCGCGAATATCGCCGCGTGTTCAAATCCGGCGCATTGCAATAACGGAGGGGAATTTCGGCGAATCGGGAAAATCGCCGGATGCGGATAAAGGAATGACCGCTGGCGGGTATCGCGCCGGCCTGAATCCATGTCGAATCCAGGCCGGCACACATCACGGCAACAGGGAAATCACGCGGACGTCGCCGTCTCCCGCACCTCCACCTGCTTGACCTCGCCGCCGCCCGCATCCGCGTCGTCGCGCGGATCGCCGAGCTGGCCCTCCCACTTCGCGACCACGGCCGCCGCGATCGAGTTGCCGACCGCGTTGGTGGCCGAGCGCCCCATGTCGAGGAACATGTCGACACCCATGATCAGCAGCAGGCCGGCTTCCGGCAGATGGAACTGGTTGAGCGTCGCCGCGATCACGACGAGCGATGCGCGCGGCACGCCCGCCATCCCCTTCGACGTCACCATCAGCATCAGCAGCATCGTGATCTGCGTGCCGAACGGCAGGTCGATCCCGTACACCTGCGAGATGAACAGCACCGCGAACGTGCAGTACATCATCGAGCCGTCGAGGTTGAACGAATACCCGATCGGCAGCACGAAGCTCGAAATCTTGCGATTCACGCCGAACCGGTCGAGCGCGTCGAGCAGCTTCGGGTACGCGGCTTCGGAGCTCGCCGTCGCGAACGACAGCAGGAACGGCTCGCGAATCAGGCGGATCAGCGTGAACGCACGCTTGCCGAGGAACGTCACCCCGGCGAGCGTCAGCACGCCCCACAGCAGCGCCAGCGCCAGATAGAAGCTCGCCATGAACTTCGCGAACGTGAGCAGGATGCCGAGCCCTTCCGTCGTGATCGTCGACGCCAGCGCGGCAAACACCGCGACCGGCGCGAACCACATCACCGCGCCCGTCACCTTCAGCATGACCTGTGCGAGATCGTCGATCACGCCGGTCAGGCGCTTGCCGGCGTCGCCGAGCGCCGACAGCGCGGTGCCGAAGAAGATCGAGAACACGACGATCTGCAGGATCTCGTTGTTCGCCATCGCCTCGGCGATCGACTTCGGCACCAGGTGGACGACGAAGTCCTTCAGCGTGAACGCGCCCGTCTTCAGGTTGAGCGCCGCATCGACGGCCGGCAGCGGCAGGCTGAGATGGCTGCCCGGCTTCAGGATCGTCGCGGTCACGAGGCCGAGCACCAGCGACGTGAACGACGCGATGAAGAACCAGCCGAACGCCTTCACGCCCACGCGGCCGACCGACCCGCTGTCGCCCATCTGCGCGATGCCGACCGTCAGCGTCGCGAACACCAGCGGCGCGATGATCATCTTGATCAGCCGCAGGAACACGTCGGACAGCAGCGACACGTAGCCGGCGACTTCCCTGGCCATTTTCGGGTCGGGAAACGCGCCATGACAGGCGTAGCCCACGGCGATACCCAGCGCCATCGCTATGACGATGTACCGGGTGATGTTGTGCTTCTTCTTCATTAGCAATCCAAATTATAGAACGTGTGTTTCCAACGGCAGGTCGATCGCCGGCATCGAAATGGACACGGAATTCCGCGCGCGCGGCGCACGCCGCTTCGAGTGCCCGAGTTCGTCCGTGGACGTGGCCACGGCGAACAGGGGGGGCATTCTATCGCAAACGGCGGACCATCTTTCAAATCTGAAAGCAGCGGGCGGGGAAGGTGGCAGGACGGGCTTTCGCCGGGCGGGGGCGCGGGGATCCAGGGGCCCGGTGTGCCGCGACGCGGGTCCGGTCTTCGGGCACCGTCGTGCCCGCCCGTCAGGTCGGCCTTGCGCGGGACGTGGGCGAACCCGGCAGGCGACCCATCACGCCGCCGGCGTGCCCGGTCGCGGCATGAACCGGCACAGGCACAGCGGCACCACGACCAGCGCAGCGCCGGCGAGAAACGTGGTCGATGCGCCAAAACGCGTCCACAGCGCGCCGGCGATGCTGCTCGCGAGCAGCATGCAGATACCGCTCACCAGGTTGAATACGCCGAACGCAGTCCCGCGCAGCGTGGCCGGCGAGGTTTCCGACACCATCGCGGCGAGGATGCCCTGCGTAAAGCCCATGTGCAGCCCCCATACGGCCACCCCGGTGAACATCGAGATCGTCGATGTGCCGATGCCGAGCAGCAGGTCGGCCGCGATCAGCAGCACCATGCCGGCCGCGAGCAGCACGCGGCGATCGAGCCGGTCCGACAACGCGCCGACCGGCCACGCGGACAGCGAATAGGCGATGCTCATCGCGACCATCACGGCCGGGATCCACGCAGCATCGAGCCCGGTTTGCTGCGCACGCAAGATCAGGAACGCCTCGCTGAAGCGCGCGAGCGTAAACGTCGCGCCGGCCGCGACGACGAACCAGTAGCCACGGGGAAACTCGCGCAGCGCGCTCCAGCGCAGCGGCGAGTGAAAGCGCCGCTGCGGTTTCGCCTGATCGGGTTCGCGCACGCCGAAGACGATCAGCGCGATCGCGGCGAAGGCCGGTACCACGGCGAACCACAGCACGGTCCTGATCTGGTCCGCGTACCAGAGCATCAGCACGATCGCGAGCATCGGGCCGAGAAACGCGCCCACCGTATCCATCGACTGACGCAGGCCGAAGCACGCGCCGCGGATTTCGGGCGGGGCGACGTCGGCTACCAGCGCGTCGCGCGGCGCGCCGCGAATGCCCTTGCCGACGCGATCGAGCAGGCGGGCCGTCACGACGACTGCCGGCGTGGACGCCAGCGGAAACAATGGCTTGGTCAACGCCGCGAGTCCATAGCCGACCAGCAGCAGACCCTTGCGGCGCCCGAGCCAGTCGCTGATCGCGCCGGAGAACACCTTGACGATCATCGCGGTCGCTTCGGCCGCCCCTTCGAGGATGCCGAGCGCGTCGACGCTCATCCCCATCGTCGACACCAGATAGATCGGCAGCAACGCATGGATCAGCTCGGACGACAGGTCCATGAACAGGCTCACGAGGCCCAATGCCCATACGGTCCGTGGAATCGCAGGCTTGCCGGCAATCGGTGAGGGTGCGCTCATGACGGGTCGACATCAAGGTTAGGTGCGGCGTGTGCCGGCGTTTCGTGTCGCAGCGCGTGCGCCGTTTCACGGGAATGCGTCGGCGGCCAGGGAACGCATCGCTTGCTGCGAATCGGTACAGGACTACGTGTCCCGGGAGATTATCGAGCACATTCTGGACGAGACCGAAACGCATCTCGACTGGATCGACACGCAGTTCGTGACGAAGGTGCCGTTGCACGGCACAAACATCAGACAAATCAAAAATCTAGCGGCGACACAACACTTGTTGACCTTCCATTCCTTTCAAATGATAATGCGTCGCATTCTGAAATTACGAATCATTACATACGACGGATTGGGAGATGAGACGAGTATTGCACCCGGCACGACGAGCCGTACTGGCCGCCGTTGCGTGCCAGCCGATCATGGTTGGCGCGGCCTTCGCGCAGGAAAACACGACTGCACCGACGAGCACGCCGACCAACGTGTTGCCGGCCGTGTCGGTGAGCGCGAGCGCGCTTCGCGATCCGGGAGAAGGTTACAACCCGTCGAACGCGGTCAGCGCTACCCGGATCGATGCGCCGCTGCGCGATATCCCGCAGACGGTGAACGTGATCACGGCCGAAGTGATGCGTGATCAGCACGCAAATTCCCTGCAAGACGTGTTGAAGAACGTCGCGGGTGTCGGGTTTTCCACCGGCGACGGTCAGCGCGACCAGGTCACCATTCGCGGCTTCTCCGCGATTGCCGACCAGTTCGTCGACGGCATTCGCGACGATGCGCTGTATTTCCGCGATCTGTCGAACGTCGACCGGGTGGAAGTCGTCAAGGGCCCTGCCGCCGTTCTTTATGGCCGAGGTTCTTCAGGTGGGCTAATCAATCGTGTGACGAAAAAACCCGGAATCGACGTCACCAACCTGGGTGTCAGCTACGGCGCGTGGGCCGATCGTCGGGTCGAAGCCGACGTCGGACGCGTGCTCGCGAACGGCGCGGCCGCTTTCCGCATAACCGGGGCGCACGAAGAAGCCAAGAGCTATCGGTCGCAGCAGTTTCTGAATCGCACGGCGGTCGCGCCGTCGTTCGAATTCCGCATTGCGCCGAAGACGACGGTGTTGCTGCAGGCCGACTACCTCGAGGATCGCCGCGTGACGGACTTCGGCATCCCGGCCTACAAGGGACGGCCGGTCGACGTGCCGGCATCCGCGTATTACGGCGCGGCGAACGCTGGCGAGGTCGACTACTCGCGCTCGCGAGTGTATTCGAGCACCGCGACGATCAAGCACGAGTTCAACGAACAGTGGTCGATCCGCAACGCCACTCGCTACTACCACTATTCGCTCGACCGGAACAACACGCTCGTCGGCAGCGTCAACGAAGCGAACCGGACGTTCACGCTGAATCACGGGAACGTCTATCGCGAGGAACACGGCTGGTTCAACCAGACCGATCTCACGCAAAAGGCCACGCTGTTCGGCATGAAGCACGAGTTGCTGTACGGGATGGAAATCGGCCAGCAGAACAAGGATCTCGTCAATTATTCGGCGCCCGTCACCGGCGCGAACGGCAAGCCGGTGAACTTCGACCTGTTCGCGCCGGCGCTGCCGACGCTGCCGCTGCACACGTCGACCACGCCGGCCGCCAACAACCTCGGCATCTTCAAGACGCTCGGGTTCTACACGCAGGACCTGATCAGCTTCAACGATCAGTGGAAGGCGCTGCTCGGCATCCGCTACGATCGCTTCGAGCAGGAGACGCTCGACCGCCGCCCCAAACAGCCGGGCCTGTCGCGTACCGACACGGCATGGAGCCCGCGCCTGGGCCTGGTCTGGCAGCCGACCCGGACGCAGTCGTACTACGTGTCGTGGAGCCGCTCGTTCCAGCCTTCGGGCGAGGCGTTCTCGCTCGCGGCCAATAATGCGGAGCTCGCTCCGGAAACCACGACCAATACCGAGATCGGCGCGAAATACGACTGGCTTGGCGGCAAGGCCAGCACGACGATATCGGTGTTCCGGCTGGATCGCAGCAACATCAAGGTCGCCAATGCGACCAATACGGCACTGATTCCGATCGGCGAGCAGCGGACCGACGGCGTGGAACTCAGCGGTGCAGCCGAGCTCAGCCATGGCTGGCGCGTGCTGGCAGGCTACGCGTACCTGGATGCAACCGTCACCCACTCGACCGCTGCATTGCAGGGCAAGCGGGCCACGCTCACGCCGCGTCACTCCGGCAATCTGTGGCTGACCAAGAATCTCGGCAGCGGCTTCGGCGTCGGCGGCGGCCTGAACTTCGTCGGCGCACGCATGGCCGATCCGCAGAACACCGTGACCTTGCCGGGCTACGTGACGGCCGACATGATGGCCTGGTACGCGCACGGACCGATGTCGCTCCAGTTGAACCTCTACAACCTGTTCAACAAGGGCTATATCGTCTCGGCACACGGCTCGAGCCCCAACCTCAACATGCCGGGGGCACCGCGCAGCGTCATGGCGACGTTGCGATACGAGATGTAGACGCGGAACGTTGCCGACGACGCGTGCGGTCCGGCCGGCGACCGCACGCGGCCTGCCTCGTCGGCAATAGATAGACGCGCGCACGCGGGCGACGCCGCTGATCATCTCGTCGACAGCCCCTCCCCCGTACCGGCAATCGCCAGTCAAACTGTACCGGTACTGTACAGAAAACCGTCGCTACACTGACTCCCTCCCTGTCTCGAACACGAATGGAGAATCCGCGATGGAATTCCTCACCTTGAGCGCATTGCCCGCCGGCATGCTGTTCGCGCTCGTCACGACGATCACGCCCGGCCCGAACAACACGATGCTGCTCGCGTCCGGCGTCAATTTCGGTTTCCGCCGCACGATGCCGCACTTGTTCGGCATCAGCATCGGCGTCGCGATCCTGATGCTCTGCGTCGGGTTCGGGCTCGGCGAGGTGTTCAAGCGCGTCCCGCTGCTGTATACGATCCTCGAAGCCGCGAGCGTCGCGTACCTGCTGTACCTCGCCTGGCGCATCGGCACGTCCGGCGAAGTGAACGCTCACGGCGCCAAGCCGCGGCCGATGACGTTCATCGAAGCCGCCGCGTTCCAGTGGGTCAATCCGAAGGCGTGGATGATGGTGCTGACCGCCGCGACGACGATCCGCCTGTCCGCCGACTACGGGATGAACGCCGCGTGGATGGCCGTCGTGTTCATCCTGATCGGCTTTCCGTGCATCAGCCTGTGGGCCGCATTCGGCCTCGGCCTGCGCCGCTTCCTGTCGAACCGCCGCGCGTTGCGCATCTTCAACGTGACGATGGCCGTGCTGCTGATCCTGTCGCTGTATCCGCTCATCGCGCACCTGCTGCCGCAGTGAGCGCTCACAGCGCGCCCGTTGAGATTCACGCAGGGCAGGCGTACCCTTTTGGTACGGGCGCGCACAACCGCTTCGGCGGTTGCGCCGCTGCTTCCGGGAGATTGCCGATGAAGCCACTGCTGAGAACGGGCGAGCACATCGAGGGAATGCACTGGATCGCCGAGTATCACCCGCTGACGCACGAGATCCGCGTGCTGCGTGAAGACATCGAGATCGGCACCTACTGCGCGCCGCCGACAATGTTCGGCGAAGAGGAAGACATGGGCGCCGCGAACCTCGCCGATCATCGCAGCCGGGAGGCCGCGCTGCGCGCGTATCTGCGCAACTTCGTCAAGGAACACGACGCGGCGGAGTAGCGGCGCGACGCGCCGTCATGGCGACGGGCCGCCGAAGCGGCCCGCTCCGCTGTTGCGTGTCAGCCGCCTTACGACCGGCCGCGGCACACGCAGAGCCGGCGCATCGCCCGGCCCCGCGCCTGCTCAATGCCCGAGCGACTCGATCTTGCCGGGCGGCTGCGCGACGCCGTGCGGCCGCGCCGCCTGCTTGATCAGCAACGCGAGACACGCGAGCAGGCCCGCGACCGCGATCGTCGCGAACACGCCCGCGAACGAGAAGTGCCGGCGCGTCAGTTCGGCGACGAGGAACGACCCGGCAATCCCGCCGAAGCGGCCGACACCCAGCATCCACGCCACGCCCGTGCCACGCCCTTCGGTTGGATAGAACGCGGCGGCGAGCGCCGGCATCGACGATTGCGCGGTGTTCATCAGCACGCCCGCGATGAACACGACCAGTACCAGCAACCCCACATTCCCCGCCGCCTGCCCGATCGCATACACGCTGATCGCGGTCAGCGCATAGCACACCGCGATCACGCGGTTCGCGTTGAAGCGGTCCATCAATACGCCGCACAGCACCGCGCCGACGCCGCCGAGCGGGAACAGCGCGGAGATCAGCGTCGCGCTCTTCGGTGTCAGGCCGGCGTCCTTCAGCAGGATCGGCATCCAGTTGATCGACGCGTAGAAGATCACGAGGCCCATGAAGTACGCGAGCCACAGCATCACCGAGCCGACGAGGTACGAGCGTGACAGCACGACACCGATCCCCTTGCTGCCGGTGTGCGGCGCGGCTTCGGTCATCGCGAACGAGCCGGCGTTCAGCGCGTCGCGCGAGATCCGGGCGAGCGTCGCGCGGATCCGGTCGACACTCGGGCCCTGCGCGACCATGAAGCGCACCGATTCGGGCATCTTCAGCAGCAGCAGCACGCCGAGCAGCAGCGGCGTCACGCCGCCGAGCATCAGCACGCTGCGCCAGCCGAAATGCGGAATCATCCACGCGGCGAGAAAGCCGCCGAACGCGGCGCCGAGCGGGAAGCCGCAGAACATCAGGTTGATCACGGTCGCGCGGCGCTTGTCCGGGCAGAACTCGCCCATCATCGTGACCGCGTTCGGCATCGCGGCGCCCAACCCGACGCCGGTAATGAAACGCAGGATCGTCAGGTGCCCGATGGTGTTCGAGAATGCGGAAACAAGACACGCGACACCGAACAGGAACACCGAGCCGAGCAGCAGCGAACGGCGCCCGAGACGATCGGACAGCGGGCCCGACACGAGCGCGCCGCAGGCAAGGCCGAACAGCGCGGCGCTCAGCACGGGCGCGAGATCGGGTTTGGTGAGGTTCCATTCGCCCAGCAGCGACGGCGCGATGAAGCCGATCGCGGCCGTATCGAAGCCGTCGAGCAGCACGATCACGAAACACATCAGGAACACGAGCCACTGGAAGCCGCCGAACGGCTGCTCATTAATGAAGGTCTGGACATCGACCACGGTTGCGCGATTCATCGCGAGTCTCCTATGTAAGCAACGCGGCCTCATGGCCGCGCCTTTCCTTGTTCGCGCGCCGATTCGCCGCCGGCACGTCATGCATCGTCGACACCTGCCGGCTGCGGCAGGCGTCGCGATCGGGTCACGTCCGGCGCGAGCCGGACGTGTTATTCAGCCGCACCTAGGCGGCCCCATCCTGTTCCTTGAAGATCTTGTCCGCGAGATGGAACGCGGAGTTCGCGGCCGGCACGCCGCAGTAGATCGCGGTCTGCAGCAGCACTTCCTTGATCTCGTCGCGCGTCACGCCATTGTTGCGCGCGGCGCGCAGGTGCAGCGCGAGTTCCTCGCCGCGGTTCAGCGCGACCATCATCGAGATGGTCAGCAGGCTGCGCGTGTGGCGCGGCAGGCCGTCGCGGGTCCAGATCTCGCCCCACGCATAGCGCGTGATCAGGTTCTGGAATTCGTCGGTCACCTCGGTGCGGTTCTCGATCGAACGGTCGACGTGCGCGTCGCCGAGCACCGCGCGACGCACCTTCATCCCTGCTTCATAACGTTGCTGGTCGTCCATCGTCGATGCCTCACGCGGTCAGGAAGTCGAGCAGCGCGCGGTTGAAGCCGTCGGTGCACTCGATGTTCGAAATGTGCGCGGCGTCGAATTCGACGTGACGCGCGCCGGGAATCGCGGCAGCCAGCGCACGGCCCTGGTCGGGCGGCGTCGACATGTCCTTCGCGCCGGTCACGACGAGTACCGGCAGCGCGATGCCCTTCACTTCCTCGCGCAGGTCGGCCGCGTTCAGCGCGTCGCAGTTCGCCGCGTAACCGTCCTTGTCGGTATGCACGAAGGTGTCGCGGATCGCGTCGAGCAGGCGCGGCTCGCGATCGACGAACGCATCGGTGAACCAGCGCGGCAGCACGGCGTCGGCGAGCGCGGCCATCCCTTCGGCACGCGCCTTCTGCGCGCGCGGCGTCCACACCTCCGGCGAACCGATCTTCGCGGCGGTGTTCGCCAGCACGGCGCGCACGATGCGCGACGGGAAGCGTGCGGCGAGCGCGGCGCCCGTCAGGCCGCCCATCGAGATCCCGCAGAAGTGCGCGCGCTCGATGCCGACGTGGTCGAGCAGGCCGATCACGTCGCCCGCGAGCTGGTCGACCGTGTACGAGCCGGCCGGCGCTTCGGAATGGCCATGGCCGCGCGTGTCGTAGCGCAGGATGTTGAAGTGCTGCGTGAGCGGGCGAATCTGCGGCGCCCACATCTGCAGGTCTGCGCCGAGCGAGTTCGAGAAGACGAGCCACGGCGCGTCGTCGCGCGCGGCACGGTCGATCCGGTAATGCAGTTTCACGCCGTTGACAGTGGCGAAAGGCATCTTGTTCTCCTGGTTATTGCGTGCTCGCGTGCAGCGCGAGCACGGCGTCGACATAGGCCTGCGCCTCGCCGACGTAATGTGCGGGATCGAGCAGCCGCGCGAGCGCGTCGCGCGACAGATTGGCCGATACGGTCGGATCGGCGGCGAGCACGTCGAACAGCGTCGCGCCGGTGCGCACGGCTTCCTTCGACGCATGCTCGACGACGTGGTGCGCGTCGAGCCGGCCGATCCGGTCGCCGAGCGCGAGCATCACGGCTTCGCCGAGGATCAGCCCGTGCGTCAGCTCGAGGTTCGCGGCGAGGCGTTCGGTGTTCACGTCGAGGCCCGCGACGATCTGCGCGATCTGCGCGAGCGCGCCGCCGGTCAGGCGCGCGAGGTCAGGCAGCGCGTCCCATTCGGCCTGCCAGCCGCCGAGCGCGCGCTCGTGCTCCTGGACCATCCCCGCGAACACGGTCGCGACGAGGTTCGGCGCGCGGACTGCGGCGGTCAGCACGGCCGCGCAGCCGACCGGGTTGCGCTTGTGCGGCATCGTCGACGAGCCGCCCTTGCCGGCGGCCGCCGGTTCGCCAAGCTCGCCGACCTCGGTCTGCATCTGCAGCGACACGTCGCGCGCGATCTTGCCGAGCGTGCCGGTCAGCATCCCGAAGCACGACGCGGCTTCCGCGATGCGGTCGCGCTGCGTATGCCACGGCACGGCCGGCACAGCGAGCTTCAGGTCGGCCGCGAGCGCGGCGCTCACGCCGGCTGCATGCTCGCGCAGGCTCGCCAGCGTGCCGGCGGCGCCGCCGAACTGCAGCACCAGCGCACGCTCGCGCAATTCGGCGAAGCGCGCGCGATGGCGCAGCAGCGCATCGAGCCACTGCGCGAATTTGAGGCCGAGCGTGATCGGCAGCGCCTGCTGCAGCCACGTGCGGCCGATCATCGGCGTCGCGCGATGCGTGCGCGCCAGCGTCGCGAGCGACGCGCACGCTTCGTCGAGCAGCGGCTCGAGCACGTCGAGCGTGTCGCGCAGCTGCAGCACGGTCGCGGTATCGATGATGTCCTGGCTCGTCGCGCCCCAGTGCACGAACTTCGCGGCCTCGGGGTCGTCGGCCTTCACTTGCGCGGTGAGCTGCTTGACGAGCGGAATCGCGAGATTGCCGCCGAGCGCCGCGCCGTGCGCGAGCGCGTCGGCGTCGAGCCGGCCGGCGTCGCACGCGCGTTCGATCGGCGCGACCGCCGCGGCGGGAATCACCTGCCGCGCGGCGAGCGCGCGCGCAAGCGCGGCCTCGACGTCGAGCATCCGCTGGATCGTCGCGCGGGGTGACCAGATCCGGTTGAGCGGCTCGGTGCCGCAGATGAAGGAGGTCAGGCGGGCGCTGTCTTCGAGCATGGCATCAGATTGGGGAAGCGGCGTGCGCCTATTGTCTACCCAAGCGTGCCGGCGTGCGCGCGATCGCGCGCGCCGGCACGCTTGCCGTTCAGGCCGCGGCCTTGCGCGTCGCGTCGATCAGCGGCACGCCGGTCAGCTTCTCCAGTTCGTCGAACGACAGGTCGGTGAAGATCTCGCTCACCGCGAGGCCGTCCGACGTCACGTCGAGCACGGCGAGATCGGTGTAGATGCGGCTCACGCACTGCACGCCGGTCACCGGATACGAGCACTGCGCGACGATCTTGCTCTCGCCCTGTTTCGTCAGGTGCTCCATCATCACGAACACCTGCTTCGCGCCGATCGCGAGGTCCATCGCGCCGCCGACGGCCGGAATCGCATCGGGCGCGCCCGTATGCCAGTTCGCGAGGTCGCCGTTCGCCGACACCTGGAACGCGCCGAGCACGCAGTAGTCGAGGTGGCCGCCGCGCATCATCGCGAACGAATCCGAGTGGTGGAAATACGCGCCGCCGGTGAGCAGCGTCACGTGCTGCTTGCCGGCGTTGATCAGCTCGTCGTCCTCCTCGCCGGGCGCGGGCGCCGGGCCCATGCCGAGCAGGCCGTTCTCGCTGTGCAGGAAGATTTCCTTGGCTCGATCGAGGTGGTTCGCCACCAGCGTCGGCACGCCGATGCCGAGATTCACGTACGCGCCTTCGGGGATGTCCTGGGCGACGCGCTTGGCCATTTCATCGCGGGTCAGTCGTTTCATTTCAGTATCCTCAGGCGGCTTGGGATGCGGCACGTTCGGCGGCCAGCTCGGCCGCATGCGCGGCCTGCGGCACTTCGACGACACGCTGCACGAAAATGCCCGGCGTCACGATGTGTTCCGGGTTCAGCCCGCCGAGCGGCACGACTTCCGACACCTGCACGATCGCGACCTTCGCGGCGCTGGCCATGATCGGCCCGAAGTTGCGCGCGGTCTTGCGATACACCAGGTTGCCCCAGCGGTCGCCCTTGTACGCCTTCACCAGCGCGAAATCGGCGTGGATCGGCGTCTCGAACACATACGACTTGCCGTCGATCACGCGCGTTTCCTTGCCTTCCGCGAGCTTCGTGCCGAAGCCCGTCGGCGTGAAGAAGCCGCCGATGCCGGCGCCCGCCGCGCGGATCCGCTCCGCGAGGTTGCCCTGCGGCACCAGCTCCAGCTCGATCTCGCCCGCGCGGTACAGCGCGTCGAACACCTGCGAGTCGCTCTGGCGCGGGAACGAGCAGATGATCTTGCGCACCCGCTTCGCCTTGAGCAGCGCCGCGAGGCCCGTTTCGCCGTTGCCCGCGTTGTTGTTGACGATCGTCAGGCCGCGCGCGCCCTGCTCGATCAGCGCGTCGATCAGCTCGGACGGCATGCCTGCCGTGCCGAAACCGCCGATCATGATGGTCGCGCCGTCGTGGACGTCCGCGACCGCCGATTGAAGCGATTCGAAAATCTTGTTGACCATGTCTCTTCCTGATACGAACCCGCGGCACGATGCGCGGCCTGTCGAGGGGACACGCGCGTGTCGCGTGCCGCGCCGGAGGCCGTCGTCGACCCTCGGCATTTGTTCGCTATTCGAACCTAGATTCGATTAGCGAACGATGGGCCGATCATAGAGTCGCGCACAGCGCGTTGTCAAGGCGGGATGCCTCGGGGGGTATCTGGTCGTCGAACGGCAGGCCGACGTAGTTTTCGGCCAGCGACTGCGCGGCGGCCCGCGAGCGCGTCACGTACTTCAGCTCGGCAAACTTCAGGCGATTGACGAACGGCGAGTCGTCCGGCGACGCATGCAGCATGTTCGTCATGAAGTACGAGAAATGCTCGGCGCGCCACACGCGTTCGAGGCAGGTCGCCGAATAACGCTCGAGCGGCGTCGCGTCGCCGTTGCGGTAGCGGGCACCGAGCGCGCGGGACAGCGCGCGGACGTCGGCCACCGCGAGGTTCATCCCCTTCGCGCCGGTCGGCGGCACGATGTGCGCGGCGTCGCCGGCGAGGAACAGGCGGCCGTGCTGCATCGTCTCCGACACGAAGCTGCGCATCGGCGTCACGCTCTTCTGCGTGATCCGGCCCTCGGTCGGCGTCCAGCCGGTGTCGTTCGAGAAGCGCGTGTGCAGTTCGTCCCAGATCCGCGCATCGGACCATTCGGCGAGGTTTTCGTCGGGCTTGCACTGCAGGTAGAGGCGCGTGACCGTCGGCGAGCGCATCGAGAACAGCGCGAAGCCGTTCTCGTGATGCGCGTAGACGAGTTCATCGAGCGACGGCGCCGCGTCGGCGAGGATGCCGAGCCACGCGAACGGATAGACGCGCTCGAACGTGTTCAGCCGCTCGGCGGGGATCGTCTGGCGCGCGATGCCGTGGAAGCCGTCGCAGCCGGCAATGTAGTCGCAGTCGATGCGGTCCGCGCGGCCGTCCGCGTGCTTGAACGTGACGAACGGATGCTCGCTCTCGACGTCGTGCAGCGCGACGTCGCTGACTTCGAAGTGCATCGGATGGCCATGCGCGTCGCCGGCCGCGATCAGGTCGCGCACGACTTCATGCTGGCTGTAGACGGTGATCGCGCGCCCGCCGGTGAGCTCGCTCAGGTCGATGCGATGGCGCTGGCCGGAGAACAACAGCTCGATGCCGTGATGTTCGAGCCCTTCGCGGCGCATCCGCTCGCCGAGGCCGGCTTCGTTCAGCGTGTCGACAGTGCCCTGCTCCAGCACGCCGGCGCGGATGCGGTTCTCGCAGTATTCGCGCGAACGCGCTTCGACGAGGATGGAATCGACGCCTTGCAGGCGCAGCAGATGGGAAAGCAAAAGGCCGGACGGACCGGCGCCGATGATGGCGACCTGGGTGCGCATTGTTCGTCTCCAGAACATTGGTTCGAATAATGGAGACCATTTGAGCGCTTTCCCGACTATCCAGCAACGCGATTCAGAAGATATGTTGTATACGTTTTGACGATATTGGCCCGGCGATGGAAGCGCTCGATCTGAACCTCATTCCCTACCTCGTCGCGCTCGACGACACGCGCAACGTGAGCCGTGCAGGCGACCTGCTCGGCGTGAGCCAGCCGCGCGTGAGCACGGCGCTCGGCCGCCTGCGCGAGTACTTCGGCGATCCGCTGTTCGTGCGCACGTCGCGCGGGATGGAGCCGACGCCGCGCGCGCTCGCGCTGCTGCCGGCCGCGCGCGACGCGCTCGCGCAGATCGAGCGCGGCCTCGTCGCGCCGCACGACTTCGATCCGGCGGCGAGCACGCATACGTTCTCGATCGCGCTGTCGGACGTCGGCGAGATCGTGTTCCTGCCGAAGCTGCTGCAGGCGTTCGCGACGCTTGCGCCGCACGCGAACCTGCGCTCGGTCTCGCTCGCGCACGACGAAGTCGGCCGCGGCCTCGAAGCCGGTTCGATCGATCTGGCGGTCGGCTATTTCCCCGATCTGGACGGCAACAACTTCTTCCAGCAGCGGCTGTTTACGCACCGGTTCGTCTGCCTGATGCGGCGCGGCCATCCGCTCGAGCAGGCGCGCCCGTTCACCGCCGAGCAGTTCCTCGCCTGCGGGCATGCGGTGGTGCGCGCCGAGGGGCGCAGCCAGGAGGTGCTCGAGAAATACCTCGCGAAGCAGCGCATGCAGCGCCGCGCGGTGCTCGAGACGCCGCACTTCATGAGCCTGCCGTTCATCCTGAGCCGCACCGACCTGATCGCGACGGTGCCGCATGCGATCGGCTATGCGTATGCGGCCGAGCACGCGTTCATCGTGCCGGTCGAGCCGCCGCTCGCGCTGCCGCGCTTCGACCTGAAGCAGCACTGGCACCGCAAGTACCACAACGATCCGCGCACCGCGTGGCTGCGCGGCGTCGTCGCGTCGCTGTTCAACGACGAGCAGGACGAATGGCCGAAGTGACGCAAGGGGGAGCGGCGGGCCGCACGCACGACCCGCGAAAGCATGAAACAATGGCCGGATATCCGCGCCGCCGCTGGCGGGCGCATTCGATGGAGCGACCAGATGGGTAAAAAAAACCCGCGGCCCGAGCCGGCCGCATCCCGGCCGAGCCGGAAAGAAGCCGAGGAGGCCGTTCGCGTGCTGCTGCGCTGGGCCGGTGACGATCCGGCCCGTGAAGGCCTGATCGACACGCCGACACGCGTCGTGCGCGCCTATGAGCAGTTCTTCGCCGGCTATGCGGTGGAGCCGCGCGACATCCTCGCGCGCACGTTCAGCGAAGTCGACGGCTACGACGAAATGATCGTGCTGAAGGACATCCGCTTCGAGAGCTACTGCGAGCACCACATGGTGCCGATCATCGGCCGCGCGCACGTCGCGTATCTGCCGAACCATCGCGTCGTCGGCATCTCGAAGCTCGCGCGTCTCGTCGACGCGTTCGCGAAGCGCCTGCAGATCCAGGAAAAAATGACCGTGCAGATCGCCGACACGCTGTTCGACGTGCTGCAGCCGAAGGGGGTCGGCGTGATCCTCGAAGCCGCGCACCAGTGCATCTCGACGCGCGGCGTGCACAAGCCGGGCGTCGAGATGGTCACGTCGCGCATGCTCGGCACGTTCCGCACCGATCCGTCGACGCGCCGCGAATTCCTGTCGATCGTCGCGAATCCTTCTTCAGTCAACCTGACAAACACGTAATGCAGTCCACGAAGCAAGCGGCGAACGCGCCGGTCGTGCTCGTGACCGGCGCCGCGCGCCGGGCCGGGCGCGCGTTCGCCGAGTATTTCGCCGCGCGCGGCTATCGCACCGCGGTGCACTACGACCGCTCCGCCGATGCCGCGCATGCGGCGGCCCGCACGATCGCCGAACACGGGCACGATTCGGCCGCGCTGCAGGCCGACCTGTCGGATGCCGCGCAGATCACCGCGCTGATCGACCAGGTGTATGCGCGCTTCGGCCGCCTCGACGTGCTGGTCAACAACGCGTCGGTGTTCTGGCAGGACCATTTCCCGAGCTTCGACCTCGCGGCGTTCGACCAGGCATGGGCCGTCAACTGCCGCGCGCCGATCCTGCTCACGCGCGCGTTCTACGAACGGGCCCGCGCGGCCGGCACGCAGGGCGTCGTCGTCAACGTGGTCGACCAGAAGATCAAGGAAAACTTCCACCGCGACCATTTCAGCTACACGGTCGCGAAGGCCGCGCTCGGCAACCTCACGCAGATGCTCGCGCTGTCGTCGTCGCCGGTGCTGCGCGTGAATGCGGTGTTCCCCGGGCTGATGCTGCCGAGCGACGACCAGACGCAGGCCGACTTCGAACACGCGAGCCGCGCATCGACGCCGCTCGCGCGCATTGCCGGCCCCGACGACGTCGCGAGCGCGATCCTGCTGCTGACGGGCAGTGCGTACAACGGCGTGGATTTCGTCGTCGACGCGGGGCAGAACCTGATCCGCGTCGACCAGGACGTGCTGTACAAGCATCGTTCGCCGGCCGGCAAGCACTGACGGACCGGCGATTCGCAAGCGGCCGCGCGGCCCACGTTCATCCGCGGTGCGCGAACGACGCCCCGCGCCGTTCGCACCGTGTTACGGCTTCTCGGCGCTGCCGCCTTCGCGAACCTTGCCCTGCGCGACGCTCGTGCCGGGCGGCACGCTGTGCGTGAGCCACACGTTGCCGCCGATCACCGAGCCGCGCCCGATCGTCACGCGGCCGAGAATCGTCGCGCCCGCGTAGATCACCACGTCGTCCTCGACGATCGGATGCCGCGCATTGCCCTTCACCAGCGTGCCTTCGCCGTCGGCCGGGAAGCTCTTCGCGCCGAGCGTGACGGCCTGGTACACGCGCACGCGCTCGCCGATGATCGCGGTTTCGCCGATCACGACGCCGGTGCCGTGGTCGATGAAGAAGCTCGGGCCGATCTGCGCGCCCGGGTGGATGTCGATGCCGGTGGCCGAGTGCGCGATTTCATTGATGAAACGCGCGAGCAGCGGCACGCCGAGCTGGTGCAATGCATGCGCGAGCCGATGGTGCATCATCGCGAGCACGCCGGGATAGCACAGCAGGATCTCGGTGATGTGCTGCGCGGCCGGATCGCCCGCGTACGCGGCCTGGATGTCGCTGACCAGCAGCGCGCGAACCGACGGCAACTGCCGGCCGAACTCGCGCGCGATCTCGAACGCGCGTTCGTCGAGCTCGGCGAACGGCGTGTCCGCATGCTCGGGCAGGAACGGCAGCGCGCGGCGAATCTGTTCGGACAGGATCCGCAGCGTGCTTTCGAGCGTATGGCCGACGTAATAGTCGACGCTTTCATCAGTCAGATCGGGCGCGCCGTAGTGCGTCGGAAACATCGACGCGCGCAGGCCGGTGACGATCTTGCAGATCGCGTCGCGCGACGGCAGCTCGCGGATACCGCGCGGATGACGCGTGCGATGGAGTTCCTCGCGCGATTCGCGCAAGCCGGCAACGATTTCTTCGAGGCCCCACTGACGGGCGGGTGATGTCGACATATGCCAATGCAGGCAGCCGCGCTCGATCGCACGGCCGCTAATAAAGTGACGGGTTCCACAAGATTACCGCGTTTTCGTCCGGCAGCGGCACGCCGGGGGATCGGCCGGACGGCCGACGCTGGCGCCACGCGACGGCGTCAGATCGTGATGCTGCTCGCGTCGATCCAGCGCACCGCCCAGTCGCGCGCGTGCGCGATCGCGTCGCCTTCGTCGTTGAACTGGAGCTCGGTCGGAAAAAATCGGTTCGCGACGAGTTCCCCGTCGCTCGATCGGGAGATCACGACGTAGGGCTTGAACGAACCGTCAATGGCGCGCGCGGGCGCGCAGTTCAACAGATAACCGCGGTGCGTGAACGCAGTAGTCGCTTGCATGAATCCGCCACCTCTAGTCCCTTGCCTTGTTGTTCACTACCCGTCTTAAGGGTGCTGCGGCGCCCTGGTGCGGGCAGAGTCGGCGAGACTGCATCCCCTGTCGCCGCTCCGCAGGAAAAGAATCATACTCTGTAGAAAACGGGTGTTCTAGCTGAAATAAATCATGACAAATCAGTGCGCGCCGTGCGAACGCGGCGATCGCCCGCGCGCCTTTTTCCCGTCGTGCCCGGAACGGGATTTGCTTCGATCCGGATCGCTTCGCCGCCAGGAGAGCCGCGATGGAATCGTCAGCTCAAACACCCTCCGCGCACCCGCGCAGCATCGAACTCGACAACGACGACACGCACGACAGCACCGTCGACACCGACGGCAAGAATCGCGAGGCCGCGCGTCTCGCGAGCGGCGGCGCGTTCTCGCCAGACCAGATCACGGGCAGCAACGCGTCGCTCGTCAATGCGATGCCCGAGGCCGGCGACGGCTTCGCCGGCTTCGACAGCCGGCCCGGCGGCAATCATCCGGCGTTCGCGCTGCGTGCCGGCTACGTGGTGATCGAGAAGGGGTTCGACGCGCCGTCGCAAGCGGGCGACAAGCTGTACGGCCCGGTTCATCGGATGTATGGCAGCGCGTACTGGCCCGGTCACGGCCGCCGGCCGGAACGGGTGATCGAAATCACGGCGGTGCCGAAGTAATGCGCGCGGCGTTTGAATCGGTCGTTCGATTGCCGGGGTGCGCCGGGGCCGACGGCCGATGGCGGCGGATCGGCGTGCGCGCTCGCGCGCCGGTCGTTCGGTCCGCAGATAGCGCGACCTTCCGAATCGGCGCCGGTATCGATATCGGCACCGGGTTCGGTACTCGGGGTTTCGCAACGCAGATGCACGGACGTTGATCGAAGTCACGTCGTCGCGATACGGACGCGATTCAATGGATGGCAAGGCGCGCGGTTTGCCGGACGGTCATCGGCATGCGTCGACGACGCGGGATTGTGGCTCGGGCACGCTCGCATGCCGACCGTCGCCCGATGCCCGTGCAACCGTTACCGCTGACGATCCGGTATCCGCACGGCGTTCGCGTGCCGTCATTGCATGCGCCAACCGTCGCGATCCGTTGTCCGGGCGGCGGATGCGGTCATCACGCGTTCGTGAATCCGCCGTGCACATCGCGCGGCGCACCGTGAAGCGCGTGCATGGCTCGCGACCGTCGCACGCCGCCGCAACGGCTGAAGCGCCGCGATCGCGACGACCGGCACGTCGCTGCAAAGTCCCTGCCATTGGTTTACTCTGCCTCGCAGCAACGCGCGACCCGCTCGGCCGTTCGGCCGGCTTCCGCCCAACCCGCCACTCGGAGACACTATGTACAAGCGCATTCTGGTTGCCGTCGACGGCAGCGACACGTCCCGCCACGCGTTCGATGCCGCGCTCGCGCTCGCGAAGGAGCACGGTGCTGAACTGCAGCCGCTCTACGTCGTCGAGAACGCCGCGATCTATTACAACGTACCGGGCTACGATCCGTCCGTGCTGCGCGACCAGCTCATCGCGCAAGGCAATGCGCTCGCGGCGGATTTCAGGAAGCTGATGCAGGCGGCGGGCGTGAAGGGCGAGACACTGACGAACGAAGCGTCGTCGCTCAACGACGTGTCGACGCTGATTCTCGACGGTGCGAAGGCGTTCGGCGCCGATCTGCTGGTGCTCGGCACGCATGGCCGGCGCGGCTTCCGCCGCCTCGTGCTCGGCAGCATCGCCGAACAGTGCGTGCGGCATGCGACGCTGCCCGTGCTGCTGATTCCGGCCGCCGCGCATACGGACGAGCAGGCAGGCTGAGCGGCGTAACGCGCGCACCGCGGATGCGCTGCGGCATGCACGCCTGCCGTTGCGACGCCACGCGGCATGTGCGCGCGGTCGCGACGTTTTGTCACCCGACAGCCGCAACTTGCGGTGGGACAATGATTCCGTCGATTCAATGCCGGAGTAAACGATCATGTTGACGCCCGTCGCCACACGCCCCGCCGCCCCGTCCCATGCAGGCAGCTGGGCGCCCCGCCAGGCCCCGCACTGCTCGTCGTGCGCAATGCGGCACCTGTGCATGCCGCAGGGCCTGGCACCCGAAGCACTCAGCCGCCTCGAGTCGGTCATCTGCGCGGCGCGCCCGGTCAAGCGCGGCGAAGCGCTGTTCCGCGAAGGCGACACGTTCGACAACCTGTATGCCGTGCGCTCGGGTTCGCTGAAAACCGTCGCCACGCGCCACGATGGCCGCGAACAGGTCACCGGCCTGCACCTCGCGGGCGAAGCGCTCGGCCTCGACGGCATCTGCGACGATACCCACCCGCGCACCGCCGTCGCGCTGGAAGACAGCTCGGTCTGCGTGATCCCGTACAGCGCGCTCAAGTCGCTGTGCTCGGAAGCGGGCTCGATGCAGCTGCGCATGCACAAGCTGATGAGCGAGCAGATCGTGCGCGAAACCACGCAAACCATGCTGCTCGGTTCGCTGAACGCCGAAGAGCGCGTCGCCGCGTTCCTGCTCGACGTGTCGTCGCGTTACCTGAAGCGCGGCTACTCGCCGTCGGAATTCAACTTGCGGATGACGCGCGAAGACATCGGCAGCTATCTCGGCATGACGCTCGAAACGGTCAGCCGCACGCTGTCGAAGTTCCAGAAGCGCGGCCTGATCGAAATGCACGGCCGCCTCGTGCAGATCGTCGACTTCGACGGCCTGCACCACGTCTGACTCCGCGCGGCGCATGTGAGCGCCGCCAACGGCCTCTCCCGCTTCGATCAGTCGAGAAACAGCGCGGCGCGCGCCTTGAGCGCCGCGCTGAAATCGTCGAGCCAGCCGATCGACAGGCGCCAGCTCTGCCAGTACAGCTCGATATCGACGGTCCGCCCCCGCGACATGTCGACCAGTTCGCCCGCCTCCAGTTGGCGATCGACCATCCGGTCCGGGCACATCCCCCATCCCAGCCCCGTTTCGCATGCGCGCAGGTAGCCTGCGACGTGCGGGATCCAGTGTTGCGGCGGATCGAGATCCGCGCGCGTCACGCGCCGGATGAAGCGCGCCTGCAAGCCGTCCTTCGGATTGAACATCACGCACGGCGCGCGACGCAGCGCATCGCGCGTGATGCCCGCGCCGAAATAGCGGTCGTAAAACGCCGGCGAACACACCGCCCGATAGCGAATGCGCCCGAGCCGCGTCGACCGGCAGCCCTGGATCGGCTCGGCCTGCGCGGTCACCGCGCCCTGCACGCTGCCGTCGCGAATACGCGCGGCCGTATAGTCCTGGTCGTCGATCACGAGGTCGAGCAAGGTCTTGCGCTCGGTACAGAACGGCCCGACCGCGTCGATGAACCAGGTCGCGACGCTGTCGTCGTTGACGGCCACGCGCAACGTGGGCCATGCGCTCGCGATCTGACCCGGTAATGCCGGCATCCGGCCGCCCAGCTCGGCCTCGAGCAATTGCACGCGTTCGGTATGCCGGCACAGCAGCGCGCCCGACGTCGTCGCGACGCACGGCTGCCCGCGCTTGACCAGCACGCTGCCGACGCGCTCCTCCAGTAGTTTCACGCGCTGCGATACCGCCGACGGCGTAACGTTCAGCTCCTTGGCCGCCCGTTCGAACGAACCGTGCCGGATCACCGCCGCAAGGGCGTCGAGCAACGCATAGTCGAGCATTAGATTTCCTTAATCTGCATTAGGTGAATTAGCTTCTCTTATGTCCTCGTCGACCGCAGACTAGCGCCAACCGATTCACCCGTCTACTGCTTCACCTCTCACCATCATGAACTGGATCGCTTTTTCCCACGGCGCCGCCCTGTGCGGGTCGCTCATCGTCACCATCGGCGCGCAGAACGCCTTCGTGCTCCGGCAAGGCATCATGCGCTCGCATGTCGGCAAGATCGTGCTGCTGTGCGCGCTGTCCGACATGATCCTGATCGGCGCGGGCGTCGGCGGTGCGTCGGTGCTCGTCGAACGCTATCCGACCTTCGTCCACGTGGTGCTGTACGTCGGCCTCGTGTATCTCGCATGGTTCGGCTTCAACGCGCTGCGCCGGGCGTTCAAGCCGGGGCATGAAACGCTCGACGTCCGCGGCGACGCCGTCGCGCCGCCGCCGCAGGGCGCGGTCGCGATCGTGCTGATGACGCTCGCGTTCACCTGGCTCAACCCGCACGTGTATCTCGATACATTTCTGCTGATCGGCACGGCCGGTGCGCGCGAGCCGGAAGGCGCACGCGTCGCGTTCGCGATCGGCGCGATGTCGGTCAGTGTCGTGTGGTTCCTCGGGCTCGGATATGGTGCGCGACTGCTCGCGCCGTGGTTCCGCAAGGCCGTCGCGTGGCGCGTGCTGGATGGCGCGATCGGCAGCATGGTGCTGTTTCTGGCGGCCGTGCAGTTGCGGTAACCCGCTTCATCAATGACCGATCGCGGGCGGCACTTGCCGCCCGTTTTCATTCCGTTCCGCTCCGACGCAGCGACGCAGTACGCCTGGCTTCTGCTCGCCTCGCCCCGCTCCCTGCCGCGCCCAGCCACGGCGAAATCCGGTTCTCGATCAAACCCGGCCGTACGGATCAATCACGCAGCGGACGATGCATCCGTTATCCGCGGCAAGTCCTCCGTCTCCGCGGCCGCGCGCCCGCTGCACGATTCCGGTCGATCGGCGAGAATGTTCGAGCGCCCCGCGACCACGGCGAAAGCGCTTCGCCCATCCGCCGTCCCGTCGCCTTCAACTCGGCCGCTCCCGTCGTTCGATCCCCTTACCCCGCAGATTTCGGAGAGCAACATGGCACTACGCACCCTCGGCACGTCGGACCTCCAGGTTTCCCCGCTCGCCTTCGGCGGCAACGTCTTCGGCTGGACCGTCGACGAGAACGCATCGTTTGCGCTGCTCGACGCGCTCGCCGACACCGGCATCAACTTCATCGACACGGCCGACGTCTATTCGGCCTGGGCGCCCGGCAACAGCGGCGGCGAATCGGAAACGATCATCGGCAAGTGGCTCAAGCGTTCCGGCAAGCGCGACCAGGTCGTGATCGCGACCAAGGTCGGCCTGCTCGAGGCGCGCGCCGGCCTGACGAAGGACAACATCCGGAAGGCCGCCGACGATTCGCTGCGCCGCCTGCAGACCGACTACATCGACCTGTATTTCTCGCACCGCGATCTCGCCGACACGGCCCCGCTCGAGGAAACGCTCGGCGCTTACCAGGCGCTGATCGACGCGGGCAAGGTGCGCATCATCGGCGCGTCGAACTACAGCGGCGCACGCCTGCGCGAAGCCGCCGACATCAGCAAGCGCGACGGCCTGCCCGCGTACCAGGTGATCCAGCCGGAATACAACCTGGTCGACCGCGCCGAATACGAGCGCGATCTCGAACCGGTCGTGCGCGACCTGAAGCTCGGCGTCGTCAACTACTACGCGCTCGCGAGCGGCTTCCTGTCGGGCAAGTACCGCAGCGAGGCCGATCTGAAGAAGAGCGTGCGCGGCGATCGCGTCGCCGGCTATCTCGACGCACGCGGCCTGCGCATTCTCGCGGCGCTCGACGACGTGTCGGCGAAGCACGGCACGCAACCGGCCGCGATCGCGCTCGCGTGGCAGATCGCGCGGCCGACGATCACCGCACCGATCGCGAGCGCGACGTCGCTCGCGCAGCTCGCGTTGCTCGGCGAAGCGATCCGCGTGCAGCTCGATGATGAAGATATCCGCAAGATCGACGAGGCCAGCGCGGTCTGAGGTCGCCCGCGGCGGGCCGGTAGCTTGAACCGCGGGGTTCGCGGTTCAACGGATCGACGGATCGACGGATCGACGGATTGACGGATTGCGGATCCGCGATGCGTCGGTAATGCCGCGCATCGTTCTTCACGACCGTGCACAACGCGTGGAACGGCGCGGGCGCGTGGCCGGCGGAAGCCGGCGCGGCATGGCATCCGTCGCCGGCCTGGGTGATCGGCGCGAGCTACACGTACATGAAGGGCAACGACACGCTCGACAACGCGCATGCGCACCAGCTCCTGGCCGCCGTCCAGTACTGGCTGTCGAAGCGCACGATGGTGTATGTCGCGGGTGTGCAGCAACGCGCAGATCAACGGCGTGATGGACGCGAACGGCGCGTCGAGCGGCGCGCTGCAGTCGGTTGCGCGGATCGGGTTCAGTACGCGGTTCTGAAACGCCGTCGTCTTGGACAGAAACACCCGCCCGGTTCGCGCCGGGCGGGACTTATGTTGGCGCTCTGCCATCAGAAGCGAATGGTCACCGATTTCGGCTCGGTATACGCATCGATGAACGACGAGCCATACTCGCGGCCGATACCGGAACCCTTCGCGCCGCCGAACGGAACGGCCGGGTCGACCAGCGTGTGCATGTTCACCCACACGGTGCCGGCTTCGATCCGCGGCACGTAGCGCAGCGCCTTCGAGAGATCGTTCGTCCACAGGCTCGCGGTCAGCCCGAACGGCGTGTCGTTCATCATCGCGATCAGCGCTTCCTCGTCGTCGAACGGCACGAATGCACCGACCGGCCCGAAGATCTCCTTGCGGTACGAAGCCGAATCCAGCGAGCGCGGCAGCACGATCGTCGGCTTCACGTAGAAGCCGTCCCGCGCATACGCGCCGCCGCCGGTGACGATCGTGTCGCCTTCCGAACGCGCCAGCTCGAACGCATCGAGGCACTTGCGGAACTGCGGCTCGTTGCAGACGGGGCCGATCATCCCGGCGTCGTCCATCGGGTCGGCCGGCTGGAAGCTGTCCAGGCGCGCCTTCATTTTCTCGACCACCTCGTCGAATTTCGAACGGTGCACGAAGAAGCGTTCCGCCGACGCGCACACCTGCCCGCTATGCAGGAACCCGGCCTCGACGATGCCGTCCAGGATCTTGTCGACCGGCGTATCCGGCAGGAACGCCGCCGCATTCTTGCCGCCCAGCTCGAGCGTGAAGCGCGTGAAATTCGCGTTGACGGCTTGCTCGCCGATGATGCGGCCGGTCGGCACCGAACCCGTGAACGACACCTTCGCCACGCGCGGATCGCGGATCACCTTCGCGCCGACCTGGCCGGTACCGTTGATCACGTTCAGCGTGCCGGGCGGCAAACCGGCTTCGGTCGCCAGCTCGGCGATGCGCAGCATCGTGAGCGGCGTGAACTCCGACGACTTGATCAGCACCGTATTGCCGGTCGCGAGCGCCGCGCCGAATTTCCACACGGGGATCATCACCGGGAAATTCCACGGAATGATCCCGAACACGACGCCCAGCGGCTCGCGCAGCGTGAACGACGTGTAGCGCTCGCCATTCATGCTCGGAAACGACGGCGCGAGCGTTTCGCCCGCGATCTTCGTGGCCCAGCCCGCGTAGTAGCGCAGCCAGCGGGCGGACCAGCCGACCTCGATCACGCGCGACAACCCGATCAGCTTGCCCGACTGCGCGGTTTCGATCTGCGCGATCTCTTCGCCGTGTGCGTCGATCAGGTCTGCGAAGCGTAGCAGGATGCGCTCGCGATCGGCCGGTGTGAGGTTTGCCCACTCGCCGCCAAACGCGCGATGCGACGACGCGATCGCGGCTTCGACGTCGTCGTCGGTCGCCTGCGCGACGGAGCCGATCACCGCGCGCGTGGCCGGATCGCGCACGTCGATCCGTTCGCCGCGGCCGGCCACCGCGCGGCCGTCGATGTAGTGACCGTGTTCGCGCGCGAGAAACGTCTTGACTTCGTCCAGCATCCGAACCAGTGCCATCTGTATTCCTCCGGAAATCGAATTGAATGTGAAAGATCCGATCAGGCCGCGTTGGCGATCAGGTCCGACGCCTTCTCGGCGAGCGCGATGGTCGGCGCGTTCGTGTTGCCGCTCGGGATGCTCGGCATCGTCGAGCTGTCGGCCACGCGCAGCCCCGCGATACCGTGCACGCGCAGTTGCGGGTCGACGACGGACGACGCCGCATCCGTGCCCATCCGGCAGGTGCCGACCGGGTGATAGACCGTCTTCGCGGCGCCGCGCACCCAGTCCTCGATCCCCGCGTCGTCGTCGGGCGGGCAGTCCGGCGAGAAGATCTCGTCGACGTGATCCGCGAGCGCCGGCTGGCGCAGGATCTTCAGCGCGAGCTTCGCGGCCCGGATCTGGCCATCGACGTCGCGGCGATCGGCCAGATACCGGCCGTCAATGCGCGGCAGCTCGTGAGGGTTCGACGAGCGGATCGTCACGCGGCCGCGCGAATGCGGTTGCAGATGGCCGGTCTTGATCGTGATCCCGTGCGTGCGGCCCGCCGTCACGCCGATCGGATCGTCGAACGAGTCGATCGTCGGCAGGAAATGGAACTGGACGTCCGGCTGCCCCTGCCCGCAGGTATCGACGAACGCGAACCCTTCGAGCACCGGCGACGTCAGGATGCCCGAGCGGAACCACTTCCACTGGATGCCGTGCTTCAATGCGCGCCATCCCTGGTCCTGGCCGTAGAGCGACACCGGCGTGCGGATCGTCGCGTTGACCGACATGTGCAGGTGATCGTGGAAGTTCTCGCCCACCGGCAGCACGTGCCGGACCTGCACGCCGGCCTCCTCGAGCACCTTGCGCGGCCCGATGCCGGACAACTGCAGGATCTTCGGCGAGCCGATCGCGCCGGCCGACACGATGATTTCCGCCCGGGCGCGCGCGGTCACGCGACGGTTGCCCTGCCGATACGTGACGCCGGTCGCGCGGCCGCCCTCGATGTCGACGCGCTCGACCAGCGCATCGACTTCGAGGCTGAATTCCGGACGGTTCCGGATCGACTTCAGATACGTCGCCGCCGTCGAGCCGCGCTCGCCGTTGAAGATCGTTGCCTGATAGAACCCGACGCCCTCCTGCCGCTCGCCGTTGTAGTCGATCAGGTAGTCGAGCCCCATCTGCTGGCCCGCCCGCACGAACGCCTGCGACAGCGGATGGCGATAGCGGATCTCGGTGACCTGCAGATGCCCTTTGTTGCCGTGATAGGGCGCCGTCAGCGATTCGTTGTTCTCCGCCTTCGCGAAGTAGCGCAGCATGTCGTCCGCGCCCCAGCCCTTGCAGCCGAACTCGGTCTCCCAGCGGTCGTAGTCGTTGCGGTGCCCGCGCACGTACAGCATCCCGTTGACGGAGCTGGAGCCGCCGAGCACGCGCCCCTGCGGCACCGCGATCGAGCGGCCCTTCACGTCGTCCGACGGCTCGGCCGCATACGGCCACGTGTAGCGCGGAATGGCCTTCGCCAACCCGCCCGGCATATGGATGAACAGATCCTTGTCGTGGCCGCCCGCTTCCAGCAACAGCACGGTGCCCTTGCGGCGCTCGACGAGATGGGTCGCGATCGTGCAGCCCGCCGAGCCGGCGCCAATGACGATGTAGTCGAAAGTTCTATCGGACATCCTGGTATGCGCCCGCTGTCGTCCGCGCCACGTTCGCCGGCGCGCGCAGTCGCCGCATGCGTTCGTCGCCCGGCCTTCGGCGGGGTCTCCTTGAAAATCGGTGGTTGTTTTTCATGGCGCGAGCCAGCCCGTGCGATTCGACGCGCCGACGGGCTGCGCGTGAGCGCACGCCCGATTCGACAGGACAGCTTGCCGACCGCTTGTCGATTCTAGGGACGCGCCGCAAGCGCCGATCGGCGTTGCGTGCATACTTTTGGCTTCAGCGTGCAGATCGATGCCGTGCCGCGGCGGCCCTGGGGAACGTGGAGAAACCACGATTGACGCTGCAGGGCCGGGCTCCCGACAATGGCCGCGTCTGAACGCGCGTCCCGGCCGTTTGCATTAACCTTGACGCGTTCCCCGGCCCTCTCCCTCTTCCGGCAATGGCACACGAACTCGTCGTCGACGCCAGCAACAGCAGCGCGAATCTGCGCGACCTGATCGCTGACAGCTTCCTGCCGCTGGTCTTTCACGACACCGGCCCGCAGTTCCGGATGTCGGTGCGGGTTGCCACGGTTGGCGGCCTGCGCATGGCGGACGTCGACACCACCGCGATCCGCGTCGATCGCGACCGCTCGCTCGCGTCGCGCGCCGACAGCGACTGCTACAAGATCCTGTTCCAGATCGCCGGACAGAGCCGCGTCACGCAGCGCAACGCGACGTCGACCGTCAATCCGGGCGAGTGGGTGATCTACGATGCGACGCAGCCGTACATGATCGAATCGGCGAACGCATCACGCTTCGTCGCCGCGCTGACACCGCCGAGAAGCGGCACGATGTGGCGCTGGTTCGTGGAGCGCGAGGGCGTGCAGGTGCGTCGGACCGTCGGCAATGCGCAATTGGCCCTTCAATCGATCCATTACCTGATGGACGGGCAGGTGCCGAACGATCCGGAAAGCCTGTTCGGCTTCGAGCAGTCGACGCTGATGCTGCTCGATTCGGTGATCCGCCGCGAGGCGAGCGATTCGCTGACCGGCGCCGATGCGCGCAGCGCGACGCTGCGGATGAACGCGGAAATCTATCTGTCGCATCACTACAGCGATCCCGATCTGTCGCCGGACAAGCTGGCGAGCGCGCTGAACGTGTCACGGCGCACGCTGTACAGCGCGCTGGCCGCGACCGAGCGGACCCCGCAGAGCCTGATCCAGGAATACCGGCTGCAGGCGAGCCGGCGCGCGCTGGAGGATCCGGCGGATACCAATCGCACGCTGCTGGAGTTGGCGATCGCGTGCGGGTTTTCGGATATCACGCATTTCGGGCGGGCGTTCAAGGCGCGGTTCGGGTGTAGTCCGGGGGCGTATCGGGTCGCGTATCGGAATGCGCCCGTCGCGTGACGCGATCCACATGCGGCGGTTGCGCGGATGCGTCAGGCGGATCACAGCGAGCCGTTGTCGACCTTTCACTCACGGACGGATGGGCAACTTCATCGCGTCGTTGGCGAGCCCCTTTCTATCGTTGGCTACCCGGGCGACAGGTGCCGGACCAGAGCAATGCAAGCAATTGCCGCGACGACCGAACCGGCTCGCCAGACGCACGCAACCCGGGCAAGCGATGCCACGCCACATTCCTCACCGTTCGAGCCCCGCCGCCGTTTCATCCCCAATATTCCGTCCTTGACACCCTATCTTTCGATATATATCTTTAGATATGTTTTACGACATATAGGACACGATCATGCGACACAACCCCTCCCGCGGCCATGCCCGATGCGACGGTCATGGTGCGCATGCCGGCCCTGACTGGTTCGCCGGCCTCTGGCACGCGATCGGCCGCCATCGCCGCGGCCACGACCCGTTTGGCGGCGGCCCGTTCGGCGGCCGTGGCGGACGCGGCTTTGGCGATTTCGGCGACGACGGCATGCCGCGCGGCCGCCAGTTCAGCTCCGACGATCTCCAGCTGCTGCTGCTCGCGCTGGTCGCCGAGCAACCGAGCCACGGCTACGAACTGATCAAGGCGCTCGACACGCGCTCGAACGGTTTCTACAGCCCGAGCCCCGGCATGGTGTACCCGGCACTCACGTATCTCGAGGAAGTCGGCTTCGTCGCATCGCAGGCGGAAGGCAACCGCAAGCGCTATGCACTGACCGACGCCGGCCGCGCGCATCTCAATGCACAGCGCGAACGCGTCGACACCTTGTTCGCGCGCCTCACGCACCTCGCGCGCAAGATGGAATTCATGCGCCGCGCGTTCGCCGGCGAGTCGGCGGGCAGCGAAGCGCAGGACGAAGCGCAGCCCGGCTGGCTGCCGGAGTTCGTCGAGGCCCGCCTCGCACTGAAGCGGGCGCTGCTCCACAAGAGCGCCGCCGATGCCGACGAGCAGCGGCGTATCGCGGCGATCATGCGCCGCGCGACGGCCGAAATCGAAGGCGGCACCGGCGCGTAACCCGCGCCGCCTCGTCAAAACCATAGGAGAACGGATTGATGCAGAACCCATCCGAACGCGCCGTCACCCGTGTGCGCCATACCCTCAAGTTCCGCCAGCTGCAGGTCGTGCGCGTGCACGCGGTGACGCCGCACCTGCTGCGCGTGACCCTCGGCGGCCCCGACCTCGCGGATTTCGAATCGTCGTCGTTCGACGACCACGTGAAGGTGTTTTTCCCGGCGCCCGGCGCCGAGCGGCCCGCGATGCCGACGCTCGGCCCGAACGGCCCCGAGTTTCCCGAAGGCGAGCCGAAGCCGGTCGCGCGCGATTTCACGCCGCGCCGCTTCGACCGCGCCGCCTGCGAACTCGATCTCGAATTCGTGCTGAACCATCCGGGTCCCGCATCGCAATGGGCGGCGCAGGCCCGCGTCGGCCAATGGCTCGGTATCGGCGGCCCGCGCGGTTCGTTCGTGGTCCCGATCGATTTCGACTGGCATCTGCTGATCGGCGACGATACGGCGCTGCCGGCGGTCGCGCGGCGCCTCGAGCAATTGCCGGCCGGCACGCGCGCGGCGGTCGTGCTGGAAGTCGCGGATCGCACCGCGCAGATCGCGTTCGATACGCGCGCCGACGTGCATGAAATCTGGCGCTTTCGCGCCGAAGCCGACGCGGCGGACGGCGACGTGCTGCTGAATACCGTGCGCGAGCTGCCGCTACCGTCCTCCGGCGACGGTTACGTGTGGGCGGCCGGTGAAGCGCAGTCGATGCGCGCGGTGCGTCAGCACCTGACCGGCGAGCGCGGCGTCGACAAGTCGCGCATCCGCGCGGCGGCCTACTGGAAGCGCGGCGCGGCGGCCGTGCATGAAACGCTGGAAGACTGACGCGAACGGGCACCCGCGCATCGGCGGGCTTGGCATCGGCGGCGTGGCTGGTATATATGTATGTCTGCGACGCCGCTGTCGTGCGACAGCCGCCGCAGCCCGCCCAGGAGCGCCCGGTCATGACAAAAGAAAGCCACGCTTCGCCTTTCCTTCGCAACCTGAAGATCGCCGGCTATTGCGGCCTGGCGGCCGTCGTGCTCGCGCTGTTCGTCGCGATGTGCGCGATCCTGAAGGAAAGTTCTCTCGAACGCGACGCCGCCCAGCACCCGGGCGAAACGCCTGAACTGCACGAAGCAGGCGGCAGCACATCGGCATCGGCCGACGCAGCCAAGACGCCTGGTTGAAGGCGTCCGGACGAAGTCTTATCCGCGTGGTTCCCGGGCTCAGGGCGCGCGCTCGCGCCCCATCATCACCGCGTGCACGACATCGCCGATCCGTTCGAGCAGCTCGACCACGCGTTGCCCGTACAGATGCGCGGCCAGTGCGCCGGTCGTGCCGACCAGCACACCGCCGGCCATGTCGAACGGCCAATGCACGCCCGCATACACACGACCCCATGCAATCGCGACGGCCATCGCGGCCATCACGAAGCCTGTCAGCCGCGTGGTGCCGGCGAGCATCATGCCGACCGCGAGACTCCACGCGAACGTCATGTGATCGCTCGGAAACGAGCTGTCCGGCACATGCGGAATCAGTTGCGTGCCGACGCCGGCCATGAACGGCCGCGGCGAGAACCAGAAATGGCCGAGCACCTGCGCGAGCGCCAGCGCCACGCACGTGCCGACGCCGGCTTCGATCGCCTGGCGACGCGTCGGGCGCTCGCCGAAGATCCAGGTCAGCAGCAGCATCGCGGGCAGCGCATAGACGAGCCAGTCGGCGGCGAAGATCGCGAGGCGGGCAACGCCGGGGTGCGGCGCGGCGCCGGCATTGAAGGCGGAAAACAGGGTGAGATTGAGGTTCTGCATGAATCCGGTTGCGTGGGGCGTAATGATGGGACCGGGCGTACCGGTCGAATGCGAACGATGCTAGGGCGCATTCGCTTAAGCATTGCTTAATGCGTCGGGCGACCGGCGATCAGGACGGACCCGTGCACCGCGCGCGAAGGCACTTAGAGCCCGCACTGCAACACAAGTTCACACAATTGTCACATTTCCGCACGACCGTCTCCCGTAAAAGCTCACCAACCGTCCCGGAAAGGCTCACCTTTTTCACATCGTGGCGTCATTGACGTGTGCGAGGATCGGACCGCCACGCGCGCTCCATGCCGTATGCGCCGTTCGTCTCAATATTTGCGTTGCAAATAATTCGAAATCGGCAACAATTAATTCCAAATGCGGCATCGCACAACGGCAACGCACAGGCATAGGATTACGGGCTTACGAGCACTCATCCACGAAGCGATCAACAACAAGGAGTCCGCATGAAACCCAGCGATGTCCGATCGAAAGCGTTTGCGATGCCGTTGACCAGCCCTGCGTTCCCGATGGGCCCGTACCGTTTCGTCGATCGTGAGTTTCTGATCATCACGTATCGCACCGATCCCGACCGTCTGCGTGAAATCGTCCCCGAGCCGCTGCAGATCACCGAGCCGCTCGTGCATTACGAATTCATTCGCATGGCCGATTCGACCGGCTTCGGCGACTACACCGAAAGCGGCCAGGTGATCCCCGTCGAATACAACGGCCAGGCCGGCGGCTACACGCTCGCGATGTATCTCGACGATCACCCGCCGATCGCCGGCGGCCGCGAGCTGTGGGGCTTCCCGAAGAAGCTCGCGTCGCCCACGCTGCACGTGAACACCGATCACATCCTGGGTACGCTCGACTACGGCAAGGTGCGCGTCGCGACCGGCACGATGGGCTACAAGCACAAGGAACTCGACATCGACGAGCAGACGAAGCGCCTCGCCGGCCCGAACTTCCTGCTGAAGATCATCCCGCACGTGGACGGCACCGCACGCGTGTGCGAACTGGTGCGCTACTACATGCAGGACATCAGGATGAAGGGCGCGTGGACGGGCCCCGCGTCGCTCGAACTGGCGCCGCACGCGCTCGCGCCGGTGGCCGACCTGCCGGTGCTCGAGATCGTCGAGGCCCGCCATATCGTCGCGGATTTGACACTCGGCCTCGGCGAAGTCGTCTACGATTACCTGGCTCAGTAATACGTCCGCAGTCCTTTCTCCCTGTCAATCCTTTCACCACGGGAAATTCGAAATGAGCAACCTGAATGGCAAGACCGCAGTCGTCACGGGCGCCGCAAGCGGCATCGGCAAGGAAATCGCACTGGAGCTCGCGAAGGCGGGCGC
>NZ_QTPQ01000037.1:0-87284 GCF_003853425.1 Burkholderia sp. Bp9140
TTCAGGTTGCCCAGGTTCTCGTTCGTCGCGAACAGTTGCGAGCCGTTCACCGCGTCCGTGCTCGTCGACGACAGCTCAGCGGCCTTCACGTTCGTCAGTTTCGTACCGCCAGCGCCCGCCAGCGTCGCCGACTGGTAGTTCGGCGTACCGTCCGCGTTCTTGTCGTAGGTGATTGCAGCACGCGACTTGCCGTCTTCACCGATCAGGCCCGACGACTTCAGCTGCGACACGTTCACCGCATCCAGGTCGGCCTTGCCCGCCGCCACGTTCGACAGCGTCGTGCCCGCCTTGCCCGCCAGCGTCACCTTGTCCTTCGACGTGCTGTCGTACACCACCGCGTTCGGGTCAGAGCCGGCGTTCTTCGACATCGCGTCCAGCGCGTCGCCGACGTTGTTGTACGTCGTGTCGCCAACCTTGTACGTCGGCGCCTTGACGGTGCCATCGACATCGATGCCCGCGCCGCCGCCGAGCGCGTTCGTCACGCCCGTCAGCTGGCTCACGTTCACCACGTCGTTGTTTTTAGTACCCTTTGCGACGTTGACGATCTGGCGCTGGAGCGAATTCGACCCGACGGAGAGCGCATTGCCGCGATCGGCGACGGAATTGGCGCCCAGTGCGATGCCACCGTTATTGCCCGACGCCACACTCGCGTTGGCACCCAGTGCGATGGCGTCGGTTACGTTTTGCTCGATCTTCGCAGACTTGCCGAGCGCCATACCGTTCACGCTCCCGACCGCCGTCGTCGCCTTGTCGCCCATGGCGATCGAGCTCTTGCCCAGCGCCATCACGCCGTTGTTGCCGACTGCCACCGCGTTTTCGCCGTTGGCCTTCGCTCGAGAGCCGATTGCCAACGCGCCGGGACCATTCGTCGTGACCATGCTGCCGATCGCCACCGAATACGGGTGATCAACACCCGTCTGGGCGATACTGCCGATCGCCACCGAGTTGTCCGAACTCGCAACCGCCTGCAGACCGACTGCGACAGTATTGAGCCCGCCGGCGCCACTCCCTACGCCGATGGCCGCAGCCGTACCCAATTTGGGATCGCGCCCGTTCATCGATGCAATGCTCGGCAAGCTGCCGTCCGCGCCCAACCCTTCGATCGCGACGAAGCTGCCCGGCTTCGATTCGACGTCACGCGTCATCCGCGTCATCTTCACGTCGAGCTTCGTATTGGCGGAATTCATCGCGTCGGTCAACTGCTTCATGGTGACGGCATCCGAGTCGTCAATACCCGCTTCGACGTTGACGATCCGACGCTTGGAATCCACGTCGCCTACCGACACGGTATTGGCTGCCATAGCAACCGAGTTGACGCCGATTGCGATCGAGTTGGCCCCCGACGCGCGGGCACCCGACCCGATCGCCAGCGTATCGATGTTCGTCGCATTCGCTTGCGAGCCGATCGCCACGCTGTTCTTGCCCAGCGCATTGGCCTGCATGCCCGTGGCCCGAACCTTGATGTACTTCATGTCGAGCGTGCCGTCGCCGAGGTCCTTCTTGATCTCGTCCTTGACGTCGCTCATGCCGCTCTGGAGCTGGGCCACGTTGACTGCGTCGGTGGCGGCGGTGCCCGTCGCGACGTTCTTCAGCGAGACCGGGTTCGACGCACCCGTGCCGCCCAGCGTCACGCTGGACTTGTTCGTACCGTCATAGTGCACGGCGTTCGCATCCTCGCCGCCAGCCCCGCCCGAGGCGGCCGCGGCCTGAAGTGCGTCGCCGACGTTGTTGTAGGTCTTGTCGCCAACCTTGTAGGTCGGTGTCGACACGGTGCCGTCCGCGTTGACGGCCGATTGACCGCCGAGTGCCGACGCGACGCTCGACGATACGTCGTACAGCTGACTGCCGTTCACGGCGTCCTTGCTGGCCGATACGACCTTGCCGGCCTTCACGTTCGTGACGGTCGTACCACCCGTGCCGCCCAGCGCAACGGTGCTCTTGGTCGCGTCCTTGTACACGACCGCGAGCGACTCGCCGGTCGACGGATCGATCAGGCCGCTATCGGTCAGCGACTGCTCGACCTTGGTCACGCGGTTGTTGGTCGCGAACAGTTGCGCGCCGTTGACGGCGTCCGTGCTGTTCGACGCCAGCGTGGCCGCGCGCACGTTGGTGAGCTTGACCTCGGCCGAGCCGGTGCCGCCGAGGGTCACCGAATTCTTCGCGGTGGAGTCGTACTCGACCGCGTTTTCCGACCCGCCGCCCGACGCGGACGCCGCCAGCAGCGCGTCGCCGACGTTGTCGTAGGTCTTGCTGCCGATCGTGTAGGCCGGTTTCTTGATGTTGCCGTTCGCGTCGACCGCAGCGTTGCCACCCAGCGTGGCGGTCACGTCCTTGAGCTGCGCGATGTTGACGGCATCGGTCGCCTGCGTGCCGCGCCCGACATTGACGATCTGACGCTCGAAGCCGGCGGTACCGACCGATACCGTCTGGCTCCGGTCAGCCTCGGAATACGCACCGAGTGCCAGCGAGTCGGTGGCGCGCGCCGCCGCGCTCTGACCGATTGCGACCGCATTGTCCGCAGCCGCCGCAGCCTGCAAGCCAATCGCCGTCGTGCCGGTCCGCGTCGCCATCGACGAATCACCGATCGCCACCGAGGCGTCCGCCAGCGCCGCCGCCTTCCGGCCCAGCGCGTAGGCGCCCCAACCGGTCGCCTGTGACTCGAAGCCGAGCGCGACCGACGACTTGCCGGATGCATTGGCCGAGGCCCCCAGCGCAACCGCACCGAGTTCGCCCGTTGCCGATGCGCTGCCGCCAAGCGCGACGTTGTTGCCAGCCGCCGTCGCTGCGGTACCGATCGCCACCGCACCGCCGAGACCCGACGTAGCCGAGCGCGTTTTCGCGCTGCTGCCGATCGCGATCGAGTTCTCGCCCATCGCCGACGCGTTATCCGTGCCGTCGCCCTTCGCATTGATCTTCACGTAGGCGCTGTTGTCGGGCACGACTGCCCGGGTATCGGGCCCGCTTCGCTTGAGCGTCAGCGGATCATCCTGCTTGACGTCGGTCAGATGGGTCCGATCGTCGAGCGTCGGGTCTGCCGGGTCGACTTCGTCCGCGTACGCGGACCCCATGGAGGCAACGACCAGCGCAGTGGCCGCCGCGATTTTCGATTTCGCCGAGCGCGATGATTTCGAGCGCCCGCGTGCAATTTCCGATGCCGCGCACCAAGTGCTGGTCGAGGCGTTCCACACGACACGATACGACTTGTTCATACGAACTTTTCCTTTGGTAAACCTCTCCGCGACGCGCATCGAATTTGCACAGCCATATCGATGTGACGACTCGGCAAGAGCGGTGACAAGTAGCTCAACGCTTACGGCTTTCCGGGAAGAAATGCGAAACTGCATTCTGAGAAATCGCATGAACACAGATGAAAGATCATGCCGACAGCGCTGCCAAATCGCGCGTTTCAACCGGATACTGAAAGCTGGTTGAAACTCTATTGACATGCCTTCATCTCAAAAACAGGACGCGAACTAAATCAAATAAAATAAATTTAGAACTTGTACGAATTTCGTTTTATATTGAATAAACGTTACAGAAATTGAAGGATTTACCCGGTCACACCAGGCATCAAATAATTCGATATTTTCTGTATTAAAAAGTCGCGGCGGCAACGCGTTTCACGGGACAGCGGTGCCAGACGACAGGCGTCGGCACCTGCTTGAACGTGGCCTTCCGGACCGCTCGCTCGCCTGGAAAATCCGCTATACTTTGTGCCACCTGCCGCCCGCTCGGCGGCAGGTCGGAAGCGCGCCGATTTGCTGACTCGATTGCGGGCGCGCGAACCGGCCGGGGCCTTGATGCGTCCTTGTCCCGGCGGTTCACTACAAATGCGGCTAAAGAGGTCGTCAGCCGCGCACCTTCGCCTCCGCGCCTCGCCGACACCGTTTAGCCGCCCAGTCATAAGGCGGAACGAATGGAATCGATCGGCATCGTCGCTCCACAGACCATGCACTTCGCCGAACCGCTGCGCTTGCAAAGCGGCAGCGTGCTCGGCAACTATCAGCTCGTCGTCGAGACGTACGGCGAGCTCAACGCCGCGCGCTCGAACGCGGTGCTCGTCTGTCACGCGCTCAACGCGTCGCACCACGTCGCCGGCGTCTACGCGGACGATCCGCGCAGCACCGGCTGGTGGGACAACATGGTCGGCCCCGGCAAGCCGCTCGACACCAACCGCTTCTTCGTGATCGGCGTGAACAACCTCGGCTCGTGCTTCGGCTCGACCGGCCCGATGAGCGCCGATCCGTCGACCGGCAAGCCGTACGGCGCACGCTTCCCGGTCGTCACCGTCGAGGACTGGGTGCACGCGCAGGCGCGTGTCGCCGACGCATTCGGCATCGAGCGCTTCGCCGCGGTGATGGGCGGCAGCCTCGGCGGGATGCAGGCGCTCGCATGGAGCCTGATGTATCCGGAACGCGTCGCGCACTGCATCGACATCGCGTCGACGCCGAAGCTGTCCGCGCAGAACATCGCGTTCAACGAGGTCGCGCGCTCCGCGATCCTGTCCGATCCCGACTTCCACGGCGGCGACTACTACGCGCACGGCGTGAAGCCGAAGCGCGGCCTGCGCGTCGCACGGATGATCGGCCACATCACGTACCTGTCCGACGACGACATGGCCGAGAAATTCGGCCGTGCGCTACGCCGCGCGGACGGCGCGCTCGATGCCTACAACTTCAGCTTCGACGTCGAGTTCGAGGTCGAGTCGTACCTGCGCTACCAGGGCGACAAGTTCGCCGACTACTTCGACGCGAACACGTACCTGCTGATCACGCGCGCGCTCGACTACTTCGACCCGGCGAAGGCGTTCGACGGCAACCTGACGGCCGCACTCGCGCACACGCAGGCGAAATACCTGATCGCGAGCTTCTCGACCGACTGGCGCTTCGCGCCCGCCCGCTCGCGCGAGATCGTGAAGGCGCTGCTCGACAACAAGCGCACGGTCAGCTACGCGGAGATCGACGCGCCGCACGGCCACGACGCGTTCCTGCTCGAAGACGCGCGCTATCACAACCTGATCCGCGCGTATTACGAACGAATTGCCAACGAGGTGGGCGCATGAACCAGCAAGCGCTGAATTCCCTGTCCGCGCGCGCGGACTTCCGCACGATCGCGCGCTGGGTCGAACCGCGCTCGACGGTGCTCGACCTCGGTTGCGGCGACGGCTCGCTGCTCGCGCTGCTGATGGAAGAACTGGACGTAACCGGATACGGGATCGAGCTGAACGACGCGGGCGTGCTCGCGAGCGCGAAGAACGGCATCAACGTGATCCAGCAGAACCTCGAGGACGGCCTGCGCCTGTTCGAGGACCACAGCTTCGACATCGCAATCCTGTCGCAGACTCTGCAGACGATTCACCAGACGGCCGCGATCCTGCGCGAAACCGCGCGGGTCGGGCGCGAATGCATCGTGTCGTTCCCGAATTTCGGCTACTGGCCGCACCGGCTGTCGGTGCTGAACGGCCGGATGCCGGTGTCGAAGTCGCTGCCTTACCAGTGGCACAACACACCGAACGTCCGGGTGCTGACGATCGAGGATTTCGAGGCGCTCGCGCCCGAAGTCGGCGTGACGATCCTCGACCGCGTGGTGCTGCACGAAGGCCAACCGATTCGATGGGGAGCGAACTGGCGTGGTAGTCTTGCTGTCTATCGCGTCAAGCGCAGCTGAGCCGGGGAGCCGTTGACGGACGCCGACGGCCCGCACGCACGTGCGGCCGCGCCCCTGCGCTGCCCGCGCCGCCTGCGCTGCCGCCGCAATCAGTCAACGCTACCCAGTTCCAGTCCATGTCCAAAACGCCACACGAGGCGCCCGCGCTCACCGCCCACGAGGATCACCCCGGCTGGCGAGCCTATCTGAACACGCACATGCTGATCTGCGTGTTCCTCGGGTTCACGTCGGGTCTGCCCCTGTTCACGCTCGTCTACCTCGTGCAGGCATGGCTGCGCTCCGAGGGCGTGAACCTGAAGGAAATCGGCCTGTTCGCGCTGATCCAGTTCCCGTATACGTGGAAGTTCCTGTGGGCGCCGCTGATGGACCGCTACCTCCCGCGCCTGCCCGGCTGGCGGCCGGGCCGCCGGCGCGGCTGGATGCTGCTCACCCAGGTGCTGGTCGCCGGTGCGATCGCCGCGCTCGGTTTCGTGTCGCCGCGCGACTCGATCTGGACAGTGGCCGCGCTCACGACGCTCGTCGCGTTCTTCGGCGCAAGCTCCGACATCGTGATCGACGCGTATCGCCGCGAACTGCTGCGCGACACCGAGCAGGGCCTCGGCAACGCGGTACACGTGAACGCGTACAAGCTCGCCGCGCTGATCCCCGGCTCGCTGGCGCTGATCCTGTCCGACCACCTGCCGTGGGACGCCGTGTTCGCGCTCACCGGCGCGTTCATGCTGCCGGGCATCCTGATGACGCTCGTCGTGCGCGAGCCCGAAGTGGTCGGCGCGCCGCCGCGCAACCTGCGCGACGCGATCGTGCTGCCGTTCCGCGAATTCATCCAGCGCGACGGCTGGGCCGGCGCGCTGCTCGTCATCGCGTTCATCTTCCTGTTCAAGATCGGCGACACGATGGCGACCACGCTGTCGACGTCGTTCTTCCTCGACATCGGCTTCACGCGTACCGAGATCGGCATCGTCGCGAAAACCACCGCGCTCGTCGCAAGCGTCGCCGGCGGCATCATCGGCGGCGTCTGGCTCGTGAAGATCGGGATCGGCCGCGGGCTGTGGATCTTCGGCGCGCTGCAGATGGTGTCGACGCTCGGCTTCGCGTGGCTCGCGCAACTCGGCCCCGGCTCGCCCGTGCTCGCGGTGCTCTACGACTTCACCGTCTCGACGAGCCACGCAATCGCGTCGGCGCTGTCGGTGTTCGGCATCGCCGTCACGCCGCAGTTCAGCCCGATGACGGTCGCGCTCGCGATCGTCTACGGCGTCGAAACCTTCACGACCGGCCTGACGATGGCCGCGTTCGTCGCGTATATCGCGAGCACGACCGACCCGCGCTACACGGCCACGCAGTTCGCGCTGTTCACGAGCCTCGCGTCCGTGCCGCGCACGCTCGCATCGGCCGCGAGCGGCTTCATCGTCGCGAAGATCGGCTGGTTCGACTACTTCATCGTGTGCACCGCGCTCGCGATCCCCGGCATGCTGCTGCTGTTCAAGATCGCGCCGTGGAACGGTGTCGCGCGCAACGGCGAGGCCAGCCGTGCGCAATGATCGATTGCATCGCGTGGCACGCGTCGCCGCCGCACTGAGCGCCGGCATCGCGATGCTCGGCGCGGCCGGAAGCGCGCATGCGTCCGACGCCGGTGCGGCCGCGGCGGGCTCCGCGCCGGCTGCGCCGTCCACGCCGGCGGCCCCGGTTGCGCCGTCCGCCGCCGAAGCCGCGCAGCCGACCGGCGCGGCCGTGCCGGCGAAAGCCTATACGCCGACGCCGCAGCAGGTCCGCTACGGCAACGCGATCGCGTTCCGCACGCTGATCCCGTCGCCGCTGCTCGAGCAACTCACCGCCAACGAATATGCGCAGATCGTGCAGGCGGCCGCCGACAGCGACCGCCTGCTGCCCGCGAACCAGCCGCGCGTGAAACGCCTGCGCGCGATCGTGATGAAGCTCGCACCGTATTCGGTGAAGTGGAACGATCGCGTGAAGAACTGGGCGTGGGACGTCACCGCGATCCGCTCGCGCGACATCCGCGTCACCTGCCTGCCGGGCGGCAAGGTGCTCGTGTACGGCGGGCTGCTCGATCGCGTGCGCCTGAACGACGACGAGTCCGGCGTGCTGCTCGCGCACGGCATCGCGCATGCGCTGCGCGAACACGCGCGCAGCAATTTCAGCGCGACGTCGCAAACGTCACTGCGAGCGGCTACGCTGCCGCCGCTGTTCGGCGTCGGCGATCCGCTGCAGCAGGAGCTGAACCTCGGCGCACGCCTGCAGACGCTGCGCTACGACCCGACCGACGAGACCGAAGCCGACGTGATCGGCGGCGACATCGCCGCCCGCGCGGGCTTCGATCCGCGCGCGGCGATCACGTTGTGGGACAAGCTCGCGGCGGCAACGCGCGCGAACAGGACGTCGGGCTTCATCTACATGCACCCGTACGGCGCGGCGCGGCGGCAGGATCTGCTGAACCGCCTGCCGGACCTGATGCCGCTGTATGCGAAGGCAATCGGCAAACGGGTCGACACGCTGCCCGACTACGCGGGCATCAACGCGCAGCGGCGCAAGGTCGTGCGGCGCTGAGCGCCGCGGCCGGCGGCTTCCTCGTCGGACATCGCCGGCGCGTGACGCCGGGCGCTATGCGCCAACGTCCGATTCGACCGGCCGGCTGCCGCTTTCGTGCATCCAGCGCACTTCGTCACCGGGGCTGCGGCCGAACAGCCGCTTGAACTCGCGGCTGAACTGCGACGCGCTCGCATAGCCGACCCGCGCGGCGGCAGCCCCCGCCCCGACGCCGTCCTGCACCATCATCAACCGCGCCTGGTGCAGCCGCGCGGCCTTCACATACTGCATCGGCGACGTCGCCGTCACGTGCTTGAACTGCGCGTGGAACACCGCGAGGCTCATCCCGGCCTCGCGCGCGAGCGTCTCGACGTCGAGCTCGGCCTTCAGGTCCGCGTGGATGCGCCGCAGCGCCTTCGCGATGCGGCCGAAATGATGCTGCTGGACGAGCGCCGCGCGAATCGCGTCGCCCTGCGCGCCCGTCAGCACGCGGTACGCGATCTCGCGCATGATCGCCGGCCCGAGCACGCACGTGTCGTGCGGCGACGCGAGCGCTTCGAGCAGCCGCACCACCGCGTCGGCGAGCGGCGCGTCGAGCGGTGTCGAATAGACGCCGTGCGGCTCGCTGACCGCCGCGCCGAGGGTCTCGTCGAGCAGGATCGCGAGTTCGGCGATCACCGCCAGATCGACACGGATCGAGATCGCGAGAAACGGCTCGTCCATGCTCGCGAAGGTCTCGCATTCGAACGGCAGCGGCACCGACAGCACGAGATACTGCTGCGCGTCGTAGACGAACGAGCGATCGCCGAGATAGCCGAGCTTGCGGCCCTGGCACACGACGATGATGCTCGGCTCGTACAGCGCCGGCATGCGCGGCGCGGGACGGCTCACGCGGATGAAGCGCACGCCGTCGAGCGCCGCCAGCGTGTCGCCGTCGTTCGGCGCGAGGCGCGCATGCAGCTCGATCATGCGGCGCCGCACACGCTCGCCCGAATCGTCGAAAAGGGGCTGGAAGCTCATCGGCGTCGTCCTGTCCGGCAAGAGAATCTGGCTTGCAATGTAGCACCTTGAAAGCGTTTTGACGGCCGTTCGCACGCAATTCGAGAGGAATAGGCAAATCTTCGAGACCTTCGTGTATTTCGCCGACGCGGCCCGCTCCTTACGATGGGCACCTGTCTCGCCGCGTCGCCACATGATGCGGCGGCAGTCTGTTTCACCGGATGTTTTTCCCGGACAAGGAGCCCCCTGCATGAGCACAACCTACGCTTACGCGGCGACCGATGCGCGCTCGCCGCTCGCCCCGTTCGAATTCCAGCGCCGCGCGCTGCGCGACCTCGACGTCCAGATCGAGGTGCTCTACTGCGGCGTCTGCCACTCGGACCTGCACCAGGCCCGCAACGAATGGCGCAACACGATCTACCCGGTCGTGCCGGGCCATGAAATCGTCGGCCGCGTGACCGCGACCGGCCCGCAGGTGTCGCGCTTCAAGGTCGGCGAGCTGGTCGGCGTCGGCTGTCTCGTTGATTCGTGCCGCACCTGCCCGAGCTGCGCGGAAGGCCTCGAGCAGTATTGCGAGAACGGCTTCGTCGGCACCTACAACGGCCAGGATCGCGTGATGGGCGACGTCACGTACGGCGGCTATTCGACACAGCTCGTCGTCGACGAGGCGTTCGTGCTGCGCGTGCCCGAGACGCTGGACCCGGCAGGCGCCGCGCCGCTGCTGTGCGCGGGGATCACGACCTACTCGCCGCTGCGACAGTGGAACGTCGGCCCCGGCAAGAAGGTCGGGATCGTCGGCCTGGGCGGCCTCGGCCACATGGGCGTGAAGCTCGCGCGCGCGATGGGCGCGCACGTCGTGCTGTTCACGACATCGCCGTCGAAGATCGAGGACGGCAAACGGCTCGGCGCGCACGAAGTGGTGATCTCGAAGGACGAAGCGCAGATGAACGCGCACCTGAACAGCTTCGACTTCATCCTGAACACGGTCGCCGCGCAGCACGACCTGAACCCGTTCCTGCACCTGCTGAAGCGCGACGGCACGATGACGCTCGTCGGCGCACCGGAGCACGACCACCCGTCGCCGCAGGTGTTCAACCTGATCTTCAAGCGCCGCCGCCTCGCGGGCTCGCTGATCGGCGGGATCGCGGAAACGCAGGAGATGCTCGATTTCTGCGCGGAGCACGGGATCACGTCGGATATCGAGACGATTCCGATGCAGCAGATCAATGCCGCTTACGAACGGATGCTGAAGAGCGACGTGAAGTACCGGTTCGTGATCGACATGGCGTCGCTCAAACAATAAGCGGCACCCCAAGCGAAACGGGCCGCATGTTCGACATGCGGCCCGTCTTGCATCCGGCGACCGGATGGCTCGGCAGCTACGCGCGCTGCGTAGCGCCGAAGGTCACTTCTTGTAGTCGTAATCGACCGTCAGCGGCGCATGATCGCTGAACTTGATGTCCTTGAAGATCGACGTGCTTTTCGCGGTGCCGGCCACGCCCGGCGTCGCGATCTGGTAATCGATCCGCCACCCGACGTTCTTCGCGTACGCCTGGCCGCGGTTGCTCCACCACGTGTACTGCTCGGGACGCGGGTCGAGCGTGCGGAACACGTCGACGTAGCCGACATCGTCGAACAGCTGCGTGAGCCACGCGCGCTCTTCCGGCAGGCAGCCCGAGTTCTTCTGGTTGCTCTTCCAGTTCTTGATGTCGATTTCCTTGTGGACGATGTTCACGTCGCCGCACAGGATCACCTCGCGCTTCTTCTTCAGCTCGGCGAGATGCGGCATGAACGCGTCCATGAAGCGGTACTTGGCCTGCTGGCGCTCTTCGCCGCTCGAGCCGGACGGCACGTACACCGACACGACCGACAGCTTGCCGTAGCGCGCCTCGACGTAGCGCCCCTCGGCATCGAATTCGCTGCTGCCGAAGCCGATGATCACGTCATCGGGCTCGTGGCGGCTGTACACGCCCGCGCCGCTGTAGCCCTTCTTCTCGGCGTGGTGGAAATAGCTCCTGAAGCCGTGCGGCTCGACGAATTCGGCCGGCAGGTCGTCGGCCGATACCTTGATTTCCTGCACGCACACGCAATCGGCGCTCTGTTCGCCGAGCCATTCGAAGAAGCCCTTCTTCGCGGCGGAGCGGATGCCGTTCAGGTTGGCGGTAATCACTCGCATCATGTCGGGTTCCGTAGTTCAGTTCAGTTCGATGTGTTTTACAGGATCGCAGCCTAGCTGATCTTCACGCCTTCGAGCTCCGGCTTCGGCGGCGGGAATTCGAGCTTCATGTCGGTCATCGTGCGCAGCAGCAGCTCGGCGATCATCACGTTGCGATGTGTTTTCGAGTTCGCCGGGATCACGTACCACGGCGCATGCTCGGCCGAGGTCGCGGCGAGCGCGTCGCGGTACGCCGACTGGTACGCATCCCAGTGCTTGCGCGCATCGAGATCGGAGATGTCGAACTTCCAGTGCTTGGTCGGATCGTCGATGCGCGCCTGCAGCCGTGCGCGCTGCTCGTCCTTCGAGATGTGCAGGAAGCACTTGACGATCGTCGTGCCGTTCTCCGCGAGCATCGCCTCGAAATCGCGAATCTGCCGGTAGCGGCGCTCGCATTCCTTGTCGTTGATGAGCTCGAGGACGCGCGGCACGAGCACGTCTTCATAGTGGCTGCGATTGAAGATCGCGAGTTCGCCCGCGGCCGGCACCTGCGCGTGCACGCGCCAAAGGAAGTCGTGCGCGGCCTCGATCGGCGTCGGCGCCTTGAACGGCACGATCCGCAGGCCGAGCGGATCGACATCGCGAAACACCGCGCGCACGGTGCCGTCCTTGCCGCTGGTGTCCATCCCCTGCAGCACGAGCAGCACGCGCTTCTTCTGCTGCGTGTGCAGGCGCTCCTGCTGCACGTCGAGTTCCGTCGACACGGCGGTGAGCCGTTCGCGGTCGGCGTCCTTCGACCCCGACGAGAACGGCTTCGCGGCCGGATCGAACGCATCGAGCCTGAATGCGGCAGCTTCCTTCTCGCGCGTGCTGTACGGCACGCGGAAATCGTCGAGCGACGGTTGTTTCGCCATTCGTTCCTCCGTTGGACGGTGCGATGCATACGCTCACACGATAACGCATGCACCAAAACGACGGGCCGCCCCGAACGAATCCGGCGGCGGCCCGTCGTCAGGCGCGGTTCAGGCGCGCGGCCATGTTCAGCCGAGCTTCTTCTTCAGCAGTTCGTTGACCTGCTGCGGGTTGGCCTTGCCCTTGGTCGCCTTCATCGCCTGGCCGATCAGCGCGTTGAACGCCTTTTCCTTGCCCGCGCGGAATTCCTCGACCGACTTCGCGTTCGCCGCGAGCACTTCGTCGATGATCGCTTCCAGCGCGCCGGTGTCGGAGATCTGCTTCAGGCCCTTCGCGTCGATGATGCGGTCGGCCGCGGCTTCGTCGTCGGCCTTCTCGTCCCAGATCGTCGCGAAGATTTCCTTCGCGATCTTGTTCGAGATCGTGCCGTCGGCGATGCGCTGCAGCACCAGCGCGAGCTGCGCGGCCGAGACCGGAATCGCGTCGATCTCGATGCCGTCGCGATTGAGCTGCGACGACACGTCGCCCATCAGCCAGTTCGCGGCGATCTTCGCGTTCGCTGCGCCGGCCTTCGCGACCACGGCCTCGAAGTAAGCGGCCATCGCCTTGCTCGACGTCAGCACGCCGGCGTCGTACGCGGACACGCCGTACTGCTCGGCGAAGCGCTGCTGCATCGCGGCCGGCAGTTCGGGCATCCCGGCCTGCACGCGCTCGATCCAGTCCTGGCCGATCACGAGCGGCATCAGGTCGGGATCGGGGAAATAGCGGTAGTCGTGCGCGTCTTCCTTGCTGCGCATCGAACGCGTCTCGCGCTTGTCCGGATCGTAGAGGCGCGTTTCCTGCACGACTTCGCCGCCGTCCTCGATCAGATCGATCTGGCGACGCACTTCGTAGTTGATCGCTTCTTCAAGGAACCGGAACGAGTTCAGGTTCTTGATCTCGGCACGCGTGCCGAACTTTTCCTGGCCGACCGGGCGCACCGACACGTTCGCGTCGCAGCGGAACGAGCCTTCCTGCATGTTGCCGTCGCAGATGCCGAGCCACACGACGAGCGCATGCAGCGCCTTCGCATAGGCCACGGCCTCGGCCGCGCTGCGCATTTCCGGCTCGGTGACGATCTCGAGCAGCGGCGTGCCCGCGCGGTTCAGGTCGATCCCGGTCATCCCGGCGAAGTCTTCGTGCAGCGACTTGCCCGCATCTTCCTCGAGGTGCGCGCGGGTCAGGTTGACCGTCTTCTCGTACGCCTGCTTGCCGGCCTTTTCGTTGGCGGGCACCTGGATCGTGATCCGGCCGCCCTGCACGACCGGAATCTCGTACTGGCTGATCTGATAGCCCTTCGGCAGATCGGGGTAGAAATAATTCTTGCGCGCGAAGATGCTGCGCGGCGCGATGGTCGAGCCGATCGCGAGGCCGAAGCGGATCGCACGCTCGACCGCGCCGCGGTTCAGCACCGGCAGCACGCCCGGCAGCGCCAGGTCGACCGGGCAGGCCTGCGTGTTCGGCTCGGCGCCGAACTGCGTCGACGCGCCGGAGAAAATCTTCGAGACGGTCGACAGTTGCGCGTGCGTCTCGAGACCGATGACGACTTCCCATTGAGTCATATATTTACGCTCCAGCCGGAACTTGCTTGTGCCAGTCGGTCGCGCGCTGGAACGCGTCGGCGACCTGCAGCATCCGGGCTTCGTTGAAATAGTTGCCGATGATCTGCAGGCCGACCGGGCGCTTCGCGTTCGCGCCCGCGCCGAAGCCGCACGGCACGCTCATGCCGGGCAGGCCGGCGAGGCTCACCGACAGCGTGTAGATATCCGCGAGATACATCTGCACCGGATCATCGCCCTTCGCGCCGAGATCCCATGCGACCGTCGGCGACGCCGGGCCCATGATCACGTCGCAGGACTTGAACGCTTCCTGGAAATCGTTCGCGATGATGCGGCGGATCTTCTGCGCCTGCAGGTAGTACGCGTCGTAGTAGCCGTGCGACAGCACGTAGGTGCCGACGAGAATCCGGCGCTTCACCTCGGGGCCGAAGCCTTCGGCGCGCGACTTCTTGTACATGTCGAGCAGATCGCCGTACTGCGCGGCGCGGTGGCCGAAGCGCACGCCGTCGAAACGCGACAGGTTCGACGATGCCTCGGCCGGTGCGATCACGTAGTACACGGGGATCGACAGTTCCGTCTTCGGCAGCGACACGGGCACGAGCGTCGCGCCGAGCGCCTCGTACTGCTTGAGTGCCGCGTCGATCGACGCACGCACGTCGTCGGCGAGGCCGTCGCCGAAGTACTCGTTCGGCAAACCGATGCGCAGGCCCGCGAGCGGCCTGGCCGCGTCGTTGCCGGCGGCCCACGGCTGGCCGACGTGGCGCGTGAAATCCTCGTCGTCACGCTCGAGGCTCGTCGAGTCACGCTCGTCGAAGCCGGCCATCGCATTCAGCAGCAGCGCGCAGTCGGACGCGCTCTGCGCCATCGGGCCGCCCTGGTCGAGCGACGACGCGAACGCGATCATCCCGTAGCGCGACACGCGGCCGTAGGTCGGCTTGATGCCCGTCACGCCCGCGAACGACGCGGGCTGGCGGATCGAGCCGCCGGTGTCGGTGCCGGTCGCGGCCGGCGCGAGGCGCGCGGCAACGGCCGCCGAGCTGCCGCCCGAGCTGCCGCCCGGCACCGCGTTCGTGTCCCACGGGTTCTTCACCGCGCCGAACGCCGAATTCTCGTTGGACGAGCCCATCGCGAACTCGTCCATGTTGGTCTTGCCGAGCGTGACCATGCCGGCCGCCTGCAGGCGGGCGACGACGGTCGCGTCGTACGGGCTCTCGTAGTGCGCGAGCATCTTCGAGCCGGCGGTCGAGCGCCAGCCGCGCGTGACAAAGACATCCTTGTGCGCGATCGGCAGGCCGGTGAGCGCGCCGCCCGCGCCGCGCGCGAGTTCGGCGTCGGCGGCCTTCGCCTGCGCGAGGGTGAGGTCGGGCTCGACATGGACGAACGCGTTCAGGTCGCGTGCCGCGTCGATCCGTTTCAGGTAGAGCTGCGCGAGCTCGACGGCCGAGCATTCCTTGGCGGCGAGCGCGGCGCGCAGTTCGGTCAGGCTTTTTGCGTGCATTGAGTGGTTTTCCTGGGAATTCTGGGTGGCGCGCGGCGCGGCGCCGGCGCGCTTGTCATCGAATGCTTACTCGATCACCTTCGGCACGAGATAGAGGCCGTCCTGGACGGCCGGCGCCGGACGCTGGTTGTCGTCGCGATCGACGACTTCCGTCACGGCGTCGTCGCGCAGGCGCTGCGCGACTTCCTGGATCTGTTCGATCGGGTGGGCGAGCGGCGCGATGCCGGCGGTGTCGACCGCCTGCATCTGCTCGACGAGGCCGAAGAATTCATTGAGCTGGCCGAGCGTATGCTCGGCGTCGGCGTCGGCCATTTCGAGTCGCGCCAGGTGCGCGATGCGTTTCACATCGGTCAGGGTCAGGGCCATGCGATCACCGGAAAAACAAGGCTGCGCAGCGCATCGAAAGCAGCGCTGCGGCGGGGGGTTGGAGGGTGCGATCCCACCCTCAAAAATCGGGGCCGAAGCGGCAAAAATACCGCCCGTTTCGATTCAAATACCGTGAAATTATAAGGTATCATTACGCGTTCGACCCAAACCCGGCTAGCCTTTTCCCGCACCGTTTCGCCCCGCTTCGGCAAGCCGTGCGTGCTTCGTGCGATCCCCGGTAGACATCACTCGCAGCTTCGTGCGCCGCGGCGGCCGCTTCCGCCACGCTTCCCGAGGCTGTTATTTTTTCCGCTGCCGCCCTCAGCGCTCGCTATGCAGGGCCGGCCCAGAGCGAAACAGGATTCTGAATGTTCGGTTTTTTGCGCAGCTACTTCTCCAACGATCTGGCGATCGACCTCGGCACCGCAAACACCCTGATCTACATGCGCGGCAAGGGCATCGTGCTCGATGAGCCGTCCGTCGTGTCGATTCGCCAGGAAGGCGGCCCCAACGGCAAGAAGACGATCCAGGCGGTCGGCAAGGAAGCCAAGCAGATGCTCGGCAAGGTGCCGGGCAACATCGAGGCGATCCGCCCGATGAAGGACGGCGTGATCGCCGACTTCACCGTCACCGAGCAGATGATCAAGCAGTTCATCAAGACGGCGCACGAGTCGCGCATGTTCTCGCCGTCGCCGCGCATCATCATCTGCGTGCCGTGCGGCTCGACCCAGGTCGAGCGCCGCGCGATCAAGGAAGCCGCGCACGGCGCCGGCGCATCGCAGGTCTACCTGATCGAGGAGCCGATGGCGGCCGCGATCGGCGCGGGCCTGCCGGTGTCGGAAGCCACCGGCTCGATGGTCGTCGACATCGGCGGCGGCACGACGGAAGTCGGCGTGATCTCGCTCGGCGGCATCGTGTACAAGGGCTCGGTGCGCGTCGGCGGCGACAAGTTCGACGAAGCCATCGTCAACTACATCCGCCGCAACTACGGGATGCTGATCGGCGAACAAACCGCCGAAGCGATCAAGAAGGAAATCGGCTCCGCGTTCCCGGGCTCCGAAGTCAAGGAAATGGAAGTCAAGGGCCGCAACCTGTCGGAAGGCATTCCGCGCAGCTTCACGATCTCCAGCAACGAAATCCTCGAAGCGCTGACCGATCCGCTGAACCAGATCGTGTCGTCGGTGAAGATCGCCCTCGAGCAGACGCCGCCGGAACTCGGCGCCGACATCGCCGAGCGCGGGATGATGCTGACGGGCGGCGGCGCGCTGCTGCGCGACCTCGATCGCCTGCTCGCGGAAGAAACCGGCCTGCCGGTGCTCGTCGCGGAAGATCCGCTCACCTGCGTCGTGCGCGGTTCGGGCATGGCGCTCGAGCGCATGGACAAACTGGGCAGCATCTTCTCGTACGAGTGATCGCCTAAGCAGTCCCGTTTGATATGACGCACCCGCGGCGTGGCCGGATCGCTCGTTCAGAACGAACCGCCACGCCGTTTGCGCGTCTGAGCATTATTTAACCGATCACCACGCGCCCGGCGCCGACCATGGAATACAGTCCGCCGCCCCTCTTCAAGCAAGGTCCGCCCGCGCTCGCGCGGCTCATCTTCTTCGTCGCCGTCGCCATCGCGCTCCTCGTGTCGGACGCGCGCTTCAGCACGCTCGAAATCGTCCGCGGCGTGCTCGGCACCGTGCTGTACCCGCTGCAGCGCGCGGCGCTCGTGCCGCGCGACCTGTTCATGGGCGCGGCCGACATCGCCGTCACGGGCGCGTCACTGCGCCACGAGAACGACGACCTCCGCAAGCGCAACCTGCAACTGTCCACGCAAGCCAACCAGGCCGCCGTGCTCACGCAGGAAAACGCGCACCTGCGCGCGGTGCTCGAGCTGCGCCAGCACATCGCGACGCAATCGACGCCGGTCGAGATCCAGTACGACACCAGCGATCCGTTCACGCAGAAGATCGTGATCGGGCAGGGCTCGCAGCAAGGCATCCAGAACGGCGCGCCGGTCGTCAGCGAGGACGGCGTGGTCGGCCAGGTCACGCGCGTGTTCCCGCTGCAGGCCGAAGTCACGCTGATCACCGACCGCGATCTCGCGATTCCCGTGCAGGTGCTGCGCACCGGCCTGCGCAGCGTGATCTACGGCACGCCGAAGGGCGATTCGCTCGATCTGCGCTTCGTGCCGACGAGCTCGGACCTCGTCGCAGGCGACGAGCTCGTCACGAGCGGCCTCGACGGCGTCTATCCGCCGGGCCTGCCGGTCGCGAAGGTCGTGCGCGTCGACAAGCTCGCCGATACCGCGTTCGCGCGCGTGACCTGCGCGCCGGTCGCCGCCGTGCGCGGCGCGCGCCAGATGCTCGTGCTGCATTACCAGAACGACGTCCCGCCGCGCCCGGCCGAGCCCGATCCGGCCGCCGACAAGAACGCGAAGGGCAAGAAGGGCGCCAAGGCCGCCGCGAAGGGCGAGAAAGCCGAGAAGGCCGACGCGAACGCGAAGCCGGCCACCGCGGCCGCACCCGGCGCGAAGCCCGCGCCGGCGGCGCCCGCCGCTCCGGCCAAGCCCGCCGCCGCGCCCGCGCAGCCCGCGGCCGGGCAACCAGGAGCCCAGCGATGAACCGCCCGCAATACATCCTGCAGCCGGTCAACCCGTACTTCATCGTCTTCAGCCTCGCCGCCGCGTTCCTGCTGAACCTGATGCCGTGGGGCCGCCTGCCCGGCGTGCCCGACTTCGTCGCGCTCGTGCTGCTGTTCTGGAACATCCACCAGCCGCGCAAGGTCGGGATGGGCGTCGCGTTCGCGCTCGGCATCCTGATGGACGTGCATGACGCGGGGCTGCTCGGCGAGCACGCGCTCGCCTATACGCTGCTGTCGTACGGCGCGATCACGATCCATCGCCGCGTGCTGTGGATGCCGATCGGCGTGCAGGTGCTGTACGTCACGCCGCTGCTCGTCGTCGCGCAACTGGTGCCGTTCGTGATCCGCCTCGTGATGGGCGCCGCGTTTCCCGGCTGGCGCTACCTGGTGGACGGCTTCGTCGAGGCCGCGCTGTGGCCGATCGCGAGCCACCTGCTGCTGATGCCGCAACGCCGCCCGGTCGACCCGGACGATACGCGCCCCATCTGAGCCGGACCGACCTTGAATACCCGCCGCCCCCACGCCCGCCGCGCGCCGCGCTCCGGGGCAGCCCCTCGCCCGCGCGCGCTCGACGCGCACGGGCCTCGACCGTAACCGCATGACCGAATTCAACGACACCCAACAGCAGCTCTCGAAGTTCCGCCTGCGCGTCGCGGCGGCGGGCGTGTTCGTGTTCGTCTGCTTCGGGCTGCTCGCGAGCCGTTTCTTCTACCTGCAGCTGATGCAGCACGGCAAATACGCGCTGCAGGCCGAGGAAAACCGCATCTCGGTCGCGCCGATCGTGCCGAACCGCGGGCTCATCACCGACCGCAACGGCGTGGTCCTCGCAAAGAACTATTCGGCGTACACGCTCGAGATCACGCCGTCGAAGCTCGACGACACGCTCGACCACACGATCGACAAGCTGTCCGAGATCGTCCCGATCGACGCGCGCGACCGCCGCCGCTTCAAGAAGCTGCAGGAAGACTCGAAGAACTTCGAGAGCCTGCCGATCCGCACGCGCCTCACCGACGCGGAAGTCGCGCGCTTCACCGCGCAGCGCTTCCGCTTCCCCGGCGTCGACGTGCGCGCGCGCCTGTTCCGCCAGTACCCGCTCGGCATGACGGCCGCGCACGTGATCGGCTACATCGGCCGGATCTCGAAGCGCGACCAGGATCGCATCGACGCAATGAGCGACGACAACGACAGCGACCAGGAACACTACGATCCGCGCCGCGACGCGAACAACTACAAGGGCACCGACTACATCGGCAAGATCGGCGTCGAGCAGAGCTACGAAACCGAGCTGCATGGCCTGACGGGCTTCGAGGAAGTCGAGGTGACGGCCGGCGGCCGGCCCGTGCGCACGCTGTCGCGCACGCAGGCGACGCCCGGCAACAACCTGGTGCTGTCGCTCGACATCGGGCTGCAGCAGGTCGCCGAGCAGGCGTTCGCCGGCAAGCGCGGCGCGCTCGTCGCGATCGAGCCGAAGACGGGCGACGTGCTCGCGTTCGTGTCGTCGCCGAGCTTCGACCCGAACTCGTTCGTCGACGGGATCGACCAGCAGACCTGGGACGAGCTGAACAACTCGTCCGACAAGCCGCTCCTGAACCGACCGCTGCACGGCACCTACCCGCCCGGCTCGACGTACAAGCCGTTCATGGCGCTGGCCGGCCTGACGCTCGGCAAGCGCACACCGGGCTGGGGCTTCCAGGATCCCGGCTACTTCACGTTCGGCGGCCACACGTTCCGCAACGACGTGCGCTCGGGCCAGGGCTGGGTCGACATGAACAAGGCGATCATGGTGTCGAACGACACCTACTTCTACATGCTCGCGCGCGACCTCGGCGTGAACGCGATCGCGAACTTCATGAAGCCGTTCGGCTTCGGCCAGATCACCGGCATCGACATCCAGGGCGAGGCGCGCGGGATCCTGCCGTCGACCGACTGGAAGAAGAAGGCGTTCAAGAAGGCCGCGCAGCAGAAGTGGTTCGACGGCGAGACGATCAGCCTCGGGATCGGCCAGGGCTACAACTCGTTCACGATCCTGCAGCTCGCACATGCCACCGCGACGCTCGCGAACAACGGCGTCGTGATGAAGCCGCACCTCGTGAAGGAAGTCGAGGATCCGATCACGCGCGGACGCCATCTGACGGTGCCGAAGGAAAGCGAAACGATCCCGCTCAAGCAGGCCGACATCGACGTCGTGAAGCGCGGGATGGAGAACGTGATCGAGAACCCGTCCGGTACCGCGTACAAGGTGTTCCGCGGCACGCCGTACCTCGCGGCGGGCAAGACCGGTACCGCGCAGGTGTTCTCGCTGCAGGGCTCGAACTACAAGGGCCACCTGCTTGCCGAGCACCTGCGCGACCATGCGCTGTTCATCGCGTACGCGCCGGTCGACCATCCGCAGATCGCGCTCGCGCTGGTCGTCGAGAACGGCGGCTGGGGCGCGCAGGCCGCGGGCCCGATCGCGCGCCGCGTGCTCGACTATTACCTCGTCGAGCGCCAGAACCCGAAGAACGAGGCCGCGGCCGTGGCCGCCGCCGCATCGGCGACCGAGCCGGTGAGCGCGCCCGTGATCGGCGATACCTCGAAGTCCGCCGTCGTCGCGGCCGGCTTCACCGCGCTGCCGCAGCCGGTCGTGCCCAACGCGGCCAGCGCGGCGAATGCGGCATCGGCCGCATCGGCACCCGATGCGTCGGGCGCAGCCGGCGCGAGCGCGGCGCAAGCGTCCGACGCAAGCGCCGCAGCGCCGAGGGCCGCGAGCCTGCCGCCGATCCGGCGCCCGCACCGGCCGCGCCGGCCCGCCAGTGACGCGCAGCCGCTCGCCGCGGCGCCACGCGACGACAACTCCCGTGCCACGGCCGCCGCGAAAACGGCGAACGCCGGCACCGCTCATTAACGGAGAAAGGCATGCAATTCGACAAGCGCGCCTGGCTCGACAAGATCAAGCAGATGTTCGCGGGCTTCGACCGCCCGCTCGCCCTCATCGTGTTCCTGCTGCTGTGCGTCGGCATCGTCACGCTGTACAGCGCGGCGATCGACATGCCGGGCCGCGTCGAGGACCAGTTGCGCAACATCCTGCTGACGTTCGTGCTGATGTGGGTGATCGCCAACATCCCGCCAACCACGCTGATGCGCTTCGCGGTCCCGCTCTATACGTTCGGGGTCGCGCTGCTGATCGCGGTCGCGCTGTTCGGGATGACCAAGAAGGGCGCGAAACGCTGGCTGAACGTCGGCGTCGTGATCCAGCCGTCGGAAATCCTCAAGATCGCGACACCGCTGATGCTCGCGTGGTACTACCAGCGCCGCGAAGGCGGGTTGCGCTGGTACGACTTCGTCGCCGCGTTCGGGATCCTGCTGGTGCCGGTCGGCCTGATCGCGAAGCAGCCCGACCTCGGCACCGGCCTGCTCGTGTTCGCAGCCGGCCTCTTCGTGATCTACCTCGCCGGCCTGTCGTTCAAGCTGATCGTGCCGGTGCTCGTCGCGGGCGTGATCGCGGTCGGCTCGATCGCCGTGTTCGAAGAGCGCATCTGCCAGCCTGAAGTGCAGTGGCCGCTGATGCACGACTACCAGAAGCACCGCGTGTGCACGCTGCTCGACCCGACCTCCGACCCGCTCGGCAAGGGCTTCCACACGATCCAGGCCGTGATCGCGATCGGCTCGGGCGGCGTGCTCGGCAAGGGCTACCTGAAGGGCACGCAGGCCCACCTCGAATTCATCCCGGAGAAGCACACCGACTTCATCTTCGCGGTGTTCTCGGAAGAATGGGGGCTCCTCGGCGGCCTCGTGCTGCTGACGCTGTACATGGCGCTGATCGCGCGCGGGCTCTACATCGCCGCGCAGGGCGCGACACTGTTCGGCCGGCTGCTCGCGGGCTCGCTCACGCTCGCGTTCTTCGTCTACGCGTTCGTCAACATCGGGATGGTGAGCGGCGTGCTGCCCGTCGTGGGCGTGCCGCTGCCGTTCATGAGCTACGGCGGCACCGCGCTCACGACGCTCGGCATCGCGATCGGGATGATCATGAGCGTCGGGCGACAGCGGCGATTGATGAAGAGCTGACGACGCGGCACGCGGCCGCAAGCAGCCACAAGCAGTCGCAGCAACGAAAATCGGCGCCTCGGGCGCCGATTTTCGTTGGACAGGCCGAATGCAGCGGGTATCGCCCGCTCACTGCGGCGTCGCGCCCGGACTCCCGTGGTCCGCACCGGCACCCGAAGCCGGCTCCTGCGTCTTCAGCCGCGCGCTCAACTCCTTGAATTTCAGCCCAGCCGTCTCGTCGCCATGCGCGGCCGCGGCCGCGTAATACGCACGTGCGATGTTCAGGTTCTGCGTGACGCCGTCGCCGCCGCGCTCGTAGAACGACGCGGTCACGTACTGCGCGGTCGGCTCGCCCGCGTCGGCCGCCTGCTTGTACCACGCGAACGCCTGCCGGTTGTCGCGCGGCGTGCCCCGCCCGTCGAGGAACTGGTTCGCGAGCGACAGCTCGGCCTGCACGTGCCCCTGCTTCGCCGCGCGCAGGAACCAGCGGTGCGCTTCGACCGGATTGCGCGCGACGAACTCGCCGTCGTCGAACATCCGCCCGTACACGTACTGTGCATGCGACATGTTCGCGTCGGCCGCCCGCTTGAGCCAGCGCAGCCCCTCGTCGACGTTCGCGGTCACGCCGACGCCAGTGAGCAGCATCATCGCGTAGTTGAACTGCGCGAGCCGGTCGCCGCGTTCGGCCGCGTCGTGGAACTGCACCAGCGCCGCACGATAGTCGCCGGCGTTGTAGTCGGCCACCGCCGATTGCGTCTCGTGCGCCGGGTCCGGTTTCGCGTGCGGCGCATTCTGCGCCGACGCGGCAACGCACATGATCCCCAACCCGAGCAGCGCGCCGATCCGCCCGCGCGCACCGGTCGTGCGCCGCGCGCGTCCCGGACCCGCGCCATCACCGCCGTTCATGACCGCACCTCCTGCAGCGCCTGTCGCGTCGCGCGCAGCAGCCAGCTCACGTCGGCCGACAGCGCGATCATCCGGTAGCCGGCCTCGCGATACTGGCGCGCGGTCGCCGTATCGCTCGCGAAAATGCCGACCGCGACGCCGGCCTGCTTGCCGGCCGCGAGCACGCGCGCCATCGCGGTTTCGACGTCCGGGTGGCGGCTGTCGCCGAGATGCCCGAGGCTCGCCGCCAGATCGGCCGGGCCGACGAACAGGCAGTCGACGCCCGGCGTCGCGGCGATCCGCTCGACTTCGTCGATCCCGCGCGCCGATTCGATCTGCACGATTACCGCGACCTGCGCGTTGGCCGTCTGCAGGTAATCGCGGCGCATGCCGAACGCCGCCGCGCGCACCATGCCGGCCACGCCGCGCAGCCCGTCCGGGGAATCCGGCGACGGAAAGCGCGTAAGCCGCACCGCGTGCGCGGCCTCGTCAGGCGTCTCGATGCCCGGGAACATCAGCGTGCGCGCGCCCGCGTCGAGCGCACGCTTCACGAGCCACGGCTCGCGCCCCGGCACGCGCACGACGGGCTCGCTCGGCAGGTGCGCGGCGGCCAGCGCGCGCAGTTGCGACGCGACGTCGCGGCTGTCGTTCGGCGCGTGCTCCATGTCGATGCAGAGCCAGTCGTAGCCGGCGTGCGCGAGCGCTTCCACGGCCGAGTCGCAGCCGAGCGACAGCCACAGGCCGTACAGCGGCTCGTCGCCGTCGTGCAGGCGTTGTTTGAGGGAATTGGTGAGCGTGCTCATCGATACGGCCTCCTGGACGGAACGGCAATCGAACGGGACAAGCAACGGGCGAAGCGGTGCGCAACACGCCAGGCTGTCGAAGCACGGCGGCCGCGCCGGGCCCCGGAACGTCAGTCGGCCATGAGCGGCAAATCTGACAGCGCGGGCCGCGCGCTGGCGCAATGGCGTGTTTTCCGTTGCCTTGCAACGATCATAGCGCGGCAAAACACGGAATGTGGGAACGGGCGGGCAGCCGCGCCGGCGCGGGACGAGGCCGCGGGGCGCGATGGCGGGCAGCCCGCGCCGGCCGGCGGGGCTGCCGCGAAGGCAGGGTCAGCGGCCGGGCTGGCGCTCGACGTCGGCCCAGCAGTTCGGCGTTTCGTACAGGCGCACGCGTTCCAGGCGCAGGTTCACGCCGTAGTGCGCGTCGTACACGTTCGCGAGGATGTCGAACGCGATCGCCGCGAGGTTCTCGACGGTCGGGATCCGGTCGATCACGACGGTCTTGTGGTCGGCCATCTGCTCGAGGAACGAGCGCACGACTTCGTCGCGCGCGTAGACCAGGAACGCGTGGTCCCACTTGTTGACGAGGTGCTCGACCGCGAGCGCCTTCACGTCGGCGAAATCCATCACCATGCCGCGGTCGGGCGCCCCCTCGGTATCGACGAGATCGCCGCGCAGCGTGACTTCGAGCACGTAGCGATGACCGTGCAGGTTCCGGCACTGGCTGCGGTGATCGGGAATGCGGTGGCCCGCGTCGAATTCGAGTTTTCGGGTAATCAGCACGATGTCAAAAGCCGTGGCTCAGGGAATGTTCAGGTATTTGTGGGTCTGCATCGACAGCCGCCACTGCGGATGCCGCTTGCACCAGTCGATCGCGAGCTTCGTATTGATGTCGCGCGACGGGCCGTCCATCGGCTGCACGAGAAAATACTCGAAATCGAGCTTCGCGTAATCGGCAAGCCGCTGGTTGTCCTGCGGGATCACGACCTTCAGTTCGTTGCCCTTCGTGACGACGAGCGGCGCGTCGGCCTTCGGGCTCACGCAGATCCAGTCGATCGTCTCGAGCACCGGCAGCGAGCCGTTGGTCTCGATCGCGATCTCGAAGCCCGCCGCGTGCAGCGCGTCGACGAGCGGCTGGTCGAGCTGCAGCATCGGCTCGCCGCCCGTGCAGACGACGAAGCGGTGCGCTTCGCCGTCCGGCCACAGGCCGGCGATCGTCGCGGCGAGCGCTTCGGCGTCCTTGAACTTGCCGCCGTTCTCGCCGTCGGTGCCGACGAAGTCCGTATCGCAGAAGCGGCACACGGCCTCCGCACGATCCTCTTCGCGGCCCGACCACAGATTGCAGCCGGCGAACCGGCAGAACACGGCCGGACGGCCCGCGTTCGCGCCCTCGCCCTGCAACGTGTAGAAAATTTCCTTGACCGCGTAAGTCATCGTGCTTCGTCCGGCTCGCGCCGCTCGTTGTCGATCAGAATCCGTTATCCATCAAGCGCCGCCGGCGCAGCCGCGTCACAGCGGCGCTTCGGTCACCCGCTCGCCCTTCAGGTAGGCCTCGTAGCCGCGCTTGCGCAGCTTGCAGGCCGGGCATTCGCCGCAGCCGAAGCCCCAGTCGTGCAGTTCCGCGCGCTCGCCCACGTAGCACGTGTGCGTCTCGACACGGATCAGCTCGACGAGCGCCTCGCCGCCGAGCTGCTCGGCGAGTTGCCAGGTCTGCGCCTTGTCGAGCCACATCAGCGGCGTCTCGAGCACGACGCGCGTGTCCATCCCGAGGTTCAGCGCGACCTGCAGCGCCTTCATCGTGTCGTCGCGGCAGTCGGGGTAGCCCGAGAAATCGGTCTCGCACATCCCGCCGACCAGCACGCGCAATCCGCGGCGATAGGCAATCGCGGCCGCGATCGTCATGAACAGCAGGTTGCGGCCCGGCACGAACGTATTCGGCAAGCCGTTCGCCGCGGTCTCGATCTCGATCGTACGCGTCATCGCGGTGTCGCTGATCGCGCCGAGCACCGACAGGTCGACCATGTGATCGTCGCCGAGGCGGTCGGCCCAGGCGGGAAACTGACTCTTCAGTGCGTCGCGCACGCCTTCGCGACATTCGAGTTCGACGCGGTGGCGCTGGCCGTAATCGAAGCCGAGCGTCTCGACCGTCTGGTAGCGTTCCAGGGCCCAGGCCACGCACGTGGCCGAGTCCTGCCCGCCGGAAAACAACACGAGCGCGCCGTCTTTAGCGTCTGTCCGAATCACCGTGATACTCCGTGAATGTGTAGGCTCGCGTCGCGCTGCGCCCCGGGACCGGCTGCCGCCGGGCGGCCCGACGCGTGCCGGCCTGCGCCGGCTCGACCAGTATAGGCAGCGCGGCCGGCCGCGAACGCGGCGGCGCGCTTATACCGCCCATCGCGCGGCATCGTTGCCGCGCGTCACGGCGGCGCCTGCGGGCAGCCCTGCCGTACGCATGAAGCGATGCGCTAAGTCATTGAGCGGGCACGGATTTTATCACGCCCCGGCGAATGCTGCCGGACGCACCACCGATGCCGCGCAAACCCACCACAAACGAAAAACCCCAAGAACCTTCCGATTCTTGGGGTTGGAACTGCTGGTGGCCTGGGACGGAATCGAACCATCGACACGCGGATTTTCAATCCGCTGCTCTACCAACTGAGCTACCGGGCCAACGAAGAAGAGAAAGTATATCCAGCTCTCTTCACTTGCGCAAGGGTATTCGCGAAATATTTTTATGCGGCGCCTTCCGACGGCTTCTTGCCGAGCTCGACGCCGAGCTGCTTGAGCTTGCGATACAGGTGCGTGCGCTCGAGGCCCGTCTTCTCCGCGACGCGCGTCATGCTGCCGTTCTCGCGCGCGAGGTGATATTCGAAGTACGCACGCTCGAACGCGTCGCGCGCTTCGCGCAACGGGATGTCGAACGGAATCGCAGCCGTCTGGCCCGCAAGGCCGAGCGCCGCGGCCATGTCGTCGCCGAGCGTCGGCAGCGCGGCGGCCGACGCGACCGCCGCCGGGCCCGACGCGTGGCCGGCGCCGGCCTTTGCCGCCGCGTTGACGGACACCGGTGCCGCACCGCGCGCGAGACCGTGCTCGACCGACTTCAGCAGCTTCTGCAGCGCGATCGGCTTCTCGAGGAAATCCAGTGCACCGATCTTGGTCGCCTCGACGGCCGTGTCGATCGTCGCGTGCCCGGACATCATGATCACGGGCATCGTCAACAGGCCCTGCGCCGCCCATTCCTTGAGCAGCGTGACGCCGTCGGTATCGGGCATCCAGATATCGAGCAGCACGAGATCGGGCGCCTGATTCAGACGGTATTCCCGCGCGGCCTGCGCGTTCTCCGCTGCCTCGACGACATGTCCTTCATCGCTGAGGATCTCCGAGAGCAATTCCCGGATGCCCATTTCATCATCTACCACCAGGATGGTTGCCATTTACGCTGCCTTTGTCTGCACACTTGCTTTTGTCTTAGCGGGGGCCGTCCCGCCCTGCGCGCCGGGTTCGGCGCCTGGCGCATCGCTCGCCATCTGCAGGAACAGGATCGACACCTGCGCACCCTCGACGGTCTCGCCGTGCATGCGATTGCGCAGATCGATCCGCGCGCCGTGCTCGTCGACGATTTTCTTGACCGTGGCCAACCCGAGCCCCGTGCCCTTCGCCTTCGTCGTCACGTAAGGCTCGAACGCACGGGTCAGGATGCGTGCCGGAAAACCGGGCCCGTTGTCGGACACGGTAAGACGTACCGCGACGCGCGTTTTGCCCTCGGCGTCGGGATCGCCATATTCTACTGTCTTGGTTTCGATCAACACACGCGGATGCGCGACTTCCGCGACCGAATCCTGCGCGTTCTGCAGCAGGTTGTGAATCACCTGGCGCAGTTGCGTCGCGTCGCCGCGAATCACCGGCAGCGACGGCGCGAGCTCGGCGACGATCGCGCTCTTGCCTTCGCCGACACCATACAGCCCGAGCACCTCGCTCGCCAGTTCGTTCAACTGCAGGTTCGCGAGCACCGCCGGCGGCGTGCGCGCATATTCGCGGAAGTCGTCGACCATCCGCTTCATCGCGGCCACCTGGTTGACGATCATCGTCGCGCCGCGCTTGAGCACGTCCGCATCGTGCGGCGCGAGCTTGTCGGACAGCTTCATCTGCAGCCGCTCGGCCGACAGCTGGATCGGCGTCAGCGGGTTCTTGATCTCGTGCGCGAGCCGCCGCGCAACCTCGCCCCATGCGACCGAACGCTGCGCGGAAATCACGTCGGAGATGTCGTCGAACACGACGACGTAGCCCGATGTCTGCGGATCGTCGGCCTGGCCCTCGACCGTCGAGACGAGGCGCGTGCCGCGCACGAGCAAGGTCAGCGGATCGGCTTCGCCCGGCACTTCGACCGCGAATTGCTGCTGCCAGTGGCCGCGATCGCCGCTGCCGCCGTCGGAAGCCGCCTCGCGATCGGCGAATGCCTTGCGCACCATCGCGCCGAATTCCGCCACGACGCCGATCCGGTCGAGCGCCGTGCCGATCATCGAGCCGAACGGCTGCCGGAAGATCCGCTCGGCGCCGCGGTTGGCCGTCGTCAGCCGGAACTGGCGGTCGAGCACGAACACGCCGGCGGTCAGGTTCGCGAGAATGCTCTCGAGATACGTCTTCGAATGCTCGAGCGCGACCCGGTTCTTCTCGACCGCGAGCCGCGCCTCGGACAGCTGGCGCGTCATCGCGTTGAACGACTGCGTGAGGAAGCCGAGCTCGTCGCGCGACTTGATCTCGCGCTTCGGCGTGTAGTCGCCTTCGGTGATCTCCTTCGTGCCCTGCGCGAGCAGGAACAGCGGCCGCGCGAGCTGCTGGCCGAGTGCGAGCGCGAGCATCATCGCGATGAAGGTCGCGAGGAACAGCGCGAGCGTGAGCGTACCGATGTACATCTTGCGCAGCCCGGTGCGGCCGAGCGACTTTTCCTGGTACTCGCGATACGCGCGCTGCACGGCGTCGGCGTTGTGCGCGAGCGTGGGCGGCACCGGCTGCGTGAGCTGCAGGAACCGCTCCGCGGGCTGCAGCAGCGACGTCGTCGCATCGGGAATCGGCCGCACGACGCGCAGCCGCAACGCGCCCTTCGCGCCGTGCGCGCGCGGGTCGCCGTCGACTTCGCCCTCGATCGCCGCGTACGCGCCGTGTTCGCGCGCCTGGCTCAGCATCAGCGGCGTCGGCAGGTCGTCCGGAATCAGCGCGGCGAAATTGCCCGACGCCTGCGCGACGATGTGCAGTTCGGGCGCCGCGCCCGAGGCGCCGCGGCTCGGCTCGACGATCGTCGCGTCCTGCACGCCGAACTGGTCGCGCAGGCGCAGGAGCGTGAGCGTCGTGCCGTTCGTGTTCGCATCGACGCTCGCGAGCTGGTCGGACATCAGCCGCGCCTTCGTCTGCAGGTCGGACAGCGATGCGTCGAGCATCCCGCGGCCGAGATTCAGGCCGGCCGTCAGCGCGGTCTCGACGTTCACGTCGAACCACGACTCGATACTGCGCGACACGAACTGGTACGACACGATGTAGATGATGCCGCCCGGCACCACGCCGACGAGCGCGAAGAACACCGCGAGCTTCGCGAGCAGCCGCGTGCCGAACTTGCCCTTCCTCAGGCGCACGACGATCATCCCGATCAGCCCGAGCACCACCAGCAGGAACACGAGCGCGACGATGATGTTCATCGCGTACAGCCACGAGTAGTAGCGGTCGAAGAACTCGGTGTTCGCGCTCGCGGCCGCCAGCAGCACGAGCAGCAGCAGCGCAGTGAGCGCGACGGTCGAGACGATCACGCGAACGAGGAGGCTCTTCCCGCTGGCCGCGCGGCGCACTTTATTTAGCACGTTCGGTCACCGTGAAGTTGAAGCGCTTCCAGTCCGAGCCGAGCGTCCAGTCGCGGTTGTTCACCGCGTCGACCTGGAACGGCTTCGGCATCAGCGCCGTATCGAGCTGCATGCGCACCGAGGCCGTATAGGTTTCGCCGGCGCGCACCTGGTTGCGGTCGATCACGTGCCATGACGTGATGTGCCGGACGACCGCAAGCGCGTCCTTCAGCGACGGGAAGCCGAGTTGCAGCCCGCCCGTCGACACGCGGTACTCGCGCGTGAGCGGCTGGAACGACAGGCGGATCGTCTGCGACACCGACACCGGCTGCTCGTCGAACCAGTACCAGCGCGCGCGGCCGAGTTCGAAGTCGGTCGTGAAGTAAAGCGGGATGCCCTTGTTGACGGCATCCTCGAGGTTCGGATTCAGCTCGAAATCGAAGCGGGCATCGAGGCTCCAGCCGCTTCCGTCAGCCTGCAGCGATGCACGCTGCACGGCGATCGACTCGGCGCGCGCCGGCCGAACGACAGCCAGGCACAGCGTCAACGCCACCAGCAGGACGGCCGCGAGCCGAAGTGGAAAAAGGTGTTTGATCGTCACCGTTTCTGAAACCGCGCGTAGAAAAATCCGTCGTGATCGGTGTTCTGGTCAAGTGCGCCGGCCGCCCCGCCGTGCACGCCGCCCGGCAGCAGTTGGCCGGGCGCGTCCAATCGTACCGCATCTTCACAGGACGCTTCAAACCAGCGGGCCTGCAATTCGCCCTCCTCGGGAAAGATCGAGCAGGTCACGTAGAGCAGTTCGCCGCCCGGCTTCACGAGCGGCCACAACGCCGTCAGGATGCGGCGCTGTTCGGCGACGAGCGCGGCGATGTCGGCTTCGCGGCGCAGCCAGCGGATGTCGGGATGGCGGCGCACGATGCCCGACGCCGAGCACGGCACGTCGGCGAGGATGCGATCGAACGGCCGGCCGTCGTACCACGCGTGCGGCGCGCCTGCGTCGCCGACCCGTACGTCCGCCGCGAGCGACAGGCGCGCGAGGTTCTCGCCGATGCGCGCCGCACGGGTCGCGTCGCTCTCGAGCGCGACGACGTCCGCGTCGGCCAGCTCGAGGATATGGCCGGTCTTGCCGCCCGGTGCCGCGCACGCGTCGAGCACGCGCATGCCGTCACGCGCGCCGAGCCATTCGGCCGCGAGCTGCGCACCGGCATCCTGCACCGACACGACGCCATCGACGAAGCCCGGAATGCGCTCGACCGGAAGCGCCGACGCGAGCCGCACCGCATGGCGGCCGATCGCGATCGCGTCGATCCCGTTCGCGCGCAGTGTGTCGAGATACGCGTCGACGGTCGCGCGGCGCGCGTTCACGCGCAGCGTCAGCGGCCCCTGGCGCTCGCCGGCCGCGAGGATCGCCTGCCATGCATCCGGCCACGCGCGCTTCACCGCATCGATCCACCATGGGCGGTAATTCCAGCGGGCGACCGGATCGTCCTGCAGCGCCGCGACGAGCGCGTCGCGCTCACGCTGGAAACGGCGCAGCACCGCGTTGACCAGCCCCTTCGCGAACGCATGTTCACGTCGGGCGCCGATCACGGTGACGGCCTGGTCGACGATCGTGAACGCCGGATACGCCGCCGATTCTTCCGGATCGAGCAGCAGCGCAAGCGCGCCGGCGAGCACCGCCTGCACGTGCGCGGGCGGCGCCTTGCTGACGAGCCGGCCGATCAGCCAGTCCGCGGTGCCGAGGCGGCGCATCGTGCGGTAGGCGACGTCCTGCGTCGCGCCGCGCGCCAGCGCCTGCGCGCCGGCCGGCATCTGCGCGAACACGGCGGCCAGTGCCGCCGGCAGCGCCGTGCCGCGCCGCACCGCATCGACCGCCTGCGCGGCCGCGTCGAGCGCAAAGCCCAGCGAATCGGGCGCGAGATGCAGTGCGGACAGGCGCGCGGGACGGCCGGAGGAAGACGGAGCGGAGGAACGGGTTCGTGTCATCGGAGCAAAATCGGCAAACGGGCGCCGCGAGCGGCGGGAACCCTGCGGCCCGCGTGGCCGCCGCGATTCCAAACCGCGCATTGTAGCGTGAGGCCATGCGGCCCCTTTACGGGATGCACAAATGAAACACCCCGCAGCGCGGGGCGTGCGGGGCGATGTGGCGAGTGCGACGCGACTTAGTCGAAGCGGCCGGTACGCGCCATCTCCATCAGGCGCGCGATGCGCTCCTCGGTCGCCGGGTGCGTGGAGAACAGGTTCTGCAGGCCGCCGCCGTGCAGCGGGTTCATGATCATCATCTGCGCGGTGGCCGGATGCGCTTCGGCAGCCTGGAACGGGATGCCCGCCGCATAGCGATGGATCTTGTCGAGCGCGGTGGCGAGCGACTGCGGATCGCCGGAGATCTGCGCGCCGCCGCGGTCGGCCTCGAACTCGCGCGCCCGCGAGATCGCCATCTGGATCAAGGCGCCTGCGATCGGCGCCAGCAGCGCGACCGCAATCCCCGCGATCGGATTGGCCGGGCGACCGTTCTCGTCGCGGCCGCCGAAGAACATCGCGAAGTTGGCCAGCGCCGAAATCGCGCCCGCCATCGTCGCGGTGATCGTCGAGATCAGGATGTCGCGGTGCTTCACGTGCGCGAGTTCGTGCGCCATCACGCCGCGCATCTCGCGCTCGGACAGCACGCGCAGGATGCCCGTCGTCGCGGCGACTGCCGCGTGTTCCGGATTGCGGCCCGTGGCGAACGCGTTCGGCGCGTCCTCGTTGATCAGGTAGACGCGCGGCATCGGCAGGTTCGCGCGGGTGGCGAGCTCGCGCACCATCCGGTAGAACTGCGGCGCCGTGTTCTCGTCGACTTCCTGCGCGTTGTACATGCGCAGCACCATCTTGTCGGAGAACCAGTACGAGAAGAAATTCATGCCGAGCGCGAACAGCAGCGCGATCGTCATGCCGCGCGAACCGCCGATCATGCCGCCGATCACGATGAACAGGGCCGTGATCCCGGCCATCAGCATCGCCGTTTTGACCCAATTGAACATACCCACTCCTTATCCTCAGGGGACCCGCCGCACATCACCGTGCATAGCGGAAAATTGTAAGTGATTTGTTAGATAAGGTCTTGCCGGAAAAATTCAATTTCAGCGTTGCGCCGCCGCGAGCCGCAGCCCGAGACCGACGAACGCGCTGCCGACCGTGCGGTCGAGCCACTTCCTGACGCCCGGCTTGCCGGAAAAGCACTGCGTGACGCTGCCCGCGACCCATGCAACGATGCCGGTCCAGATCGTGCTCATCACGACGAACACCGCGCCGAGGGCCAGGAACGCCAGCGCCTTGTGCGGACTGTCGGCCGACACGAACTGCGGGAAGAACGACACGAAGAACAGCACGACCTTCGGATTCAGCACGTTGGTCCAGAAACCCTGCATGAACAGCTGGCGCAGCGGCTTCGCGGCCGTGGCCTGCGCCGCCTGCGCGCCTGCCGCGGCGGCCTGCTTCGTGAGAAGCATGCGCACGCCGAGGTAGATCAGGTAAGCGGCACCGGCAAGCTTGATCACCGTGAACGCGGCGGCCGACGCCGCGAGCAGCGCGGTCAGGCCGAATGCACACGCGAGCGCGTGCACGCAGCAGCCGGCCGAGATGCCGAGCGCCGACATCAGCCCCGCGCCGCGGCCCTGCGCGACACTGCGGCCGACGATGTACGCCGTATCGGGGCCGGGCGTGACGTTCAGCAGGAAAACCGCGAGTACGAAGAAGCCGAAATGGGTGATGCCAAGCATGAAAACCTCGAAACCGGAAAGCGCAGGGAAATTCTACGCGCGCCTGCCGCGCCGCGCGACTCGGCCGTCCGGCCGATTGCGTGCAGCCGGCAGGCCGTGTCGAATCACGCTCAAGTCCCGTCGGGCAACCCGAAGCGCTGGCCCGCGACGAGCGGCGAGCCTGCCAGGAATTCGCGCGCGGGCAGCCGCTTGCCGCCCGGCTTCTGCAGTTGCGTGACGCGCAGCGCGCCGCTGCCGCACGCGACGATCACGCCTTCCGGCGCCGCCTCGACGATCGTGCCGGGCGCCGCGTCGCCGCGCGCCGCCACGGGCTCGGCCGCCCACAGCTTGATCGCCGCGCCGTCGAGCGTCGCGACGCCGCCCGGGAACGGGTCGAACGCACGCACTTGGCGCGCGAGCACGGCGGCCGGCTTGCGCCAGTCGAGCGCCGCTTCGTGCTTGCCGATCTTTTCCGCATAGGTCACGCCGTCGGCCGGCTGCGGCGTGGCAGGCAGCATGCCGTCGCGCTCGAGCCGCACGAGTGCGTCGACGATCAGCCGCGCGCCGTCGGCGGCCAGCCGGTCGTGCAGCGTGGCGGTCGTATCGTCGGGCGCGATCGCGAGGCGCGCTTCCTCGATCATCGCGCCGGTGTCGAGGCCGACGTCCATCTGCATCAGCGTGACGCCCGTCTCGGCGTCACCGGCCTCGATCGCGCGGTGGATCGGCGCGGCGCCGCGCCAGCGCGGCAGCAGCGACGCGTGGATGTTGATGCAGCCGGCGCGCGGAATGTCGAGCACTTCCTGCGGCAGCAGCAGGCCGTACGCGGCGACCACCATCACGTCGTGCGGGGTCGTGCGCAGGCGCTCGATCGCGTCGGCCGCCTCCGCCGGGTACTTGCCCGCGCGGCGCAGCGACGGCGGCTGCGCGACGGGCATCCCGTGCTCGACGGCATAGCGCTTCACCGCGCTCGCCTGCAATTTCATCCCGCGCCCGGCAGGGCGATCGGGCTGGGTGAGCACGAGCGGCACCGGAAAACCGGCCTCGTGGATCGCGGCGAGTGCGGCCGCGGCGAATTCCGGCGTGCCGGCAAAAATCACGCGCAACGTATGGGTCATGAAAGCGTTCGGGGTCGGGCTTGGCGCACGCGCGTCACATCGCGCGTTCGAGTTTCTTCATCTTCGTCTTGATGCGGGTCTGCTTCAGCGGCGACAGGTATTCGACGAACACGCGCCCCATCAGGTGATCCATCTCGTGCTGCACGCACACGGCCAGGAGGCCCTCGCAGTCGAGCTCGAAGGTCTCGCCGTGCTCGTTGAGCGCACGCACGCGCACGTGGTCCGGACGCTCGACCTCGTCGTAGATCCCGGGCACCGACAGGCAGCCCTCCTCGTAGACCTGCTTCACGTCGCTCGACCAGATGAGCTCGGGGTTGATGAACGCGCGCAGCTCGTTCTTCTCCTCGGAGACGTCGATCACGATCACGCGCTCGTGCACGTCGACCTGCGTCGCCGCAAGGCCGATGCCGGGCGCTGCGTACATGGTTTCGGCCATGTCGGCGACGAGCTTGCGGATCCGGTCGTCGACCTTGTCGACGGGCTTGGCGACCTTGTGCAGCCGCTTGTCGGGGTAATGAAGAATGTTCAGCAAAGCCATGGTGTTCGGTATTCGGTGGAGCAGCGCGCCGCATCGGCCATCCGGCCGGCTGGCGCCGCCGCCGGGATGCAATGAAGATGAGGCGGACGCGCGGCATGTCAACGCCGCGGGTCATGCCTCCTGCAATTGGCCGGACGCCGGTGCGCGCGGCCCTGTCGAGTATTTCGGATGATGAAAATTTTATCATGGCGCCACGCGGTTCGCTGGCCGTCGCATTCGAGGGGAACCTCATGTCACCGCAAGCGCTGACCACCTCCGCGCTGCGCGCGTGGCTGCAGCTCGCGCATGCGCCGGGCCTTGCCCCCGCCGTGCTGCACGCGCTGCTCGATGCATTCGGCTCGCCGGCGGCGCTGCTGCGCGCGTCCGACCAGGCCATCAGCGCGGCAAGCAGCGCCGCCGCCGCGCGGGCGGTGCGCGCCAGCGAGCGGGACGACCTCGACATGCGCACCGACGACGCGCTCGCATGGCTCGATGCACCGGGCAACGCGATCGTCACGCTCACCGATCCCGCCTATCCGCCGCGGCTGCGCGACCTGCACGATCCGCCGGCGCTGCTATATGTAAAGGGCCGGCTCGACCTGCTGCACGCACGCGGCCTTGCCGTGGTCGGCAGCCGCCACGCGACGCCGCAAGGGCTCGCCGACGCGACGCGCTTCGCGCACGCGCTGTCCGATGCGGGGCTCGCGATCGTCTCCGGCCTCGCGCTCGGCATCGACGGCGCCGCGCATCGCGGCGGGCTCGATGGCCGCGCCAGCACGGTCGCGGTGATCGCGACGGGCGCCGATCTCGTCTATCCGGCGCGGCACCGCACGCTCGCGCACGAGATCGCCGCGCGCGGCGCGATCGTGTCCGAATGGCCGCTCGGCACGCTCGCGCGGGCGTCGCACTTCCCGCAGCGCAACCGGCTGATCGCCGCGCTCGCGCTCGGCGCGCTCGTCGTCGAAGCCGCGCCGCGCTCCGGCTCGCTGATCACCGCGCGGCTCGCGAACGAACTGGGCCGCGACGTGTTCGCGATGCCGGGCTCGATCCACGCACCGCTCGCGCAGGGCTGCCATGCGCTGATCCGCGACGGCGCGAAGCTCGCCGCGACGCCGCTCGACGTGCTCGAGGAATACGGATTGGGCGAACCGGCGGCGCTCGCCATCCACGCCACGACGAATTCGGGTTCGTGCCCCGATAACGGCGACGCAGCCCCCGCGGGGCAACGCGCGGGCGAGCACGTCGCGAAGACGAACTCCACCGTTCCCGTCGCCGCACCGGCCGGAATCGACGACGCGCCACCCGACAACCCGGCCGAACGGTCAGTGCTCGCCGCACTGGGATACGGCCCCGTTACCTACGAGTGGCTCGCCGAGCACAGCGGCCTGTCCGACGACGTGCTGCACCGTGCGCTGCTCGCGCTCGAACTGGCCGGCCGTGTCGCGAGCGTGCCCGGCGGACGCTTCGCGCGGCTTGACGCGGCGCCCACCCCGCCCCCGTCCGGCGTGCTACATTCCCCCGCATAGGGGCGGCCGTGCCGCCGACGATACCCAAGGAATTCCATGCCCGCGCTGAATCTCGACACCGATGCCGATCGGATCGCCGAGCGCCTCGCCGATCCCGACACGCTGCTGGTCGCCTGCCTGTGCGCCGAGTGGTGCGGCACCTGCCGCGACTACCGAACAGCCTTCGACCAGCTCGCCGACGCCCATCCCGACGCCTGCTTCGCGTGGATCGACATCGAAACCCATGCCGACCGGCTCGACGATCTCGACGTCGAGAATTTCCCGACGATCCTGATCGAGGACGCGAACACCGCGCGCTTCTTCGGCACGGTGCTGCCGCACGCGGCGATCGTCGAGCGGATGCTGTCCGACCTGAGCGCGGTGCCCGGCTCGCCGCACGCACCGAAATTGCGCAACATCCTGAACGTCGAGGCGTAAGGCGCGCACCGGCCGGACGGCGGCTTTTCGCGCCGTTGCGCGCGCCGCCGCGCCGGGCGCTTGCCGCCGTTGCGCCCCCCCTCTATGATGAGCCGCTTTTTACACGCCGAGCCGCCGTCGCCGCGGCTTGTGCTATAAAGCCGTCGTAAAAGGGACCCACACCGGCGAACCCGGTCTACCAACACACACCTGTCATGTCCAAAGCTCTGATCATTGCGGAAAAGCCTTCTGTCGCGAACGACATCGCGCGCGCTTTGGGCGGCTTTACCAAGCATGACGAATACTTCGAGAGCGACGAATTCGTCCTTTCGTCCGCGGTCGGCCACCTGCTGGAAATCGCCGCCCCGGAAGAGTACGAGGTCAAGCGCGGGAAATGGAGCTTCGCTCATCTGCCCGTCATCCCCCCGCATTTCGACCTGAACCCGATCGCAAAAAGCGAATCGCGCCTGAAGGTCCTTACCAGGCTGATGAAGCGCAAGGACGTCGATCGCCTGATCAACGCATGTGACGCGGGGCGCGAGGGCGAGCTGATTTTCCGCCTGATCGTGCAGCATGCGAAGGCGAAGCAGCCGGTCCAGCGCCTGTGGCTGCAGTCGATGACGCCGCAGGCGATCCGCGACGGCTTCGCGCACCTGCGCAGCGACACCGACATGCAGCCGCTCGCCGACGCCGCACGCTGCCGCTCGGAAGCCGACTGGCTCGTCGGGATCAACGGCACGCGCGCGATGACCGCGTTCAACAGCAAGGGCGGCGGCTTCTTCCTGACGACCGTCGGCCGCGTTCAGACGCCCACGCTGTCGATCGTCGTCGAACGTGAAGAGAAAATCCGTCGATTCATCCCGCGTGACTACTGGGAAGTGAAGGCCGAGTTCGCGTGCGCCGGCGGCTTCTACGAAGGCAAGTGGTTCGACCCTAAATTCAAGCGCGACGAATTCGATCCGGAAAGGCGCGACTCCCGCCTGTGGAGCCTGCCGGCCGCCGAAACCATCGTTGCCGCGTGCCGCGACCAGGTCGGCACGGTGAGCGAGGAATCGAAGCCGTCGACTCAGCTGTCGCCGCTGCTGTTCGACCTGACGAGCCTGCAGCGCGAGGCGAACAGCCGCTTCGGCTTCTCCGCGAAGAACACGCTCGGCCTCGCACAGGCGCTGTATGAAAAGCACAAGGTGCTGACGTACCCGCGTACCGACGCGCGTGCGCTGCCGGAAGACTACATTTCGACCGTGCAGTCCACGCTCGAGATGCTCAAGGAGAGCCACAACTACCTGCCGCATGCGAAACAGGTGCTCGACAAGGGCTGGGTGAAGCCGAACAAGCGGATCTTCGACAACACGAAGATCAGCGACCACTTCGCCATCATCCCGACGCTGCAGGCGCCGAAGTCGCTGTCCGAGCCGGAGCAGAAGCTGTACGACATGGTCGTGAAGCGCTTCCTCGCGGTGTTCTTCCCGGCGGCCGAATTCCGCGTCACGACGCGGGTCACCGAAGTCGCCGGCCATCACTTCAAGACCGAAGGCAAGGTGCTCGTCGAGCCGGGCTGGCTGCAGGTGTACGGCCGCGACGCCGAAGGCGCGGATGCGAACCTCGTGCCGGTGCAGAAGAACGAGAAGGTGAAGACGGACGAGATCGCAGCCGTCGCGCTCGTGACGAAGCCGCCCGCACGCTACTCGGAAGCGACGCTGCTGTCCGCGATGGAAGGCGCGGGCAAGCTCGTCGAGGACGACGAGCTGCGCGAGGCGATGGCCGCGAAGGGCCTCGGCACGCCGGCCACGCGCGCGGCCATCATCGAAGGCCTGTTGGGCGAAAAATATCTCGTGCGCGAAGGCCGCGAGCTGATCCCGACCGCGAAGGCATTCCAGCTGATGACACTGCTGCGCGGGCTGGGCGTGAAGGAATTGACCGCGCCCGAGCTCACCGGCGAGTGGGAATACAAGCTTTCGCAGATGGAGCGCGGCAACCTCGGGCGCGACGCGTTCATGCAGGAAATCGCCCGCATGACGCAGCAGATCGTCAAGCGCGCGAAGGAATACGATTCCGACACGATCCCCGGCGATTACGCGACGCTCGAAACACCGTGCCCGAACTGCGGCGGCCAGGTGAAGGAAAACTACCGCCGCTTCGCTTGCACGAAGTGCGAGTTCTCGATTTCGAAGATTCCGGGCAGCCGGCAGTTCGAGATCGCGGAAGTCGAGGAGCTGCTGCGGGAGAAGACCATCGGTCCGCTGTCCGGTTTCCGCAGCAAGATGGGCCGTCCGTTCTCGGCGATCCTGAAGCTCTCGTTCGACGACGAAACGAAGAACTACAAGCTCGAGTTCGACTTCGGCCAGGACCAGGGCGGCGAGGAAGGCGAGGCACCCGACTTCTCCGCACAGGAGCCGGTCGGCGCATGCCCGAAGTGCAAGGGCCGCGTGTTCGAGCACGGGATGAGCTATGTGTGCGAGCACTCGGTCGCGAATCCGAAGACCTGCGACTTCCGTTCGGGCAAGGTGATTCTGCAGCAGGAAATCACGCGTGATCAGATGGCCAAGCTGCTCGCCGACGGCCGCACGGATCTGCTGCCGAACTTCAAGTCGTCGCGCACGGGCCGCAACTTCAAGGCATTCCTCGTGAAGCAGCCGGACGGCAAGATCGGTTTCGAATTCGAAAAGAAGGAGCCGAAGGCTGCTGCTGCGAAGAAGACGGCAAAATCGGCGACGAAGGATGCCGAAACCGTGACGGAAGGCGCCGACGAGAAACCGGCACCGGCCCGCAAGACCGCCGCCCGCAAGACGACGGCGCGCAAGACGGGCTCGTGACGCCCCGGCCGCCGGGGGCTCCCCCGGCGCATTGCACGCCGGTCGAACGGCAATAAAAAAACGCGGATCGATCGCTCGATCCGCGTTTTTTTTGGCGCGGGCCGTGTCGGCGCGCGGCCGCCGCGGCGTTACAGCGGCGACGGCACCGCGACGCGCGCGCGCGGCGAACGCGCGAGGCGCGGCTGCAGGTTCGGGTCGGTCGATTCGGCCGGCTCGGCACGCATCTCGACGCCGATCGGCGCAGGCGTCGCACCCTGCGCGGCCCACTGCTCGCCCATCGTCGCGTCGGTCGAGTGGCTGAAATACTCGACGAGGTGATCGATGAACGTGCGCACCTTCGCGGGCAGATGGCGCCGGCTCGGATACGCGATGTTGATCTCGACCTGCGGCAACCGGAAATCCGGCAGCAGCCGCACCAGCGCGCCGCGCGCGATGTCGCTGCCGATCAGGTAGCTCGGCAGGATCGCGATGCCCATCCCGAGCAGCGCAAACTGGCGCAGCATCGCGGTGTTGTTCGCGACGATCAAGTTGGTCGGGCGCACGCGCACTTCGCCGTCCGGCCCCGTGAACACGCGCTCGTCGCCCCAGTATTCGGTCGGCAGGCTCAGGGCCGGGTGCTCGGCGAGCTGTTCCGGGTGGGTCGGCACGCCATGCTTTTCCATGTAGCTCGGCGTCGCGCACACGGTCATGCAGCCCGTGGTCAGCCGCCGTGTGACGATGCTCGCGCTGCGCATCTGGCGCGTGACGACGATGCCGACGTCGAAACCTTCCTCGACGAGATCGACCTGGCGGTCGACCAGCGTCAGATCCGGCACCACTTTCGGGAAATTCTCCGTGTACGACTGCAGGACGGGGGCAAGGTTGTGCAGGCCGAACACGACCGGCGCGACGATGCGCAACGTGCCGACCGGCTCGTGATTGCGCGCGACGACCATCTGCTCGACATCCTCGAGCTCATCGAGAATCTGGCGCGCCCGCTCCAGATAGACCTGGCCCGACTCCGTCAGCGAAAGGCTGCGCGTGGTGCGGTTCAGCAACCGCGTGCCGAGCCGGCCTTCCAGATCGGCGACGTGACGCGTCGCGACCGCGTTGGAGATATCCATTGCACTCGCGGCCCGCGCGAAACTGCCGAGATCCGCAACCTTGACGAACACGCGCATCGACTGCAAATGATCCATAAACGACTCCTGCCGCTGTTACAACTTCAAAAAGTTGAAGCAAATGCGTAATTCTCCTACGACAGCGGAAATGATGCAGAGTTGCTCAACAAGGCGCCGGTTGACGATAAAAATAGTCAAAAATCCTCACTCATTGCGAACGGATGATCCAATTATTCTGATTGGAGCAACAATTGGGTGAACCTCGTCCGGTAAGCGGCTGAATCAGGAAGGACGTGTTTGATGCGACACGGCAGCGCACCCCGCCGCCCCGCACGGGAGCGGCGCGAGGTCAGGCCGGCGCCGATTGCGGCGGAGCGTAACAACCTGTTAAAAAGACACCACGACGTGCGCCGACGTAGCATCATGTCGGCCCCGGCCGGGCGGGACGGGTGCGCGACGTGCGCCGCCGCCGCCGCTTTCAACGCGCGATTCCCGCTGACCATGAAAATTGCCATCCTCGACGACTACCAGGACGCTGTCCGCAAGCTGAACTGCTTCGAGATGCTCGCCGAGCACGACGTGAAGGTCTTCAACAACACGGTACGCGGCCTGGGGCAACTCGCGAGCCGTCTCGCGGAAGTCGAGGCGCTCGTGCTGATTCGCGAACGCACGCCGATTTCGTCGCAACTGCTCGCCAAGCTGCCGAACCTGCGCATGATCAGCCAGACCGGCCGCATCTCGAGCCACATCGACCTCGAAGCGTGTACCGACCGCGGCATCGCGGTGCTCGAGGGCACCGGTTCGCCGGTCGCGCCGGCCGAACTGACCTGGGCGCTCGTGATGGCTGCCCAGCGCCGCATTCCGCAATACGTCGCGAACCTGAAGCAGGGTGCCTGGCAACAGTCGGGCCTGAAGACGTCGGCGCTGCCGCCGAACTTCGGCCTCGGCCAGGTGCTGCGCGGCCAGACGCTCGGCATCTGGGGCTACGGCAAGATCGGCCGGCTGGTCGCCGGCTACGGCAAGGCATTCGGGATGAACGTGCTGATCTGGGGCCGCGAGCATTCCCTCGAGGCCGCGCGCGCCGACGGCTACACGGCCGCCGAGAGCCGCGAAGCGCTGTTCGAGCAGAGCGATGTGCTGTCGCTGCACCTGCGCATGCACGACGACACGCGCGGGATCGTCAAGCAGGAAGACCTGATGCGGATGAAGCCGACGTCGCTGCTCGTCAACACGAGCCGCGCGGAGCTGCTCGAGGAAAACGCGCTCGTCAACGCGCTGTCGCACAACCGTCCGGGGATGGTCGCGATCGACGTGTTCGAAAGCGAGCCGATCCTGCAGGGCTACAGCCTGCTGCGGATGGAAAACGTGATCTGCACGCCGCACATCGGCTACGTCGAACGCGAAAGCTACGAACTCTATTTCAGCGCGGCGTTCCAGAACATCCTCGCGTTCGACCAGGGCGACCTGTCGAGCGTCGTCAACCCGGAAGCGCTGACGCCGCGCCGCGTGCGCTGACCAGCGCGGGCCGCACTCGCCGCGGCCCTGCTGCCGGCCTCCCGCCTTCAGGCCGGCATACGGCCGGCCGTCATCGCGTCGACGCGCGCAAGGAAATGCTCGCCGTCGCGCCGTCCGAGGTCGTATGCATGCCGCATCTGCGACGGACTCGTGTAATCCCAGCTCGAAATCGGCACCTTGCTCGACGGCTGTACATAGAGCCGCCGCTGGTCGCCGTGCGCGACCGTGAACATCTGCGGACGCGGATACAGCCGCGTGACGAGCACCAGCACGTCGCCCGGCGACGGGTCGAGCGCGTCGACCGGCACGTTGTCGACCATCCCGCCGTCGAGCACCGGCCGGCCGCCGCGCCGCAGCACCGGCGTGAACGGCGGCGTGCACGACGACTGCAGGATCAGGTCGGCGAGTTCGTCGACGCTCGTGCAGGCCTGCGCGCGCACGAACTCGGGCCGGAAGCCGAGCGTGCGCCCGAGCGTCGGGTGCAGCGTCTTGCGCACGTACTTTTCGATGTTGTACGCGACGAGGCCCGCGGCGACCGCGCTGCGCGCGCCGAGCCAGCGCGGCACGTGCGATACGCCGATGCGGATCTCCGGCGCGTCGGCGAGCTGCCGGAACGGCTCGCCGTAGATGTCGAGCAGCGCCTGACGGTAGATCCGGTAATGCGGAAACACGGGCTCGCGCCCGAACAGGTTGCCCCAGTACGCGTTCTTGCGATTGTGGCACAGCGCTTCCTCGTAATAGCGCATCACCCAGGCGGCGTCGCGCGTATACAGCATGCAGGCGGTCGCCGCGCCGGCCGAGATGCCGGCGATCACGCGCGGGCGCAAGCCGAGCGCCGGCTGCGCGACGTCCCAGAAGCCGGCCTGCCACCAGCAGCGATTGCCGCCGCCCGCGAAGACGATCTGGTCGAACATCGCGCCGCTCAGCTGACGAGCGCGTAGGTCGACGTCGCGTGAACGGCCATCGTGCCGTCCTCGTCGAACAGCTCGACTTCGCCGAATACCAGGTTGCGGCCCATCCGCAGCACGCGCGCGGTGACGAGCACGTCGCCCTTGCGCACCGGACGCATGAAGTTCGTGTTCAGCGACACGGTCGTCATCGGCCGGAACTCGCCGAGCGCGGCCGAGATCGCCACCACCATCGCCGTGTCGGCGGCGGCCGTGAACACCTGGCCGCAGATGATGCCGCCGGAATGACGGAATTCGCCGGAAAACGGCAGGCGCATCGTGACGCTGTCGTCGCCGATCGATACGGGGACCAGACCGAGCGAGCGGACCCACGGGGCCAGCAGGCGATCCAGCAATTCGCGGACTGCGTTTTCGTCCATCTTCGAATGTCCAGAAAACGTTGCGCGACCGCCGCGCAACGGGTGTGGACGTCATCATACCGGGAGCACGCCAACTGCGATGGCTCGTTGCCGCGCCGACAGACGCCGTTGCCGTGACGAAATATTTTCAGGAAATTTGCAGAAAGGTCTTGCCAAGACCGAAATACCCATGCATAATCTTTCTTCTGTTGGGGGCGTTAGCTCAGTTGGTAGAGCAGCGGACTCTTAATCCGTAGGTCGAGTGTTCGAGTCACTCACGCCCCACCAGGAATTCCGAAGCCCGGTTAGCGAAAGCTAACCGGGCTTTTTCCATTTCCGGCGCCGCCCCGCCCCTGTCGCATCGCCGCGGGCAATCACATACATGCCTCGCCCATATACTTTCCGTTAGAATCGTCCGACAAATATCACACGACCGGCACGGCGATCGCCGCATCGCCGCCGGCACTGAGAGAGCATGGGACGTCAAACATGGAGTCACGTGAGCGAGACGCGACCATTCAGGGAGCATGGTCACGCCGATATCGGCGCGCACGTCGAGTCGCGCCCCGCACCCGATCGCATCCGGCCCCGTCGCACGACGCACGCGGCGGATCCGCTCATGCTGCGTAAAGGCACGCTCGTCGCGTTCGCGCTCGGCGTTGCGCTGCTCGTGATCGCAGCCGCGCTCGCCGTCACCGCGAGCCGCACGGCCGGCCATCTGGTTCGCGCGCCGGGCACGGTCGTGCGCATCGTGCAGGACAGCGACGCGATGCGCGCATACCGCCCGATCGTCGCCTATCTCGCGAACGACGGCCGGCGCCGCGAAGTCGCCGGCAATACCGCCTCGATGGTCCCGGCGTACGACATCGGCGAAAGCGTCGACGTGCTGGTCGATCCGGACCATCCGAACCGTCCCGCGCTGATCGACGATTTCGCGCAACGCTGGTTTCCCGTCGCGGTGCCGGCACTGCTCGCGGTCGCGTCGCTTGCGATCGGCAGCCTGCTGTACGCGAACGAGCGCCGCAGCCGGCAAGCCGGCGTGCTTGCCGCACCGGCCGCCCGCAAGACGGTCCGGCGCCGCTGGAACATCGCGATCGTGCTGATTCCGATCGCGATCGGCACCGGCTTCCTGGCCAGCGCCGGCGCAGTCGGGCTGCGTCAGTGGCAGATCGCCCGCCAATACGCGCACTCGACCGGCCATGTCGTCGAGATCGCCGAAACCGGACACTCGCCCCGCGCCCGCACGTCACTCTATTCCGTGAGCGTCGCGTTCACGACCGACAGCGGCCGCCCGGTCACGTTCACGCAAGGCTCGACGTCATCGCATCCCGAGCTGTACGAAGGCGAGATAGTCAACGTGCTGTACGACCCGGTCACACCCGAGCGCGCGATCGTCGACCGGTTCTGGGATCGGTGGGCGCTCACGGCGATCCTGCTCGCGATCGGCACGCCGTTCCTCGTCGCCGGACTGTTCGTCGCCGGAACACTGTGGCCGGAGCATCGGCCGCTCGAAATCGCCGAATGACGCGCGCGGCGCCGGGCCGTCAACACCGCGCCCCCACCTCACCGCTCCCTGAACGCCTCCACCTTCGCGCGGTTCCCGCACGTGCGCATGTCGCACCAGCGCCGCCCGACGCCGCGGCCGCGATCGACGAAGAACCACGTACAGCGGCCGCACTGCCGCACACGCGCGAAGTCGTCGCCGCGCAGCAGATGCTCGAACCCGAGCGCGGCCGCATCGATCCAGCGGGACGCGGCGCGCGCATCGGGACGCCACGCGAAGCGGCCATCGACCGCGTCGAACGTGCTGCGCCCGATCGCATCGCGAATCGCCACGGCGAGCCGGTCCGCCGCACGCGCGCCTGCGCTGCCGCCGTCGCCGGCCGTCAGGTACGCGAGCGCCGCATACGCATCCTCGCGAAATCCATGCAGCGCGGCGAGTTCGTCTGCTCCATCCTGCCGGGGATGACGCAGGAACCGCGTCAGGTCGGCCTCCTCCAGCAACCCCGACTTCGCGGCCCACGCACGCACGGCCGGCCAGTCGACGAACTTGTCCTCGTTGCGCGTCTTGCCCGTGTCGGCCACCGTGTTCAGGAAGTCGAGCGCCGGGTGGCCGCCGACGAAATCCGCCGCGATCCATGCGTGCGCCTGTCGTGCAGGCTCGTGCCGGGTAACCATTTATCTCCACCTATCGGTTTCATATCCGGATGAACAGGCGTAACCTGTTAATAACCCAAACAGGTTATCACGGAGGCACCGATGCTCGATCTCGCCAATCGCTTCATGTTCGAAGGTCACGGGATCGCATGGGGTACGCTCGGCGAAGGGCCGCCGCTCGTGCTCGTGCACGGCACGCCGTTTTCATCGCAGGTGTGGCGCCGGATCGCGCCATGGCTTGCGCGGCGCCATCGCGTGTTCTTCTACGACCTGCTCGGCTACGGCCAGTCGGACATGCCCGACGCGGACGTATCGCTGGGACGGCAGAACGTGCTGTTCGGCGCGCTGCTCGACGAATGGAATCTTTCGCGCCCGCGCGTGCTTGCGCACGATTACGGCGGTGCGACCGTGCTGCGCGCGCATTTCCTCGACGGCATCGCATATTCGGACCTGACGCTCGTGAACCCGGTCGCGATCGCGCCGCAGGGCTCGCCGTTCGTGCGGCATGTCGCGCAGCACGAAGCCGCGTTCACCGGATTGCCGGCCTACGCGCATCACGCGCTCGTATCAGCCTATATCGGCAATGCGGTCGCGCAGCCGTTGAGCGACGACGTGCTGTCGATCCATCGCTCGCCATGGCTCACGCCCGCCGGTCAGGCCGCGTTCTACCGGCAGATCGCGCAGATGCGCCAGCGCTACATCGAGGAAGCCGAGGCCCGCTATGCGCCGCCGGACTTTCCGGTGCGCATCGTGTGGGGCGAGGACGACGGGTGGATTCCGCTCGAACAGGGGCAGGCGCTCGCCGATCGCATCGCGAACGGCAAGCTGATCAGGGTGCCGCGCGCGGGTCACCTGGTCCAGGAAGATGCGCCGGAAGCGATCGTCGCCGCCGTGCTCGACGGGCACGGCCAAGGTTGATCGCTCCGGCACTGCTTGGCACGTCAGAAGGCCGGCACGCCCTGCGCGAGCGTCGCGACGAACTTCGTGGTGCGCGGGTCGCGCGGTCGCCCGAACAGCTCGCGCGATGCGCCGGCCTCGACGATGCGGCCATCCGCGAGAAACACCGCATCGTGCGCGACCGACGCGGCCAGGCGCAGGTCGTGCGTGGCCATCAGCATCGTCGTGCCTTCCCGCGCGAGCTGGCGCAGCACTTCGACGACTTCGACGGACAGCTCGGGATCGAGCGCCGACGTCGGCTCGTCGCACAGCAGCACCTGCGGCGACGGCGCGAGCGCACGTGCGATGGCGACGCGCTGCTGCTGGCCACCCGACAGCGTCGCGGGCCATGCGTCGGCCTTCTCGGCGATGCCGACCTTGTCGAGCAACGCGAGCGCCCACTGGCGCGCCTGCTCGCGCGGCCAGCGCTGCACGGTCACGAGCCCTTCCATCACGTTCTGCACGACGCTCAGGTGCGGAAACAACTGGAAGTTCTGGAACACCATGCCGGTTTGCCGGCGCACCGCGAACACGTGATCTCGCGACGGCCGATACCCCGCCGCGAAGTCGATGCGTGCATCGCCGACCGTAAGCGCGCCCGTCTCCGGCACTTCGAGCAGGTTCACGCAGCGCAGCAGCGTGCTCTTGCCGCTGCCGGACGGCCCGATCAACGCGGTCACGCTGCCGGGCTGCAATGCGAGGTTGATTCCGGTCAGCACGCGCTGCGCGCCGAACGACTTGTCGATGCGCTCGAGACGGATCATCGCAACTCCGCGTGGAACAGCGCATGACGGCCGAAACGGAGCTCGAGCCGACGTTGCAGCGAGGAGAGCACCGAGCTGAACAGCAGATAGATCAGTGCGGCTTCGGTATAGAGGATCAGCGGCTCGTAGGTGACGGCCGCGATGCGCTGCGCGGCCTGGAAGATCTCGGGCACGGTCAGCACGGCGGCGAGCGACGTGTCCTTCACGAGCGAGATGAACGCATTCGACAGCGCGGGCAGCGCGACGCGCGCGGCCTGCGGCAGGATCGCGCGGCGCAGCGCCTGCGCGCGCGTCATCGCCATCGAGTACGCGGCTTCCCACTGCCCCTTCGGGATCGACTCGATCACGCCGCGGATCACCTCGGCGTTGTATGCACCGACGTTCAGCGAGAAGCCGATCACGGCGGCGGTCAGCGGATCGAGCACGATGCCGACGTTCGGCAACCCGTAGAAGATCACGAACAGCTGCACGAGCAGCGGCGAGCCGCGAAACAGCCAGATGTAGAAACGGACGCCGGCCTGCGCCCAGCGCGGCCCGAACAGGCGCGCGAGCGCCGCGCCGAACGCGAGCAGCAGGCCGATCGCGAACGACGCGAGCGTGAGCGGAACCGTGAACACGAGCCCCGCCACCAGCAGGGGCCGCAGCGATTCCGCCATCAGGTGCAGCCAGGGCGGCATCGGTCAGCCTCGCGTCACGGATGCGACACGTCGCGGCCGAAGTACTTCTGCGAGATCCTCGCGTACGTGCCGTCGGCCTTGATGTCCGCGAGCGCCTTGTCGATCGCGGCGACCAGCGCGGGGCTGCCCTTGCGCAGCAGCACACCCGATGCATCACCGGCACCCGTCGTGTCGGTCGCCGCGATCTTCAGTTTCGCGTCGGGCTTGTGCTTGCGGAAGTCGAGGTACGACAGCGAATCGTTGATCGTCGCGTCGACGCGCCCCGAGCTCAGCAGGTCGATCGATTCGTTGAAACCCTGCACGGGCACCACGTCCGCGCCGTGCGCGGCCGCGAGCTTGCCGAAATTGCTCGTCAGCGTGTTCGCGGATTTCTTGCCCTTCAGGTCGTCGAACGAGCGGATCGACGTGTTGTCCGCGCGCACGATCAGCACCGCGTGCGACGTGATGTACGGCGTCGAGAAATCGTACTTCGCCTTGCGCGCGTCGGTGATCGACACTTCGTTGACGACCGCGTCGTAGCGGTTCACGTCGAGGCCCGCGATCAGCCCGTCCCACTTGCCTTCGACGAACTCCGCCTTCACGCCGAGCCGCTGCGCGATCGCGGTCGCGATGTCGACGTCGAAGCCGGTCAGCTTGCCCGTCGTGTCGTGATACGTGAACGGCGCATACGTACCTTCGGTGCCGACCCGGAACACGCCGGCCGACTTGATCCGCGACAGGTCGTCGGCGGCCAGCGCGCTCGTGACGGCAGTGGCCTGCAGCAATGCGACGACCAGGATGGAGCGAAGGAATTTCATAGTGCGGACCCCGAACGATGGAAGGGAGTGAACCCGCCGGCCCGAGCGGCCGCGCGAGCGGTCCGCGAATTCTACCGACGCGCCGATGCCCGGCAAAAACGCAAATCCGCTAACGATATGAGCGCGTCGAATAACGCGCCGGCCAGCCACGCTCATCCCGCAGATGAAATCCGTCGCGATGCAGCGCGGCGATCGCCCGACGATTCGTTACCGGCGGTTACAGAAGCGACACCGCGGTATCACCCATTCGGCATGCGCTACGTACCATGAAGACAGGTGAACCTATTGCTCGCGGGCCTTGCCCCCCACGAACGGAGTGAACGGCAAATGAAACGCATCCTGTTGTCCTGTGCCCTCGGCATCGCGACCGCCTGCCTGTCGGCAAGCGCGTTCGCGCGCGCCGACATCGGCGTGTACTTCGGCGTGCCGGGGCCGGTGATCGAGGCGCCACCGCCTGTCTACTACCCGCCGCCGCCCGTCGTGTACGAGCCGGCACCCGTCTATTACGGCCCGTACTACGGCGAATATCGCTACCGCCACTATCGGCACGACAACGGCTGGCATCGCGGCTGGCGACATCACCGCGACGACGACGACTGACCGTCGCCTGGCGGCCGTCGCGGCCGCATCCCGCCGGGGGACATTCCGCGCGCCGGCCTTCGAGCCGGCGCGTCCGCATCACGCACCGCTTACCACGGCAGCGAATAGGTCTTCGTGTTCGTGAAGCTCTTCATCGCTTCCTGCACGCCTTCCTTGTAGCCGAGGCCCGAATCCTTCACGCCGCCGAACGGCGTCAGTTCGAGCCGGTAGCCCGGCACCTCGCGCACGTTCACGCTGCCGACCTCGAGCTCCGTGATGAAGCGCGTGATGTTGTCGAAACGGTTCGTGCAAACCGACGACGACAGCGCATAGTCGGTGCTGTTCGACATCCGGATCGCCTCGTCGATGTCGCGAAAGCGCATGATCGGCGACACGGGCCCGAACGTCTCGTATTTCACGAGCGGCATGTCGGGGGTCACGCGATCGACGACCGTCGGCGAATACAGCGCACCGTCACGCACGTTGCCGACCAGCAGGCGCGCACCGCGCGCAATCGCATCGTTGACCTGCTGCTCGCAGAACTTCGCGGCCGCCTCGTCGATCACCGTGCCCATGTCGACCGACGGATCGGCCGGATTCCCGTACGCCCACGCGCGGGTTTTCTCGACGACCAGCTCGGTGAAGCGATCGGCCACCGCCTCGTGCACGAGCATCCGCTTGATCGCCGTGCAGCGCTGCCCGGAGTTCTTGTACGAGCCCGATACGGCGAGCGTGCTCGCCTCGTCGAGATCGGCGTCTTCCATCACGATGATCGGATCGTTGCCGCCGAGCTCGAGCACCGCGCGCCGGTAGCCCATCCGCGACGCGATCGACTTGCCGATCGACACGCCGCCGGTGAACGTGATCAGGTCGATCGCCGGGTTCGTGATCAGCTCGTCCGCGATCTCCTTCGGGTCGCCGGTAATCACCTGCAGCATCTGCGGCGGCAGGCCGGCTTCATACAGGATGTCCGCGAACAGGTAGCATGACAGCGGCACCTTCTCCGACGGCTTCACGACGATCCGGTTGTTGGTCGCGATCGACGGCACGACCTTGTGCGCGACCTGGTTCATCGGATGGTTGAACGGCGTGATCGCGGAAATCACGCCGAGCAGCGGTTCGCGCTGCGTGTATACGCGGCGCTTCTTGCCGTGCGGCGTCAGATCGCACGAGAAGATCTGCCCGTCGTCCTTCAGCACTTCGCCCGCGCCGAACGTGAGCACGTCGGCCACGCGTCCGGCTTCATACGTCGAATCCTTGAGGCACAACCCGGCTTCGGCCGTGATCAGCGCCGCGATCCCGGCGGTGCGCGCACGCACGATGTCGGCCGCGCGGCGCAGGATCGCCGCGCGCTCGTGGCGCGTGAGCGACGGCCGGTATGCGCGCGCGGCCGCGAAGGCGCGCCGCACGTCGTCGAGCGTCGCCTTCGGCACGGTGCCGACGAGCGAGCCGTCGTACGGGTTGCGCACCTCGATCACCGCATCGCGATCAATCCTTTCACCATCGATTCGTAGTGCTTCGCGATGAAGCGCGCGGACCTCCGTCGAGGCTGCAATGGCGTTCATGAGTGTCTCCCTGGCGGATACGTCCGCGTCACTGCAGATGGTTGAGCGCGATGTCGATGATGTCGAAGTTGCGCAGCCGCGTGCGACCCGTGACGTCGGTCGCGACCGGCTTGCTGAAGATCAGCGGCACGATCTGTTCGGAGATCCCGCCGTGCGAGCGCAGCGGCACGTCGAGGCCCGACAGGTCGTGCCTGATGCGGCGCGTGCCGAGCACGACGTCCTGCTTCGAGATCACGATCAGGTCGCCCATCCGGTCGGGCGGCAGCTCGAAGCGCGCGCAGCCTTCGGCGCCGGTCAGCACGACCTCGATGCCGTCCACCGCGGCGAGCCGCGCGCGCAGCGCGTCGGCATCGGCGGAATCCGGCACGTAGACGGTCGCGAACGAGCCGAGTGCGCCGTGGTGCACGACGTACGGATCGGTGATCGGCAGGATCACGCGCGCAGCATCCTGGCCGAGCCACCCGTCGAACAGCTCCTGCAGGTAGATCACGTTCGGCTCGCCGGTCTCGCCGTCGTGCTTCGCGTTCATCCCGTGGTCGGCCGTGATCGCGACGATCGCGCCGAGCTCGTCGAGCCGCTTCAGGTACGTGTCCATCATCTGGTAGAACGCGTTGGCGCCGTCGGTGCCGGGCGCGCACTTGTGCTGCACGTAGTCGGTCGTCGACAGGTACATCAGGTCGATCGGGCGCGTCTCGAGCAGGCGCACGCCGGCCGCGAACACGAATTCCGACAGGTCCGCGCTGTACACGCTCGGCACCGGCTTGCCGACCAGCTCGAGCACGTTGTCGATGCCGTTTTCCTCGACGCTTGCCTCGTCGGCCTTTTCCGACGAGAAGCAGATGCCCTTGAGCCCCTTGCCGAGCAGGCGGCGCAGCTTGTCCTTCGCGGTGACGACCGCGACGCGCGCGCCCTGTTCGGCGAAGGTCGCGAGCACGGTGGGCGCGACGAGGTACTTCGGATCGTTCATCAGCACCTCGGCGCCGGTGTCGCGATCGTAGAAGTAGTTGCCGCTTATCCCGTGGATCGCCGGCGGCACGCCGGTAACAATCGACAGGTTGTTCGGGTTCGTGAAGCTCGGCACCACGCACTCGCCCTTGAGCGCCATGCCCGGCTTCAGCAGCGTGCGCAGGAACGGCGCGACGCCGGCCTCGGCCGCCATCTCGAGATATTCATAGGCGCAGCCGTCGACGCAGACCACCACCACGGGGCGGCTCATCCAGTTGTAGCGGCGGCCGTTCACTTCCACGGATACAGGCGTTTCAGTCATGACGTTCAGTCCTTTCGGTTCGAAGGGGGTTGAGCTGTCGGCGCCCGCGCCGCGCCGAGGAGGTGTTTTCCATGCTTGACATTAAAATTGATGATTTGTAGATTGTCAACAACATGCAGAGAACAGAAAGCAAAAGACGGAAGCACGAGGCAACACGAAGAGGGCTGGTCTCCACTCATCCGCCGCGTGCCGCAGTCAAGGGGTCTGAAGGTGAACGAGGTGCCGGTACACAAGGGTTTCAATGCATGGGCAGCGGGCGCGGCCCGTGTCGCGGCGGTGGCGCTCGGTGCCGCGCAGGCGGCACACGCGAAGACGTCGCTCCTCCTCTACACCGCGCTGGAACACGAGGCGATGAAGCCCTGCAAGGACGCGTTCGAGAAGGCGAACCCCGACATCGAGATCCGCTGGGTGCGCGATCCACGCACCGGACGACCCGAACTACGACTTCAAGCGGTTTTATCAGGAGGTCAAAAAGCGCGGCTACATTCTGTATCCGGGCAAGCTGACCGAAGTCGACACGTTCCGCGTCGGCTGCATCGGCCACTTCGGCGAAGCGGGCATTCCGGGCGCGGTCGCGGCGATCGCCGACACGCTGAAGGCGATGGGCGTGCGCCGCGTGTCCGCCGAAGCGGCGGCGTGACGCGATGCACCCGGCCGCACCGCGGCGCGCGGCCGGACGCCGTGCGGCGGTTTCGTTTTCCTTTCCCGCCGTGCGCGGCACGGCAACCCGACCCTTACTGGCACGACATCCGATGCGACCCTTCTGGATCGAACAAGCCCTGTTCAACGACGGCGATCTCGCCCCCGCGCTACAGGGCGCGACGCAGGCCGATGTCTGTATCGTCGGCGGCGGCTTCACGGGGCTCTGGACCGCGATCCAGGCGAAGCAGCAGAACCCGGCACTCGACATCGCGATACTCGAGGCCGACCTGTGCGGCGCCGGCGCGAGCGGGCGCAATGGCGGGTGCCTGCTCACGTGGTCCGCGAAATTCCTGACGCTGCGCCGCCTGTTCGGCGAAGCGGAGGCGATCCGGCTCGTGAAGGCGTCGGAGGCCGCCGTCCAGCACATCGCCGACTTCTGCCGTGCGCATCGCATCGATGCCGAGCTGCGGCTCGACGGCACGCTGTACACGGCAACGTCGCGCGCGCAGGTCGGCACGCTCGCGCCGGTGCTCGACGCGCTCGCCGCGTGCGGCATCCACAGCTACGAGCCGCTGCCGTCCGCCGAAGTCGCACGCCGCTCGGGCTCCGCACGCAATCTCGACGGTGTGTACTCGCCGATCGCCGCGACCGTGCATCCCGGCAAGCTCGTGCGCGGGCTGCGCCGCGTCGCGCTCAACATGGGAATCCGGATCTACGAGCGCACGCCGCTCGTCGACTTCACGCCGGGGCAGCCGGCCGTCGTGCGCACGCCGTCCGGCAGCGTGCGCGCGGGCAAGCTCGTCTTCGCGATCAACGCGTGGATGGCGAGCCGTTTCCCGCAGTTCGAACGCACGATCGCGGTCGTGTCGAGCGACATGGTCATTACCGAGAAATGCCCGGAGCTGCTCGAGAAGACCGGGCTCGTGGACGGCGTATCGGTGCTCGATTCGCGGATCTTCGTGTACTACTACCGCACGACCGCCGACGGCCGGCTGATGCTCGGCAAGGGCGGCAACACGTTCTCGTGGCGCAGCCGCATCGCGCCCGTGTTCGACCGGCGCTCGCCTTACGAGGCGCAGCTCACGCAGAGCCTGCGCGCGTTCTTCCCGTCGCTCGCCGGCGTGCCGGTCACCGCCAGCTGGAACGGCCCGTCGGACCGCTCGGTGACGGGCTTCCCGTTCTTCGGCCGGCTCGACGACGCGCCGAACGTGTTCTATGGCTTCGGCTATTCGGGCAATGGCGTCGGACCGACCTACATGGGCGGGCAGATCCTGTCGTCGCTGGTGCTCGGCCTCGACAACGCGTGGACGCGCAGCCCGATCGTGCGCGGCCCGCTCGGCCATTTCCCGCCGGAGCCGATCCGCTATGTCGGCGCGCACGTCGTGCGCAACGCGATCCGCCGCAAGGAGCGCGCGGAAGACGAAAGCCGGCGGCCGGCGCTCGTCGATACGTGGCTCGCGAAATTCGCGAGCGCGGCGGGCAAGGCCGACAAGGCGTGACGAGGCGTAGACGACGAGGCGCTGATGCGATGACGTGACGCGCAACGCAAAAGGGACGCTGCGAAGCGTCCCTTTTGCGTTGCGGCGGGCCGGTGCAGCCGCGTTACACGCGCTCGGCTTTCTCGCGCGCCGCCTTGCCCGTGCCCGGCAGCCCCTGCTCGTGGGTGCGGCGCATCCGTGCGAGGCCATGCGCGACGTGCTCGCGCACGAGCGCGACGGCCTTCTCCGCGTCGCCGCTCGCGAGCGCCTGCACGATCTTGTCGTGCTCGGCCGCCGACACCGCGATCGCATCCTCCTCGGCCTCGATCGCGGCCTGGCGGAGCAGCCCGAGCTGGCGCACGAGCCGGCGATAGGTATCGGTGAGGTGCGTATTGCCGACGCCGACCACCATCGCGTCGTGGAACTGCACGTTCAGCTCGGTGTAGCGTGTGACGTCATGCGTCTTCGCGGCACCCTTCATCGACTGGATGATGCCCTTCAGCACCTTCAGCGTGTCGGGCGAAATGCGCTTCGCGAGCGCGCGCGCGACCGACTCGTCGAGCATCGCGCGCACTTCGTAGATTTCCTCGGCCTCGCGCAGCGGCACGACGCGCACCGTCACGCCGCGGTTCTTCTCGTTGCGCAGCAGTCCGGCCTGCTCGAGCGCGCGGAATGCTTCACGCACGGGGCCGCGCGACACGTTCAGCTTCGTCGCGATATCGACTTCATTGAGTTTCTCGCCCGGCGCATATTCGCCGGACACGATCGAGCGCTCGAGCATGTCCTGGACAATCATCGCGAGCGACTGGCTTTGCAGGAGTTCGATGGCGTTGAGCGCGTTCGGGGCAGTCATGGTCGGGCAGGCAGCGCGGCTGCGGGTGAAAACGAGGGCGCCATATCGGCGAATGATCCTTGTATACCCTCGGCCCGACACATTGTCAACAGTTTTCAGTTTCCAAAAATCAATCGCGCGGCCGGCACGAACATGCCGGACCGCGCGGCGCGGGGCCTGCCGTCAGGCCGTCTGCTTCACCGGCCCCGGATCGCTCTGGCTCGGCCGCCCCGTCTCGACGTGGCCCGCGAAGCGGCGCACGACCTTGTCGTCGCCGCCGCGCAGCGTCGTCGCGGTAATCGTCAGATCGTACCAGCCGTGACTCGACGACAGCTCGAAGTGATCCTCGACGCGCTCGCCCGGCTCCAGCGTGTAGGTGCGCGCATGCGCATGGCTGTACGCGTTGTCGACCACGACACGGCACGCCGCGCGGCCGCTGTTGCGCAGCTGCAGGTACACGTGGCGGTTGCGCACGTCGTAGCCGATCTTCGCTTCCGGGTTCGCGTGGCGGCCGTCCGTGGCGAGCCGCGTGTTGCCCTGGAATTCGCACAGATAGCCGTTCGGGCCATAGGCGGCGAGATGGTAGTCGCCGCGCGCGGCCGACGTGCTCCAGGTATCGGCGAAGCGGTCGTGCGAGGACACCGCGTAGCGGCGCGGCGGCGTCGCCGGATTGCGACGGTCGTACACGTAGAACGCGGCGCCCGCGTCACCCGAGTTCGCGAAATCGAGCGACACGCTGTCGTCGCGGCCGTTCACGCGGGCATGCACGAACAACTCGTACGGCAGCGCGCGCGCCGGGCGCGTGCCGGGCTCCTGCGCCGGCATCGACTGCTGCGCGGGCACCTGGTACGCCTGGCCCGCGGTGGCGATGTGCTGCGGCACCGTGAAGCTCACCGTGCGCGTATCGGGGCGCGCGGAGAAATCGAACGCCGACGTGAGGTCGCCGCAGATCGACCGGCGCCACGCGCTGATGTTCGGTTCCTGCACGCCGAAGCGGGCTTCGAGGAAGCGCAGCACCGACGTGTGGTCGAACGTCTCCGAGCAGACCCAGCCGCCCTTCGTCCACGGCGAGATGACGATCAGCGGCACGCGCGGCCCGAGGCCGATCGGCTGGATCCCGCCCGGATCCGCGCCCGGCACCAGCGGGCCCATCTCGCCCGGGTACTTGTTCAGGTCGAGCAGTTCGTCGCCGAGGTTCGACAGCAGGTTCGACGACACGATGCCCTGGCCGCCCACGCCGCTCGCGACCGGCGGCACCGGCGGCACGACGTGGTCGAACAGCCCGTCGTTCTCGTCGTAGTTGAGGATGAACACCGTCTTCGCCCACACCTCCGGGTTCGACGTCAGCGCCTCGAGCACCATATTGATGTAGAACGCGCCGTCGGTCGGCGACGCCTGCGGGTGCTCGCTGTACTTGTACGGCGACACGATCCACGATACCTGCGGCAACCGGTTCGCCTGCACGTCGGCCTTCAGCTCCGCGAGCGTGTGGTTGGATGCGCCCTTGTCGACCAGCGGGCCGCTCGCGCCTTCCTTCACCTGGAAGCGCTTGAAGAACATCAGCGAGTTGTCGGTGTAGTTGTCGGTCGGGTCGCCCGGGATGCCCGTGCCGCCCTGGTACACCTTCCAGCTGATCTTCGCGTTCTCGAGGCGTTCCGCGTAGGTCGTCCACGTGTAGCCGTTCACGTCATTGCGCTCGCCGATGCCGGGACCGTTCGGCTGCGTGCCGTAGACGTTGCGCGAGTCGACCGTGCCGGTCCACAGGTAGATGCGGTTCGGCGCCGTATCGGCGTGCGCGGAGCAGAAATACGAATCGCAGATCGTGAACGCGTCGGCGAGTGCGTAGTGGTACGTGAGGTCCTGGCGCTTCAGGTAACCCATCGTCAGCACGTCCTGCTTCTGGTTCACCCACTGGTCCCACTGGCCGTTGTTCCATGCGAGGTGGCCGCTGCTCCAGCCATGGTTGGTGCCCGGCTGGAATTCGGTCGTCTGCTTCGGGTCGAGATAGAACGGCAGCACGTACGGCGCGGACGGATCGAGCCCGCGCGAATGGTAGTTCTTCGTGAACACCGACGCGGGCGGCTGCTGCCACACCGGCGCGCCGCTCGGCAGCAGGTGGGGGCGCGGGTCGTTGAAGCCGCGCACGCCGCGCAGCCCGCCGAAGTAGTGGTCGAACGAGCGGTTTTCCTGCATGAAGATCACGACGTGTTCGACGTCGCGGATCGTGCCGGTGCGATAGGCGGCCGGTATCGCCAGCGCGTTGCGGATCGCCGGCGGGAAGCCGGCGTAGGCGGCCATCGCGCCGGCCGACTGGGCGGCAAGGCGCAGGAAATCGCGTCGATTGGTGGCGGACATGAAGAGGATCCTGTGGGTCGGTAAGGGTGGCGCCGGTCGAGCGAGGCCGGCGGTCGGTGCGTTGCCGCTATTACTCCGCACCGGCATGTCCCGGCCGTGACCGGTTCCAGCAGGTTTCTTGCGGTCACCCCCAGCTTTTTTTCGAAGCGGCGCACGATGCGCCTTTCATCCGGCCGACACATGCGTACGCTACGCTGACGCGCGATGAAGACGGGGGAGAAGCCGAGTCGTGTTCGATCAGCTGAAGGCGTTCCACGCGACCGTCCGGCAGGGCAGCATCACGCGCGCCGCGCGCCACCTGGGCGTGAGCCAGCCGACGATCGCCGCGCAGATCAAGCAGGTCGAGCAGCTGTACGGCGTCGAGCTGTTCTACCGCAGCGGCCGCAAGCTCGAGGTCACCGAGACCGGCATCGAGCTGCTGCCGCTCGTCGAGAAGATGATCGCGCTCGAGGCGCAGGCCGACATCATGCTGCGCAATGTCGGCGGCCTGTTCGAAGGGCATCTGCGGATCGGCGCGACGGGGCCGTACTACATCATGGACGCAGTCGGCCGCTTCTCGCACGCGCATCCGTCGATCGCGCTCACGTGCCGGATCGGCAATTCCGAGGAAATCCTGCAGGCGCTGCACGAATTCCGCATCGACCTCGCGGTGTCGTCGCAGCGCAATGACGCGGACGGCCTCGAACGCAAGGTGATCTCCACCGATCCGCTCGTGCTCGTCGTGCATCGCGACCACCCGCTCGCGCGCTTCGACGCGATCGACGCCGCGCAGCTCGCCGACGTGCGGCTGCTGATCCGCGAGGAAGGGTCGGTCACGCGCCGCTGCACGGAGACGATCCTCGCGGGCGCTGGCGTCGCGGCCGCGTCGGTGGCCGAGATCGGCAGCCGCGAAGCGATCCGCGAGGCGATCCTGCACGGCGTGGGCGCCAGCCTGTTTCCGCGCGGCGAGGCCGAGCGCCATCCGGACCTGCGCATCGTGGCGCTGCGCGGCGTCGACACGACGATCGACGAATACGTGTATTACCTGAAGGCGCGCCGCCAGAGCCCCGCGATCGATGCGTTCCTCGCGTGCATCCTGCCGGCGCGGCCGGTCACGCACGACACACACGACACGACGCGGCAAGTGAACGCCCGCTGAACCGCCGCGCGTCCACCGGTTTCGCGCATTTCCCGTCGCATTTCCCTGCACCTTCCGGCGCTTTTCCCGCGCCTTCCCTCGTGGTTTTCCTCGTGCCTTCGTTGTTGCTTGCCGCCGTGCATTACTTCGGCAGCGCGGGGATCATCCACGTCAACACGTGCTGCTGCAGGAACACGAGCACGCCGAGCAGCAGCGTGAGGATCACGCTGTGCCAGAAGGTGCGCGCGAACACGACGCCTTCCTGCCCCTTCAGGTCGGTCGTCGACACGCCCGTCGCGATGTTCTGCGGCGAGATCATCTTGCCCATCACGCCGCCCGACGAATTGGTCGCGGCCATCAACACCGGATCGAGGCCGAGCTGCCTGGCGGCGACGACCTGCAGGTTGCCGAACAGCGCATTGCCGGACGTGTCGCTGCCGGACAGGAACACCGCGATCCAGCCGAGCGACGCCGACACGAGCGGGAACAGCGCGCCGGTCGACGCGACGCCGGTGCCGAGCGTGTAGCTGATGCCCGAGTAGTTCAGCAGGTACGCGAGCCCGACGATCATCATCACCGTGATGATCGCGATCCAGGTCTGCCGCCACGTCTTGACCACGCATTCGAGGAACGCGCCGACGCCGGTGCGCGTCAGCGCCGCCGTGATGATCGCGGAGAGCAGGATCGCGGTGCCGGTGCCGAGCGGCTGGAAATCCCAGATCGCCGCATACGGCTTGTGGTACAGCGTCACGAACACCGTGTTGTGCAGGCCCGGCCACTTGATCTTCACGTCGCCGATCGCCGCGACGTTCGCGTGCACCCAGACGATCACGACCACCGACACGACGATCCACGGCAGCCACCCGCCGAAGCCCGTGCGCGCGGCGCCGGCCGTGGCGGGCGCGCTGCGCGCGAGCGCGTATTGCGGATCGGGCTGCGGCTTCCACGCCTGCAGGAAGCCGATCGTGACGATCAGCGACGTGAGCGACGACAGCACGTCGGTGAGCTGGTAGCCGAGGAAGTTCGACGTGACGAACTGCGCGATCGCGAAGCTGCCGCCTGACACGAGCAGCGCGGGCCACAGCTTCGCGATCGAGCGCAGGCCGCCGTACGCGCCGACCACGTAGAACGGCAGCAGCAGCGCGAAGAACGGCAGTTGCCGGCCGACCATCGCGCCGAGCGTCGCGGGCGGCAGCGACGTGACCGCGCCGAGCACGGTGATCGGCACGCCGAGCGCGCCGAACGCGACCGGCGCCGTGTTGAACAGCAGCGTGTAGGTGAGCGCTTCGAGCGCGGGGAAGCCGAGCGCGATCAAGAGCGCGCTGGTGATCGCGACCGGCGTGCCGAACCCGGAGATCCCTTCGAGCAGGCAGCCGAACGAGAACGCGACGACGAGCAGCACGAGGCGGCGGTCGTCGGGCAGGTTGTCGAGCATCCACTGCCGGAACTGGTCGAAGCGGCCCGACTTCACCGCGATGTTGTACAGCAGCAGGGCGTTGAACACGATCCACATCACCGGCACGACCGCGAGCGCCATGCCGGCGCCGACCGCGTTGAACGCGAGACCGGCCGGCATGCCCCAGGCGCCGATCGCGACCGCGAGGCCGGTGACGAGCCCGGCCAGCGACGCCTGCCAGGCCGGCCGGCGCAGCACGCCGAGCGCGATCAGCGCGACCGCGATCGGGATCACGGCGACGAGGAACGACAGGAACAGCGAGTTGGCGACGGGCGTCAACGGCTGCGCGAACAGGATGCCGGGCGGCAGGGCTGCGGTGGGATTCATCGTGTCTCGTGTCTCCGATCCAGTACCAAACGTGCGTTCACGGCCGCAACGATCGTCCGACGCTTGCGCATGCAACCATGCCGCCGTGCGCCGACCGATCGGTCGCTTAAAAGAGGTTAGGAGGCGCATCGCGCTTGCACAAGGAGGGCATGCCCGATCCATGCGGTGCCGATACACGGCATCCGCCGCACACCGAACGGCGGCTGGCGGCCCGCTGACGCGCGCGCCGGCAAGCCGCCGGCGCAATGTTGCTCAGCCGACAAAGGTGACTGACGGCGGGCGGGGTGTTTCGTTTGATGTCCGAAGCCTAGACTGGCTGCATCGATTCCGCCCGCGCCGAAGACGGCGCGGCTGCGGAGACCTCACGGAGCAAACCCGATGAAAACCATGAAACTTGCGGCCTGCGCGTTACTGCTGATCGGCTCGGCTGTCGCCGTCCAGGCCCAGGCCGCGTCGGCGCTGACGCGTGCGCAGGTTCGCCAGGAACTCGCGGAACTGCAGGCAGCCGGCTACCGGACGAGTCTCGCCAGCAGTCCCGACTTTCCGCAGAACATGCAGGAGATCATGCAGCGCGCCGCGCAGGCGCGCGGCGACGCGGCCGGCTACGGCAGCGACGGCCATGCGAACGTGGAATCGGGGAAGCCGGCGCTGCCGCACGTGGTCGATCGCGACACGTACGCGCATCACTGACGCGAATGAAACCGGGCCGGGCGCGTGAATGCGCGGCCACCCGGCCCGCAGCCTGCCCGCCGCGCGGCGGGCTGCTGCCGTCAAACGCTGAAGCGGTTCAGCGTGTATGCACGATAGGCCGCGACGAACGCGTCGAATGATCCGGCCTCCTTCGCTTCCAGCTCGGCCTGCTCGGCCAGCGACTTCGCCGCGAGCGCCTGCTCGGTGCGCATCGTCTCCGCCGACGGCGGGTTCGCACGGAAGTGCGCAGCATGCGCTGCGCTGTGCGCGAGTGCGAACGCGAGGAACGACTGCCCGTTCTCGCGCATCTCGCGCAGCACGCGCGCCGACGGCGTGCGCTCCGGATCGGCGAGCTTCTCGCGCTGCGCGGCGATCGCACGCGCATGCTCGTCGCCGCCGCGGATCTCGTCGAGACGGCGCCCGACGGTTTCGATATCGGTCATCAGGTCGTCCGCCCATGCCTGCAGCGTGACCGGCTGGCCGTCGCGCGTCAGCGTGAGCCCCGGCTTGCGTCCGTCCATCGTCACGCTGCCGAAGTTCGCGTTCGCTTCCTTGTACGCATCGCAGTCGAGCGCGGGGCTCTCGTCGAGCGCGCACGCGAGCAGGAACGCGTCGATGAAGCGGGCGGTGTCGAGCGCGATGCCGGTCGGCTCGAACGGATCGATGTCGAGGCAGCGCACTTCGATGTACTGCACGCCGCGCGACGCGAGCGCATGCAGCGGACGCTCGCCCGAATACGTGACGCGCTTCGGCCGGATCGTCGAGTAGAACTCGTTCTCGATCTGCAGCACGTTCGTGTTGATCTGGATCCACTCGCCGTCGCGATGCGTGCCGATCGCCTCGTACGGCGGATACGGCTCGCTCACGGCCGTCGACAGCGCGTCGAGGTAGCCGGGCAGCGTGTTGTAGTCGACGTGCAGCGCGGCCTGCGCGGTCGTGTTCGAGTAACCGAGGTCGCTCATCCGCAGGCTCGTCGCATACGGCCGGTACAGCGTGTCGGCGTCGAACGCGTCGAGCTTGTGCGGCTTGCCGCGCAGGAATTTCGCGTCGAGCGCGGGCGATGCGCCGAACAGGTACATCAGCAGCCAGCTGCGACGGCGGAAGTTGCGGATCTGCGCGAGATAGCGCTCCGACTGGTAGTCGACGAGCGTCGCCGTCGAGCCTTCGTCCGCATGCAGGCGCCGCCACACTTCCTCGTGCAGCGAGTAGTTGTAGTGGATGCCGGCGATGCACTGCATCGTGCGGCCGTAGCGATACGCGAGGCCGCGGCGATACACCGTCTTCAGGCGGCCGATGTTCGACGTGCCGTAGTCGGCGATCGGGATGTCGTCGTCGGCCGGCAGCAGGCCCGGCATCGAGCCGTTCCACAGCATCTCGTCGCCGAGCGACGCATACACGTAGCGGTGCAGATCGTCGAGACGTTCGAGCGTGATCGACGCGTCGGCTTCCGCCGGCGTGATCAGTTCGATCAGCGCTTCGGAATAGTCGGTCGTCAATGACGGGTGCGTGAGGGCCGAACCGAGCGCGCGCGGATGCGGCGTGAACGCAATCATCCCGTCGCGCGTCACGCGCAGGCTTTCCTTTTCGATGCCGCGCAGGCCGTCGGGCAGACGCTGCCGCGTCGGGCCCGAGCTCAACGCTTCGAGACGATTCAGCAGCAGTTCGGACTGGCGGTGAGTCATGGTGTTCGACATGGAGACGCAAGTGCGTGACGGCCGCGCGCAGAACGCCGCGCGCGGCCGGCTGGATTATTTGGTCGCTTCGTTGGTAGCGGGCACTTTAACATCTCGCCGGGACACGTGCTTGAGGTCGCTCCGGGCAATGCGCGCGGGCCGCAGCGGGCCGCCCGGCGAGCCGATGGCGACGATCGCCGCGTGCGCAGCCGACCGTCGTCGGCCCCGCCGGACGCCGTGATCACGCGACATTCGTCGGAAGGATCGTGAACGGTACGCGAAGCGCCGATCGGTGCAACCCGCGCTGCCGAATCCGCGATGCAACACCGCCGCGGTCGAGTCGACCATGCGTCGAGGGCGACAGACGCCGGATTCGTTCGATCGCCATCAAGCGTCGCAACCATGAGGAGGACGACCGACCGATCGCGGCAACGCCCGCGCTCTCCGCAGGTCGCCCCTCCACCTCGGCGGGCCGCCCCCGGCCGGCCGCGGCGACCGTCATCCGCCGCGCGCGCCGCCGGCCCGGTCCGCCACGTCGTTCCACAGATGAAGCGCCGCATACGCGCGCCACGGCCGCCAGCCTTCGGTGCGGCGCTTCTGGCTCGCGAGCCGGTCGAGCGACGGATCGCGCGCGGTAATCGACTGCATCAGCACGAGATCGGACGCCGGCCACGCGTCGGGGTCGCGCCACGCACGCATCGCGATGTATTCGACGGTCCACGGGCCGATGCCGGGCAGATCGAGCCACGCGCGGCGCAGCGTTCCGAGGTCGGCCTGTGCGGGATCGAGCGGCACGTGGCCGGCCGCCACCGCACGCGCCATGCCCGTCAGCGCCGCGGCCCGCTTGCCGGGCATCCCGATCTTCTCCAGATCGCATGCGGCGAGCGCGTCCGGCGTCGGGAAACGCCAGGCGGGCGCGCCGTCCGGCACCGGCATGCCGTCGTGGTCCACGACCCGCTCGCCGGCCCGCTGGACGAGCCGCCCGACGATCGTCGTCGCCGCCTTCACGCTCACCTGCTGGCCGACGATCGCGCGCACCGCGAGCTCGAACCCCGACCAGGCGCCCGGCACGCGCAGCCCCGGTGCCGCTTGCACGAGCGGCGCGAACCACGGATCGCGCACGAGCCCGCCGCCGATCGCGGCCGGATCGGCGCCGAGGTCGAACATCGACGCGACGCGGCGCGCGAACGCATCGTCGACATGGCGCGCGGCCGCCCCTTCGACCGTCGCGATCAGGCAGTGCCGACGCGGATGCTTCGTGACGGTGAGCCGGCCCGCGTCGCCGTGCAGGTCGACGATGCGGCGATACACGCCGTCGACGACCTGCTCGACACCCGGAATCGCGCGGCCGCTGAAGAAGCGCAGCACGCGCGCCCAGTCGTACGGCGCCTTGAAGCGCAGCGCCATCTGCGCGGACGGCGGCACCTGGCCGCCGTCCGCGATCAACGTAATCGTGTCTGTTTCGATGCTCAAACTTCGTCACCCTCCGCAACGGCTTCGGTTTCATCGTCGTGCACCTGGCGCGCCTCGGACGCGAGCAGCGTCGCCTTGCGGCGCACACCCCAGCGATATCCTGCCAGCGCGCCGCCCTTCTGCACGACACGGTGGCACGGAATCGCGAGCGCCACCGGGTTCGACGCGCAGGCCGATGCGACGGCGCGCACCGCACGCGGCGAGCCGAGCGCCTCGGCGATCTCCGAGTAGCTGCGCGTCTCGCCGTACGGGATGTGCGTCAGCGCTTCCCAGACGCGCTGCTGGAACGCGGTCGGCGCGATGTCGAGCGGCAGGTCGAACGCGTGCCGCGTGCCGTCCAGGTATGCGCGGATCTGCGCGATGAACGGCGCGAGCCGCGACGACGCTTCGACCAGCTCGGCGCGCGCGAACGCGTCCTTCAGTTCGCCGACGAGCGATGCAGGTTCGTCGCCGAACGCGATCCGGCAGATGCCCTGTTCGGTCGCGGCGACGAGCACCGTGCCGAGCGATGTCGACGCGGTCGCAAAATCGATCCGCAGGCCGGCGCCCTGGCGACGGAACGCGGACGGCGCCATCCCCAGTTCGCGCGGCACCGATGCGTAGAGCCGCGACGGCGAATTGAAGCCCGCGTCCACGGCCGCCTGCGTGACCGGCTGCCCGCTTTGCAGCGCCTCGCGCAGCGCGGCACCGCGCTGCGCGGCCTGGTACTGCCGCGGCGACACGCCGACCACGCGCTTGAACAGCCGCTGCAGGTGGAACGGGCTCACGTGCACGGCGTCACTCAGCTGCTGCAGCGTGAGCCGCTCCGGATGCGCGTCGAGCACCGCGCATGCACGATTGACGATTTCGAGCTCGCGCGGCAGCCCTTCCGGCTGGCAGCGCTTGCACGGACGAAAGCCAGCCGCGCGCGCGGCGGCCGGATCGGCAAAGAAGGACACGTGCTCGCGCCGCGGCAGCCGCGACGCGCAGCTCGGCCGGCAGAACACGCCGGTCGTGCGCACGGCATAGAAGAACGCGCCGTCCGCATGCGGATCGCGGGCGGTCACGGCGCCCCAGCGGGCATCGTCGGTCGGATAGGCGGTTTTCATCTGAACCTCGCACGTTCTAGTGTAGATGGTGCCTACTCTAGACATCGGCATGGGCCGTCGCGCCCTGAATCTTGCTCTGTGATTCGCGCCGCCGAAATCGGGGATGCATCGCAGTCGATCAAGCGGACGAAACCCCTTGCGAGCGCTGCTTCAGCGCCGCTTTCGTCATCATCCCGTCACCATTTTGCTGCAGTGCAGCTGCGACAAATCGCCGTCCTGACCATTTTTTACACTCGGAATATTGCAACGCACCATCGCCGTGTGTATAGTTGGAACTGTCTCCTCCATGTCTCCTCCTGATATGGATTAAGCCCGTTCCGCTCTGCGTGAACGGGCTTTTTTTCGTCCGTCGATCGTGACGCGTTCCGGCATCCCTCGCCCGCGCGGTCTACACTCGGTGCACGCCATCCGCGAAGGAGTGCCCCGCTCATGAAACCGACCATCCGCACGATCGATCACGTCGTGCTGCGCGTGACCGACATGGCTGCGATGACGCGCTTTTACTGCGATGCCGTCGGCTGCCACGTGGAGAAGGAACAGCCCGACCTGGGCCTCGTGCAGTTGCGCGCCGGCGACGCACTGATCGACCTGTTGTCGGTCGGTGGCCCGATCGACCGTCCCGACAGCGGAGCGCCCGGCGCCGGCCGCAATCTCGACCATCTCTGCCTGCGCGTCGAGCCGTTCGACCCCGACGCGCTGATCGAGCATTTCGCGGCGCATGGCGCGCGCCCCGGCGCCCCCGCCGAACGCTACGGCGCCGGCGGCTACGGGCCGTCGATCTATCTGTTCGATCCCGAAGGGAACATGCTGGAATTCAAAGGGCCGCCCGCCGCGATCGGCTAAGCGCCGGCCGTCACGCGTCGGCGCGCGCCTTCAGCACGGTCCATTCGACCGCGACCGGATCGTGGTCGGCGCTCGAGATCCACGCCGTGCCGTCCTGCACCGTGCACTGCAGGCGCATCGTGCGCTCGGCGAGGTGCCCGAGCGCCGCCGCGACGCCGTCGGCCAGCGACAGCACCTGCACGTTGCGCAGCCGCTCCACCTTGCTGCGCACGCCCTGCCACCAGATATCCGAGGTCTTGCCGCCGTAGGCGATCACCGTGACCTGCCCGGCGCGGCCGGCCGCCTTCGAGATGCGCCGTTCGTCGGGCTGGCCGGCCTCGATCCACACGTCGATCGCGCCCGTCAGGTCCTTTTGCCACAAATCGGGTTCGTCGACGTCCGACAGCCCCTTGCAGAATTCGAGACGCTCGTTCGCGAACAGCGCGAACGCGACGATGCGCACCATCATCCGGTCGTCGGTTTCCGACGGGTGACGGGCGACCGTCAACGCATGATCGGCGTAGTAGTGCCGATCCATGTCGGCGATTTGCAGTTCGGCTTTGTAGATGGTGGATTTCAGCGCCATGCGGATACGGCCCGGGCGGGCATTCGGTTCGGTCGGGCCGTGATGATACCGAATGCGCGTCGCCCGGCGCGCGACGGGCGCTCCACAGCACGACGGCCCGGCATCGGCCGGGCCGCGTTCGGGGCGCGCCGCCGGCGGTTCGGGCCGGCGCGCGGGTGCGAGAGGTGCGCGTGCGGGTTACTGCTTGACGAAGCGCGAATCGGTCCAGAGACCCTGCTGGTCGCTGTTGTCGGCGCTGACGAACTGGACGTCGCCCTGATCGACCGACACCACGCGGAAGCGCTGGCCTTCCGGCACCGACAGGCAACGGTAGTCGTCGAAGTACTGCTGCTTCGCCTGCGACTTGCCGTCACGCTCGTGACTCAGTACGGAGTCCAGATTGTCTTTCGACAGACAGCCCCACGCATTCTTCGTCAGCTGGATTTCCTGCTTCGGCTGGACAGCCGCATCGCCGCCCGCCTGCGCGATCGACACCACGGAAAATGCGCCGACAAGGGCGAAAAGGACACCGGTTCGCTTCATCATGTTCTGTCTCCAGGCTTGCGGGCACCAGGCTGGGTTAGCTATGTGTTTAAAGATGATCGTGAACCCGCGTTTTTCACTTTAGAAGACCGGCAAACGATATCAAGCACATTTGTTGTGCGATCGCAATAGCGGCGAATTGTCGCACCCTGCGCGCACCCGGTTTTTCGCGTGCCGCGCACGCGCGGCGGCGCCTGCCGTCCGGCGGACCAGGCCGCGCCGCCGGGCGCAAAGCATTGTCCGGCAAGACTTTCAGCGAGGCTGCAATGCGCCCGTTGAACGGTTTGGATAATTCATTTCAATATCGGGATCATTTTGATGCGTTGCACACAAAGTCGTCCGGAACGATATGAATTTACCGCAGTGCGGGACCGGATTTACCTGATACAAGAAAAATGCCAGGTATAAGCGCGTTCGTATTTACCCGTATTTTTTCCGTGCGGGCCGGGCGCCCGTGGCAGCGGGGCCGCAGGGCGTTTTCTCCGTGTTTTCCGTGTTTTCACCCGGCTTCATTCAGACCGGTTGCGGGCGCTCGAAATAATCGCGCTGGAAGATGCACATGCGATATGCGTTGTGATATGCACCATTTCCGAAAAATTCTTCCTTCAATTCGGCCTCGTGCTGGAATCCGCATTTCTCGTACACGTGAATTGCCGCCGCATTCGACGTATCGACGATCAGGTACAGCTTGCGCATGTTCAATACCTTGAACGCATATTCGATCGCGAGACGCGTCGCCTGGCCCGCATAGCCGCGTCCCTGGCATTGGGGCGCGATGATGATCTGGAACTCGCCGCGACGATGGATGTAGTCGAGCTCGATCAGCTCGACGAGGCCGACCAGTTCGTCCTGCGGATCGACCGCGACGAAGCGGCGCTCGCGCTGGTCGTGCACGTGGCGGTCATACAGCTGCGACAGTTCGGAGAAGGTTTCGTACGGCTCCTCGAACCAGTAGCGCATGATCTTCGCGTCGTTGTTCAGCTCGTGGACGAAGCGCAGGTCCTGGCGCTCCAGCGGCCGCAGTGCAAGTGTGTGCTTGTCGTTCTGGAGTTGCATGTTCGTGTCCTTTTTAATGCCCGCGCGCGCGTGAACCCCCGTGCGGCGCCGCCGCGAACGGGGACGCGTTCCGCGCCGTAACAAGTTGACCCGCGGGAGAAGTTCAGAGCCTAGAATGGGAACAAGGGTTCCTGCCGCCGCAAGGAGGCTATCGTGATCGAGCAAGTCATACTCGGCATCTTCCTCGTGCTGCCACTCGTGATCGTGGCTGCGCTGTTCTCCGACGAACTGTGGCAGGAACATCGGCGCCAGCATCCGCGCGACGAAAACGCACCGCATATCGACTGGAAGCATCCGTGGCGCCGGGTGCGACGCGGGCACTGAGTCGATCGCCATCCCGGCACGGCACCCGTCCGTGCGGGTCGCCCCGAACGCTGCAACCGCCTTTTGCCAGAACCGATTCCCGCTCAACCCGCGAGACGCCGACGTGAACGACAAACCCGCTCTCCCTGCACACGACATCCCCAACGAAACGATCGACCTGCAGATCGCCGACGTGCTGGCGGCCGTCCGCTACCCGGCGAACAAGGATGCGATCGTCGACGCTGCACGCGACGCCGGCGCAAGCAACGAAGTGCTGTCGATGCTCGACGGCTTGCCCGAACAGGATTACGCGGACGTCAATGCCGTCACGCGCTGGGTCGCCGGCAACTTCGGCCCCGGCCTCGGTATTTGAGCGCGCACGAATAACACGGTAGGATCGGCCCGCACCGGCCATGCTGCGGCCGGATACAAGCCGCCCGGCGCCAAGACCGGGCGTGACCGCACGAGCGCCCGGGGGAATCCATGGAAGGTATTCTGATCCAGCATACGACGCGTCGTCAGCTGTGGTTCGGCGCGCTGACGGCACTCGTCATCGTGCTCGCGCTCGGGATCGCCGTGCCGCACGCGAACGTCGCGCTGCCGGCCGTCGAGCCGTTCATGCCGATGTGCGCGCTGACCGTGTTCACCACCGCGAGCATCGCCGCGTTCTTCCTCGGCGCGCAGTTCACCGTCACGCGCCAGCCCGTGCTCGGTGCGCTCGGCGGCGCCTACGCATTCACCGCGCTCGCCGTCGCGCTGCAGCTGCTCACCTTTCCCGGCGTGTTCGCGCCGCACGGCCTGCTCGGCGCGCGCCCGCAAAGCGCCGCGTGGATTTGGGTCTTCTGGCATGCCGGCTTTCCATGCTTCGTGATGGCCGCGCTGCTCGCGCGCGAGCGGCTCACGCGTGCGCCGGTCGGCGCGGCGCAGACGCGCTGGTGGACCCTCGCGCTGGTCGGCGGCCCGGCCATCGCGGCCGCGCTGCTGTGCATGCTCGCGCTGAACGTTGCGCTGCCGCCCGCGCTCCATCCGCCGGGCGATGCGGCCGTGCTGCCCGTCAACGGGATCGCGCTGGTCGTATGGATCCTCAACGCGCTCGCGCTCGTTGCGGTGCTGGCCTCCGGCCGGCTGCGCACGACGCTCGACCTGTGGCTCGCGATCGCGGTGCTCGCCTGCCTCACCGACACGACGCTGAACCTGCTGACCACGAACCGCTTCACGATCGGCTGGTATCTCGCGCGCGTGTTCAGCATGTTCACGCCCGGCGTGCTGGTGTGCGTGCTCGCGTGGGAAGTGACGAAGCTGTATCAGCAGCTGTTCGAGGCGCATGCGACGCTGGTTCGATCTTCCGCGCGCGACGGGCTGACCGGTGCATTCAACCGCAGCCACTTCAACGATCACTTCCACACGCTGTTCCTGCAGGCGCGGCGGCAGGGCGAATCGCTGTCGCTGCTGATGGTCGACGTCGATCACTTCAAGGCATACAACGACGCTTTCGGTCACGTGAAGGGCGATGCGTGCCTGATCGGCGTCGCGAATGCGCTGGCCGGCGCGGTGCGGCGTCCCGCGGATATCGTCGCGCGCTACGGCGGCGAGGAGTTTGCGATCGTGCTGCCGAACACCGGTGCGCGCGGGGCGCGGGTCGTGGCCGAGGAAGCGCGCGAAGCGGTGCTGCGGCTCGATCTCGCGATGCCTGCGTCGCCCGCGGGGCGCGTGAGCGTCAGCGTCGGCTGTGCGACCGTGTCGGCCGACGACCTGTCGACACCCGATGCGTTGATCGAAGCCGCCGATGCCGCGCTGTACCGCGCGAAGGATGCGGGGCGAAACCGGGTCGCCGCGGCGTGAAAACGTCTGCGGATTGGGAATTTGTTACGGTCATTGTGACCGGAATAATCCGCCGTTACGGATTGCGGCACCGGGAAACGATCGCTTACAGCCGGTGTTGACGGCGCTCGCTATGCTGGGTTCATGTCGAATCCGAGCAGGTGAACGCGATGAAGAAAACCCTTTTGCTGATTGCCGGTGTGGCCGTGCTGCTGAGCGGCTGCATCGTGGTGCCGGATGGCGGCGGGTATTACGGTGGTGGCGGGTATTACCATCATCATCGGCATTGGGATTGATGGCGGTTGCGGGTTCGAATGCATCGACGAGCAGCCACGTCGATGCAGCATCCACGGCCCGGGTCGCAGCTTGACCGGGCTCCGCGTGCGCCAGAGAGAGCGCAGCCCGCGTTTCGTCATGAAGACGTTCGAGCCGCGCTCCTTTTTCCCGGCCTTGGCCACTGTCACTTCCCGATACAGAATCTGCTGAAAATCACCCCCAGCAGATCATCCGAAGTGAACTCCCCGGTAATCGCATTGAGCTGCTCCTGCGCGAGCCGCAGCTCCTCCGCGAACAGATCGAGCGATTGCGCGCGCTGCTCCGCATGATCGGCCGCCTGAGCCAGATGTTCCTGCGCCGACCGCAGCGCGATCAGATGCCGCTCGCGCGCCAGATAAACGCCTTCGGCACCCGCCTGCCACCCCGCGATCCGCAGCAACTCCGCACGCAGCATGTCGATCCCGTCGCCGCGCTTCGCCGACAGGTGCACCTCGGTCAGATCGCCTTCCACCGCCGGATGCTCGACGCACGCCTGCACACCGGTGAGATCCGTCTTGTTCAGCACGCGCACCACCGGCACGCCGCCCGGGAACCGCGCCGCGATCGTCTCGTCGTCCGCCGTCATCCCCGTGCGCGAATCGAGCAGATGCAGCACGACGTCCGCGCGCTCGATCTCGCTCCACGTGCGTGCAATCCCGATCCGCTCGACCTCGTCCTCCGTCTCGCGCAGCCCGGCCGTATCGATGATGTGCAGCGGAATCCCTTCGACCTGGATCGTCTGCGCGACCTTGTCGCGCGTCGTGCCGGCGATCGGCGTGACGATCGCCAGCTCCGCGCCGGCGAGCGCATTCAGCAGCGACGACTTGCCGACGTTCGGCTGCCCTGCCAGCACGACCGACAGCCCCTCGCGCAGCAGCGCGCCCTGCCGCGCATCGCCGAGCACGTGCGCGAGTTGCTCGCGGATCTTCGCGAGCTTGCCGCGCGCATCGGCCGCCTCCAGGAAGTCGATTTCCTCTTCCGGGAAATCGAGCGTCGCCTCGACCAGCATCCGCAGCGTGATCACGTCCTCGACGAGCGCGTGGATCTGCCGCGAGAACGCGCCGTCGAGCGAGCGCCCGGCCGAGCGCGCCGCCGCCTCGGTGCTCGCCTCGATCAGGTCGGCGACGGCCTCGGCCTGCGCGAGGTCGAGCTTGTCGTTCAGGAACGCGCGCCGCGTGAACTCGCCCGGCTCCGCGAGCCGCAGCCCGAAGCTGCGCCCCGCATCGAGGCAGCGCTGCAGCAGCAACTGCATCACGATCGGCCCGCCATGCCCCTGCAGTTCCAGCACGTGCTCACCGGTGTACGAATGCGGCGCGGGGAAATACAGCGCGATTCCGCGGTCGAGCGGCGCGCCGTGCTCGTCGAGGAACGGCACGTAGCTCGCATGGCGCGGCGCGAGCCGCTGCCCGCACAATGCGTCGATCAGCGGCCGCGCAGCCGCCTCGCCGCCTCGCCCGAACGACACGCGGACGACACCGATGCCACCCCGGCCAGCAGCAGTGGCAATGGCGACGATCGGATCGGAATCGATAGCGAGCATGGAATCGGATGAATCGGGTAAGCAGACAGTGAATGGTGCGCCCGTGCAACAGTTCACGCATCGGGACGCCGGCATTGTAGCGTGCCGGCCCGCACGCCACCGGACGCCCCATCGGATTCGAACTCGCCCGAATTTATCCCGACGGAGCTAAGTCGAGTATCAGTGCCGAACCGCTGCGTACTGTCCACTTCGGACGAGTACGCCTGTCGGAGTGGTCCGACGCTGCGGCCCCCAATTCAGCCATACGCTTCACTGCAGGTTGGGATTCGTCTGAATAGGCTATGTTTATCTTGGATGGTTGTCTGAGACGCGTCGGTGAAATTGCACAATCACCCCCATGCCGACACCCGAAGAAAAAGCAGCGTTCTCGGAACGCCTGAAATTCGCCTTGCGGCGCAGCCCGGAGAAGGTCACCGGTGCGACGGAGCTCGCGAACCGATTCAATCTGCGTCACCGCGGTGCGCAGCCGGTTTCGCCGCAAACCGCGCACAAATGGCTGACGGGCCGCACGATTCCGACGCCGGACAAACTCGAAACGCTCGCCGAGTGGTTGCGCGTCGAACTGCATTGGCTGCATTACGGCCCGTCGCCGAGCGTGACCGAACATACGACCCCGCAACCGCTGCCGCGCGACGAGCGCTATCCGCCGACGCCCGAGACGATCGAACTCGCGTCGAAGATCGAGGCGCTGCCGCCGCATCAGCGCTACCTCGTTCAGGAACTGATCGAGCAGTTCTACGGCGGTGACGCGAAAATCGAAGCGAAGAAGGCCTGAACGGCAGCGGCCAAGCTCCGCACGCGCCGCCCGCCGGAAACGAAAAAGCCGCATGGATCGCACCATGCGGCTTTTTTACGTGCATCGCGGGCGGCTGGCCGCCCGCGTGTGCCACGGGCGTCAGGCCGGTTTCTTGGCCCCGCCGAGCTTGCGCGTGATGTAGTACTGCTGCGCGATCGACAGCACGTTGTTTACAACGTAGTACAGCACCAGGCCGGCCGGGAAGAAGAAGAACATCACCGAGAACGCGATCGGCATGAACTTCATCATCTTCGCCTGGACCGGGTCCGGCGGCGTCGGGTTCAGGCTCGTCTGCACGAACATCGACACGGCCATCAGCACCGGCAGGATGAAGAACGGATCGCGCTGCGACAGGTCATGAATCCACAGAATCCACGGCGCGCCGCGCATTTCGACCGAGGCAAGCAGCACCCAGTACAGCGAGATGAACACCGGGATCTGGATCACGACCGGCAGGCAGCCGCCGAACGGATTGACCTTCTCGGTCTTGTACAGCTCCATCAGCGCGGCATTCATCTTCTGCGGATCGCTCTTGAAGCGTTCGCGCAGCGCCTGCATGCGCGGCGTGATTTCCTTCATGCGCGCCATCGACTTGTAGCTCGCGGCCGACAGCGGGAAAAACACGGCCTTGATCAGCACGGTGAGCAGCACGATCGCCCAGCCCCAGTTGCCGACGAGCCCGTGGATCTTCTCGAGCAGCCAGAACAGCGGCTTCGCGATGATCGTCACCCAGCCGTAGTCCTTCACGAGCTCCAGGCCCGGCGCGATGCCTTCGAGCATGCGCTCTTCTTCCGGGCCGGCGAACAGGCGTGCCTGCACGTCGGCCGACTGGCCCGGCGCGATCGCGGCGACCGGCTGCTTCACGCCGACGCGATACAGCGTCGGATCGATCTTCTCGGCGTAGATGTCGCGCTTCGCGCCCTGCTGCGGAATCCAGGCCGACGCGAAGTAGTGCTGCACCATCGCGACCCAGCCGTTGTCGGCCGACTTCTCGAAGTTCGCCTTGTTCTTGTCGAGGTCGCTGAAGTCGATCTTCTGGAAGTGCTTCGTGTCCGTGTAGACCGCCGGCCCGAGGAACGTATGCGAGAACATCGGCGTTTCGACGGCCGTGTTGTCGCGCACCAGTTCCATGTAGACCGTCGGCGTGACAGGCGCCGTGCCGACGTTGTCGATCTTGGTGTCGACGCCGATCACATAGCTGCCGCGCGTGAACGTGTAGGTCTTCACGACCTTCACGCCGCCCTTCACCGGCGATTCGAACGACAGCTTCAGCGTGTTCTGGTCGCCCGTCAGCGACGTCGGGCCCGCATTGACCTGCGTGTAGACGTCGTTGTGGTTCGGGAAGTCGCCGCCGAGCAGGCCCGAGCGCGCGAGGTACGTGTGGCCGGCCGTGTGGTCGAACAGCGTGATGTACAGGTCGGGCTGCTTGCCGTCGCCCTGCTTCTTCAGCGTCAGCTTCGCGAGCGTGCCGCCGCGCGTGTCGATTTCGCCGTCATACACGTCGGTCGAGAACTTCACGAGCTGCGCTTGCGCGGCCGGAGCCGTCGTCGACGGCGCGGTGCCGGCTGCAGCGGCAGGCACGTCACCTGCCGGCGTCGTCGCGCCCGTGCCCGAAGCCCCGCCTGCCGCGGCCGCGGGGGCCGTCTGCGTGGCGCTCGGGAAGAACATCGACGGGCGTCCATGGTCGCGCTGCCAGTTGTCGTACAGCATGACAGCGGACATGAAGAAGATCACCCATAGGACGGTGCGTTTGATATCCATGCGTTGTCTCAGAGTCGATGGGACCGCGCGTCGGCTTCGCCGCGAGCGCGAGTGTCGGAGTTGGGCGGCGGGACGAGGTCGATGCCGCCCGCGGAAAACGGATGGCATCGGCACACGCGCCTGACGGCGAGATACGTGCCGCGCGCGGCGCCATGATACTGGATTGCCTCGCGCGCGTAATCCGAACAGGAAGGATAAAAACGGCAACGGTTGCCGAGCATCGGGCTCACGGCAACCTTGTAGAAGCGCAGCAAGGCGATCAATACCGTTTCCATACCTTGGGCGGCGCCGTTCGACGCCGCGTCAAAACCGGCCGGGCAGGCGCGAACGCCGCACCGGGCACGGATGCGTCACTCGGACGCGGGCTTCGACGCGCGGCGGGCGATCTCCCGGACTGCCCTGTCGAGCAGTTCGCGGATTTCGGCCGCACACATCGCCGCGAGCGGGGCGGAAGCCGCGCTCGGCAGCGCTTTCTTGTCGAAGCGCGTGTGCTGCCGCAGCAGCAGGTCGTAACCGGCGAACTCGGCCCGGCGCAAGCGAAACGCATCGCGCGCCAGCCGCTTCACGAGATTACGGGTTACCGCACGCGGCGCATACTTCTTGCCGATGACGAGCCCCAAACGCGCGGGCTGGCCGGTCGGCTTGCCGTAGATCACGAAGTGCGCGGAGCGCCGCCAGGGGCGCAAACGAAAAACGGATGAAAATTCATCCGTTTTCAGAAGTCGCGCAGCTTTCGGGAAGGCGGCTTTCGTCTGCGACGGATTCGCACCCGGCTCGACGGTACCTTCCGCAGGACTGCGGACGGCGGACACAGCGCGCAACCTGCCTTAGATGGCGAGGCGCTTGCGGCCCTTCGCGCGGCGAGCGTTGATGACCTTGCGGCCACCTGCCGTCTTCATGCGGACACGGAAGCCATGGGTGCGCTTGCGGCGCGTCACGGACGGTTGGTAAGTACGTTTCATGATGTTCTCACTTGTTCGAGAATGTCGAAATTCAGGGGACCGCGTGCCCTTAACCGGAGGCATTCGGGCGAACGCAATCGCCGGGAATACAGGATTGGTTTTCGCGGAACCCGCTATTTAAACCGTTTTTCTCTTGACGGTCAATACTTTAGGAGTCGTCCGCCTGTGCCGGCCCCGGCCGATCCGGCCCCGCGACCCACAATCACAGCCTGTGGATAAGTCCCGCTGTGGCCGCGTTTGGCGTTAGAATCTCGCCTTATCTCCAAGAATCCCGCACGCCGCTTCGGCTCGCGCCTGCCCCTCCACGACCGTGACGCAGGCGTCCGACGCACGCTCGCACGACCGCTTCGGGCCTTGTTGCGCCACCGCGACAAGGGCGCCGGCGAGCCGCGCTGTGCACGCAAAAAACGACAGTTACTTGATGAACGATTTCTGGCAACACTGTTCCGCACTGCTGGAGCGCGAGCTGACGCCCCAGCAGTACGTGACGTGGATCAAACCCTTGGCCCCGGTGGCCTTCGATGCGTCGGCGAACACGCTGTCCATCGCCGCGCCGAACCGCTTCAAGCTGGACTGGGTCAAGAGCCAGTTTTCGGGCCGCATCTCCGATCTGGCCCGAGATTTCTGGAACGCGCCGATCGAAGTCCAGTTCGTCCTCGATCCGAAGGCCGGCATGCGCAGCGCGGCGGCCGCCGCGCCGGCCGCCCCGCGCGCGCCGCTGGCACCGAGCGGCCCCGCCGCGACGATCGCCGCGATCGCCGCCAACCTGACCGCGAATGCCGCCGCCGCGCCCAGCGCGCCGGCCGACGTGCCAATGACGCCGTCGGCGGCCGCCGCGCACCACCTGAACGCCGACGACGCCGACATCGATCTGCCGAGCCTGCCCGCGCACGAAGCGGCGGCCGGCCGCCGTACCTGGCGCCCGGGCCCCGGTGCCGCCCCCGCGAACGGCGGCGAAGCCGATTCGATGTATGAACGTTCGAAGCTGAACCCCGTGCTCACGTTCGACAACTTCGTGACCGGTAAGGCGAACCAGCTTGCACGCGCCGCCGCGATCCAGGTCGCGGACAACCCCGGCATCTCGTACAACCCGCTGTTCCTGTACGGCGGCGTCGGCCTCGGCAAGACCCACCTGATCCACGCGATCGGCAACCAGCTGCTGCTCGACAAGGCCGGCGCGCGAATCCGCTACATCCACGCGGAGCAATACGTGTCCGACGTGGTGAAGGCATACCAGCGCAAGGCGTTCGACGACTTCAAGCGCTACTACCACTCGCTCGACCTGCTGCTGATCGACGATATTCAATTCTTCTCCGGCAAGTCGCGCACGCAAGAGGAATTCTTCTACGCGTTCGAGGCGCTCGTCGCGAACAAGGCGCAGGTGATCATCACCAGCGACACCTATCCGAAGGAGATTTCGGGCATCGACGATCGCCTGATCTCGCGCTTCGACTCGGGCCTCACCGTCGCGATCGAGCCGCCCGAGCTGGAAATGCGCGTCGCGATCCTGATGCGCAAGGCGCAGTCGGAAGGCGTGAACCTGTCGGAGGACGTCGCGTTCTTCGTCGCGAAGCACCTGCGCTCGAACGTGCGCGAGCTCGAAGGCGCGCTGCGCAAGATCCTCGCGTATTCGAAGTTCCACGGCCGCGAGATCTCGATCGAGCTGACCAAGGAAGCGCTGAAGGACCTGCTGACCGTGCAGAACCGGCAGATTTCGGTCGAGAACATCCAGAAGACCGTCGCCGACTTCTACAACATCAAGGTCGCCGACATGTATTCGAAGAAGCGTCCCGCGAACATCGCGCGGCCGCGGCAGATTGCGATGTACCTGGCGAAGGAACTCACGCAGAAGAGCCTGCCCGAGATCGGCGAGCTGTTCGGCGGGCGTGATCACACCACCGTGCTGCACGCCGTGCGCAAGATCGCCGACGAGCGCAGCAAGGACGCGCAGCTCAACCACGAGCTGCACGTGCTGGAACAGACGCTGAAGGGCTGAGCGCGCGGACCGCGCTTGATCATTCGGCCTCCGCCCCAATTTAAGGGGGGCGGTTCGGTTTTGAGGCACAATACTGGTTTGACCGCCCCGGTGGTGGCGGGCCAAGAGCCCGGCCGGCGGGGCGCTGCGAGGCTGCTGCGCTGCAGGCCGTTACTCAACGAAGGAACTCTATGCAACTGGTCAAGACCGAACGAGACACCCTCCTCAGGCCGCTGCAAACGGTCAGCGGCATCGTCGAACGCCGCCATACGTTGCCGATCCTTGCCAACCTGCTGATCACCAAGAACGGCCCGGACGTTTCGTTCCTGTCGACCGACCTGGAGCTGCAGATCACCACGCGCGCCGATTTCGGCGTCGGCGGCGACCAGGTGGCCACCACCGTCGCGGCCCGCAAGCTGCTCGACATCCTGCGCGCGATGCCTGACGGCCAGGTCACGCTGTCGCTCGCCGACAAGCGCCTCACCGTTCAATCGGGCAAGAGCCGCTTCGCACTGCAGACGCTCGCGGCCGACGAATTCCCGACCGTCGCGCAGGCGAAGGATTTCGGCGCGACCCTGACCGTCCCGCAGAAGTCGTTCCGCCAGCTGCTCGGCATGGTGCACTTCGCAATGGCGCAGCAGGACATCCGCTACTACCTGAACGGCATGCTGCTCGTCGTCGACGGCGACCAGCTGATGGCCGTGGCCACCGACGGCCACCGCCTCGCGTTCTCGTCGATGAAGCTCGAGGGCGGCACGTTCGGCCGCCAGGAAGTCATCGTGCCGCGCAAGACGATTCTCGAGCTGCAGCGCCTGCTCGAGGACATCGACGACACCGTCACCATCGACATCGCGCAGACCCAGGCCAAGTTCACGTTCGGCCAGGTCGAACTCGTGTCGAAGCTGGTCGAGGGCAAGTTCCCCGACTTCCAGCGCGTGATCCCGAAGGCGCACAAGAACACGTTCGAGATCGGCCGTGAAGAACTGCAGCGTTCGCTGCAACGTGCGGCAATCCTGACCTCGGACAAGTTCAAGGGCGTGCGCTGCATCATCGCGCCGGGCCAGCTGAAGATCATGTCGACCAACGCCGATCAGGAAGAGGCGCAGGAAGAACTGGAAATCGCGTACCAGGGCGATACCGTCGACATCGGCTTCAACGTCACGTATCTGCTCGACGTGCTCGCGAACCTGAAGGTCGACACCGTGCAGGTGAGCCTCGGCGACGCCAGCTCGAGCGCGCTGATTACCGTGCCCGAGAACGACGAGTTCAAGTATGTCGTGATGCCGATGCGCATCTGACGCGCTCGACATCGCAACACACACCAGGGGGCGGCAAGCCCCTTTGGCGTTTTTATGGCGAACCGACAACCCGTCCCTTTGGTGCCTTTTCGGCGCCTCGGACGGGCCAGGAAACTGGAGCGGCCCGGCGATTTCTCTCGCTGAAACGCACCGCGCCGCCACGAGAGTGGCCTCGCAGAACCGGAAGATATCCATGAGTGAACAGCACAATACGCAACCCGATAACAGCAGCTACGGCGCCTCGTCGATCCAGATCCTCGAAGGTCTGGAAGCGGTGCGCAAGCGCCCCGGGATGTACATCGGCGACACGTCGGACGGCACCGGTCTGCACCACCTCGTGTTCGAGGTGCTCGACAACTCGATCGACGAAGCGTTGGCCGGGTACTGCAACGACATCCACGTGACGATTCACGCCGACAACTCGATTTCCGTGACCGACAACGGCCGCGGGATTCCGACCGACGTGAAGATGAACGACAAGCACGAGCCGAAGCGGAGTGCTGCCGAGATCGTGATGACCGAGCTGCATGCTGGGGGGAAGTTCGACCAGAACAGCTACAAGGTTTCGGGTGGGCTGCACGGCGTGGGCGTGTCGTGCGTGAACGCGTTGTCGAGCTGGCTGCGGCTCACGGTGCGCCGTGACGGCAAGAAGCGGTTCATGGAGTTCCATCGCGGGGTTGCGCAGGATCGCGTGCTCGAGACGGTGGACGGCGTCGAAGTGTCGCCGATGCTGGTGACCGGTGACACCGAGAACCGCGGCACCGAAGTGCATTTCATGGCCGATCCGACGATTTTCGGTACGGTTGAATATCACTACGACATCCTCGCGAAGCGGATGCGCGAGCTTTCGTTCCTGAACAACGGTGTGCGGATTCGTTTGACCGACCTGCGTTCGGGCAAGGAAGACGATTTCGCGTTCGCCGGCGGTGTGAAGGGCTTCGTCGAGTACATCAACAAGACGAAGACCAACCTGCACCCGACCATTTTCCACGCCAACGGCGAGAAAGATGGCGTGGGCGTCGAAGTCGCGATGCAGTGGAACGACAGCTACAACGAGAACGTGCTGTGCTTCACGAACAACATTCCGCAACGCGACGGTGGCACGCACCTGACCGGCCTGCGGGCCGCGATGACGCGCGTCATCAACAAGTACATCACCGATAACGAAATCGCGAAGAAGGCGAAGGTCGAGACGACCGGCGACGACATGCGCGAAGGGCTGTCGTGCGTGCTTTCCGTGAAGGTGCCGGAGCCGAAGTTCAGCTCGCAGACGAAGGACAAGCTGGTTTCGTCCGAAGTGCGCGCGCCGGTTGAAGAAGTCGTCGCGAAGGCGCTCGAAGAGTTCCTGCTCGAAACGCCGATCGACGCGAAGATCATCTGCGGGAAGATCGTCGAAGCCGCGCGTGCGCGCGATGCGGCACGGAAGGCGCGTGAGATGACGCGCCGCAAGGGTGTGCTCGACGGCGTCGGCCTGCCGGGCAAGCTCGCGGACTGTCAGGAGAAGGATCCGGCGAAGTGCGAAATCTACATCGTCGAGGGTGACTCCGCAGGTGGGTCGGCGAAGCAAGGTCGTGACCGGAAGTTCCAGGCGATCCTGCCGCTGCGCGGCAAGGTGCTGAACGTCGAGAAGGCGCGCTACGACAAGCTGCTGTCGTCGGAGCAGATCGTCACGCTCGTGACCGCGCTCGGCTGCGGGATCGGCAAGGAAGACTACAACCTCGACAAGCTGCGCTATCACCGCATCATCATCATGACCGATGCCGACGTCGACGGTGCGCACATCCGGACGCTGCTGCTCACGTTCCTCTATCGCCAGATGCCGGACATGATCGAGCGCGGCTATGTGTATATCGCGCAGCCGCCGCTTTACAAGATCAAGGCGGGCAAGGACGAGCGGTATCTGAAGGATGACGTGGAGCTCAACGCGCACATGCTGCGGTTGGCGCTGCAGGGGTCGGAGCTGGTGCCGGGGGCGAATGCGGCGGCGATTTCCGGTGATGCGCTTGGCGAGCTGGCGCGGTCGTATCTGCTGTCGAAGAGCGTGATCGAGCGGTTGAGCCGGTTGTATGACCCGGCCGCGCTGGAAGCGGTCATGGACGGGGTGGCGATCGACCTCTCCAACGAGGCTTCGACCGAAGCTTCGGCGAAGGCGCTGCACGCTGCGTTGCATGACGAGGCTTTGAAGAATGAAGTGCGCGTGGTGCCTTCGTATGACCCGGTTCGCGAACAGCGGTCGCTGCATGTCGAGCGTACGCATCACGGCAACGTGCGGGTTTCGGTCATCGACCAGGAATTCCAGCACACGGCGGATTATCAGCAGCTTGTGACCACCGCGAATACGTTCAAGGGGCTCATCGGGGAAGGTGCAGTCATCAAGCGTGGTGAGCGCAGCATGGCCGTGAGCGACTTCAAGAGCGCGATGAAGTGGCTGCTGGCGGATGCCGAGCGGAACGTTTCGAAGCAGCGGTATAAGGGGCTCGGTGAGATGAACCCCGGGCAGCTGTGGGAAACGACGATGGATCCGGCGGTGCGGCGACTGCTGCGCGTGCAGATCGAAGACGCGATTGCTGCGGATGGGATCTTTACGACCCTCATGGGGGATGATGTCGAGCCGCGGCGGGCGTTTATCGAGTCGAATGCGTTGCGGGCGGGGAATATCGACGTATAACGTCGTAGGACACGTAGGGCGCCAGAGTATGTGCGACTGGCGCCACAGTTTTGCGACTGGGTGACGAAGTTGGTGCGACTTACCTACCTGTCGCGCGCCGAGTTTTGTGAGAGACCAGCGGCAGAATCATGAGCCACAGGTCCGGGGTTCGAGTCCTTGATTCGCCACCAAATTAGCGCAGAGGCCCGTCTTCTCAGGAACACGGGCCTTTTGCCTTGTGCGCGCGGTTAGCCACTTATTGAGCCATCCGTCCGATGCACAAGCTGCCCCCTTGTTCAAATTGCGCCACGGCGTGTTCTATCTCTGGCTCGCTCGCGGCGGCCAGGAGGTCAAGTGCTCGCTGCGCACGAAAGACTTCCGACAAGCTAGACTGTTGGCGCTGGCGAGCCTTCGACTTGACCAGTTGCAACGCAAGGGCGACGTTTGGTTCTTCGATATCCAGAAAGCGAAGAACGCGAACTCACAGCGCCAGATTCCCCTTCCCCGGGTCGTTGTCGAATCCGGCTTTCTGGCCTACGTCGAAGACTTGCGCGAGCGCGGCGCGACCCAGCTCTTTCCAGAACTCAAACCAGGGGCGAACGGATACGGGAAAAACGTCACTCGCAGGTTCGCCGACTATCTCGACGAGCGCAAGATAACGGATGACGGCAAAGTCTTCCACTCGTTCCGGCATACGTTCATAAGCAGGATGACCGAGCTCAATGTCCACCCCTCAATGTTGATGGCGCTCGTGGGACACTATGACCAATCAAAAGTTGATTTTAGTTCCCCCTATTTCGTGAACTACCAACACGCGAAGCCACTGGTGGAGCTCAAGGCGGCCATCGATCGATTTGACATTGAGACGCCGATTTGTCTTTAAACGCCGACGGGCCGGAGTCTCTGCGGGATCGAGGATAGAATTCACAATCCGGGCGGGACGAGCCGGCTCGGAAAATACTGCGCGCAACGTCAGCGATTTTTCAATCGGCCAACTCTGCGGCCGGCTCCCTCGGAAAACAGCATGTCCGAATTTAAGCTCACTGCGGAAATCATCGCAAGATCAAAGGCGAATACCTGGAACCTCGCGAAAACCGAATGGTCGTTGGCCGAAGTCTACGAGGCCGAGGAACCGGAGACGTGTCTCTGTGGCCACTTTCCCATCATCGAAATATGCACCCTGAAAAATCGCGTCACAGGACAAACGGCTGATGTGGGCAACTGCTGCGTCAAACGTTTTATCGGACTGCCCTCTGACAAGATTTTCCAGGCGGTCAAACGGGTTCGCAAAGACCCCAGCAAGTCGCTCAATGGGGAAGCTATCGCCCACGCTTTTGAAAAGGCATGGATCAATGAGTGGGAGCGCGATTTCTATTTGAAAATCATGCGGAAACGCGTTCTGACCAGCAAGCAAAGCGAAAAAAAGATTCAAATAAACGAAAAGATAGCCATGCGCATGCAGCGGCCGAAGACTTGACGCAGGCCCAAGCGCTGGGCAGGGTAAACAGGGAGCTAATCGCCAAGGCAAGCGACATCCCTCCGGCTTTCGAGGAGATATAATTAGAAGGCTCATGCTTGAAAAGTAAAGAACATGCAAGGGCGTTTCGAGGCTCCGCATCCGTCGTAACGGCGCTCCGGTGTGCCTTTGCGAAGCCTACATGGTGCGAGACGCCGAATTGGCCTCTAGTTGCCGGATGAATGGCGCATAACTACTTGGACGAGTTCGCCGGACTAACCCGAGCGTTCACGATCGTATACCGAATCACGGATGACAGCGGCGACTCTTGGACCGCGCGCTTCAATCGTTTCAAAACCCTAAAATTGCGCGCCCGAAAGGATCATAAAAAGCTGTTCGACTCAACGTTGGTATTGGCGCACAGCTTGCAAGGCGCAAAATTCGCAAACGCACCATGATGAAATTTCCAATTTCGTGGAAAGCCAACAAGCGTGACTGCGACGGGGGCGGCGATGAAAGAACATCAAGCCAAAAGCGAGCATCTGACCATCTACTTGGCCAAAGATTCAACACTTCGTGACGAGCAGATCATTGACACCAGTGCGGCGAAACGCCCGGTCGATCTGAAAATCGCGTCCGGAAGCGCCCGTTTATACGTCAAGAAGGTGCCTCCTCTCACAAAGCCCGCCTGGTCCAAGTTTTTGATCGATGGTCAGGAAGTGCCTGACGGCCTGTTTGAGGGACGAAGATCAGAAGGCGCCGTTTTGATTTTCCGCAACGACGAGGCAGCCTTCGCCCTGACCTTCGGAACGGGCTTCCATATGGTCGACCTTGACCACGTCGTGCGCGACTTTGGTCTGCGCGTGGCGCTCAGCGCTTCCGATCCAGACAGGTTGCGTAGCTTGGACAAGGCGAGCTACGAGTCAAATCCCTTAAATACGAGAAGCCAAAGCCCGAGGGACGCCGACATTTTCGATTTGCTCATCAACACTGAAACTGACCTAATTTACGCCATTACAGGGACATCGACGGAACCCTTGTTCGGCAGCCACGTTACGGGGCGAGATGCTCTGACCATCTCGCCGGAAATCACACTCGATGACCTGCCAACCGTGCTCGCCGAAGCCGTTCGCCGTTACGAACGAGGCTTGCCAGAGCGGTTCGCGTGGGTCGATGATCTACGGCGCGAAAAGGACAGCGACACGCTGCAAATCCTCGACATGGAGCTCTCGTCGATCCTGCAAGCGGACCACCTTCCCGACAATGTGTGGCTGGGCGAGCCGGAGATCGTCGACTGGGAGTCGCAGATCGGTTATTCGTTCGATTTGCGCGAGCGCACGCTCATCCACAAGACCCTCCAACTGCCGACGTTGCTTGAATACATGACCGAGCACGGGGACGACCCGACGGTTGAGGCTCTGAAAAGGCACCACGTCTATGCCATCGACGACCGATTCACGCCGCTCAAAAAATGGTCGGCCTATCGGTGCCTGTATGCCGAAATCGCCAACGGAGAGCAAACATACATTCTTCGCAACGGCGATTGGCACGAGGTCAAGCAAAGCTTTATCGAGCGAGTGAATGGGCAGCTCTCAACGCTTGAAGTCGACAAGATCGAGATGCCCCTTTTCAAGCATGTCAGCGAAGCCGCATACAACGAGAGCGTGGCGGCAGACTCCGCCGCATATGAACTGCTCGACCGAAAGACGGTTCCGTTTGGCGGCGCTTACGACAAAATCGAGTTTTGCGACTTGGTCCGGGACGGCCGGGACCTGATCCACGTGAAGATCTACAAAAACTCGGCGACGCTGAGCCATCTGTTTGCCCAAGGCAGCGTGGCGGCTGAAACGTTCGTTGCTGACGAAATCTTTCGAACAAAGCTAAACGATCGACTGCCCGCCCGGATCAAGCTTTCCGATCCCTCCGTTAAGCCCAAAGCGGGCAATTATCGGATCGTCTATGCCGTCGTCACCACAAAGGATCTTCCACAAGCGTTGCCGTTCTTTTCAAGAGTGACCCTAAAGAACGCAATCGCAACCCTGAGCGCTCTTGGGTTCGCCGTCGCCATCGCAAAAATCCAGTTCGACGCTGAATTTCTTAACACCACATCATGCAAGCCATCGCGCAGAACGCGCGCAGCGGTGCCTGAACTGGCTAAAATCCCACCTGGCAAGCACAGAAAATCCGAGCCGCCCACCGCGCCGCCGCCGTGAAACGAAAACGAACGCCCACACCCCAGCATTTCCCGGCGCTCTTCGCTGCTCGGATATCGGCGGCGGCCACCAAGTCAGGTCTGATGTCTCAGTTTTCGCGAAGCGAGTAATTACGTGGAGCGGCTCGTCGGTCCACTTTTTATACCGACTCTGGCCGGACATCGGGTACGGTATACAGGTGTAGCGTCGACGAGCTCCGCAATGAGAAAGCACAGTGGATGACGCTAACCGAGGTGCGATCAACCCTGAAAATTTCGCGCAGGCGCGCTCATACTTTGGTCCGTTCCGGCGCACTAAGGCCGATCGGGGGACCATCAGTTGACGGTTCTACCGTATGGAAGTTTTCTGCGACAGAAGTGATGTCGATGATTGCACCAACATTCATGGCAAGGTCGACCGGCGAGCACCCGTTGGTCGGTATGGAAGGCAGCCAGAACGCAGGCGGGAAATGGAAAACATGAACTCAGATGGTCTGCATCCATGCGAGTTGCTGAGGACGATTGACACGCTTTATGAGCCCGACGTCCGACATGGATATTTTCCCCGGTTCGACAGCACCATTGGAAATTTCCAGCCATGTAGCGCAGCCGAGCATCTCGAGGAGGTAGCATCGTTCGCTCTCAGCGCAAACGTGCCTCAGTCGATTCGAATCCACTTCGAGACTGCAAAAAATCTCTACGCGTACGCATGGTTCGTCTATCGCTTCTATCCTGTGGCAGAACAGCAAGCACTGACATCGTTGGAGTTTGCGCTACGCGAGCGGCTAGCCGCCGGGATTGGGCAATCGTTTCCGGCCGCGGCCAAACTACCGCGTGGTCTGAGCAGATTGCTTAAAGAAGCACTTGAGCGAGGAGCGATATCGAACGATAGATTTTCGTGGACGAGGGAACGAGCACTGCGGCGTGCCAGACAGCGAGCCGAATTCGAACAAATTCAAGCCATGCAGCGCTCCGGAGCGACGACTTGCGAGGTCGACCACTCGAATGTTGAACCGTCGCCCGAAGATTTTGACGACTGGATTGACCTATTCATCAACACACTGCCCAAAATTCGAAACATGTACGCGCATGGCTCGAGTGCCCTTCATAACACGGTGTTGCACACATTCGACATCGTCAGCGAGCTGATCAATCAACTATTTGATTCGGCACGGTAGCGAGTCGGTTGCCATTAGCAGTGCAGTAGAAGCAGCGCGCATTGATGAGGCTACCGAAAGCTGCCGAGCGATCAAGTCCCGTTTCTTTCGCCGAGAAACTGTCGCTATGCTTGTCTTCCTTGATTCCGAGTACACCGGCCTTGGCCAACCTACCCCGAAGCTAATCAGTCTAGGGATGGTGACGGAAGACGGACGGTAAGCGGCTAGCCAACCCGTCTTGAGTTTGACCGAGGCGCTTGGGAGTATCGTGTCCACCTAACGAATAAGCGGAC
>NZ_QTPQ01000038.1:0-85786 GCF_003853425.1 Burkholderia sp. Bp9140
GCACCCGCCACCGTCTCCGCAACCCCCTTTGTGAAAATATTTTGAAAAAGCCCCCGTGCGCTGCCGCGCACGGGGGCCTGGGGTTCGTTGCACCGAGCGATCATGCCAGCAACTGACGCCCGTCGCTCGCCGGCGCCTCGCCTGCCGCGGCCGAATCAGCGGTTCTTGAATACCGGCTTGCGCTTCTCGACGAATGCCGCCATCCCTTCCTTCTGATCTTCGGTCGCGAACAGCGAATGAAACAGTCGGCGCTCGAAATGGACGCCTTCGGCCAGCGTCGTCTCGTATGCGCGGTTCACCGACTCCTTGACCATCATGACCGCCGGCAGCGAAAACTCGGCGATCGTCGTCGCTGCGGCAATCGCTTCGTCAAGCAACTTGTCGGCCGGCAACACACGCGACACGAGCCCCGCCCGTTCCGCCTCGGCCGCATCCATGAAGCGCGCGGTCAGGCACATGTCCATGGCCTTCGCCTTCGATACCGCGCGCGGCAGGCGCTGCGTGCCGCCCGCGCCCGGCATCACGCCCAGCTTGATCTCGGGCTGGCCGAACTTGGCCGTATCTGCAGCGAAGATGATGTCGCACATCATCGCGAGCTCGCAGCCGCCGCCGAGCGCGAAGCCCGCCACGGCCGCAATGATCGGCTTGCGGATCTCGCGGACGGTCTCCCAGTTGCGGGTGATGTAGTCGCCACGGTACACATCCATATAGGAATAGGTCGCCATCATGCCGATGTCGGCCCCGGCCGCGAACGCCTTCTCGCTCCCCGTCACGACGATCGCGCCGATCTCGTCGTCCGCGTCGAACGCTTTCAGCGCAGCGCCCAATTCATCCATCAGCGCATCGTTCAGCGCATTCAGCGCCTTCGGACGGTTCAGCGTGACCAGCCCGACTCGCCCCCGGGTCTCCACCAGGATGTTCTCGTAAGACATCTATTTCTCCTCGATCAATGAAATGAGAAACGCCTCGCACACGCGAATAGTTTGATGCTACCATTCTCCGACCAACCGGTCGGTTAATTAATCGATCCAATCCCTCTCAACGTCAATCAGGCTGCCGTCATGACCCATGCACTGTTCACGAAGCACGAAGACACGCTGAAACACGCCCTCGCCGCCATCGAGAGCCGCGGGTACTGGAGCCCGTTCGCGGAAATGCCGAGTCCCAAAGTGTACGGGGAAAGCGCCAACGCCGATGGTGAGGCCGCGTTCAAGGCGCGCCTCGACAACACGTTCGCGCTCGACCAGCCGGCGTCCGGCGGCACCGTCGGCGCGGAGCAGTCGCCGTACGGGATCAAGCTCGGCATCCGTTATCCGAAATCGACGCCCGACGAACTGATCGCCGCGGCCGCCGCTGCCCAGCGTACGTGGCGCGAAGCCGGTCCGAGCGCCTGGATCGGTGTCAGCCTCGAAATCCTCGCTCGGTTGAACCGAGCGAGCTTCGAGATTGCCTACAGCGTGATGCACACCACGGGCCAGGCGTTCATGATGGCCTTCCAGGCCGGCGGCCCGCACGCGCAGGATCGTGCGCTCGAAGCGGTCGCCTATGCATGGGACGAACTGCGTCGCATCCCCGCCGACGCGCACTGGGAAAAGCCGCAAGGCAAGAACCCGCCGCTCGCGATGCACAAGCGCTATACGATCGTCCCGCGCGGCACCGGCCTCGTGCTCGGCTGCTGCACGTTCCCGACCTGGAACGGCTACCCCGGCCTGTTCGCCGACCTGGCAACCGGCAACACGGTGATCGTCAAACCCCACCCGGGCGCGATCCTGCCGCTCGCGATCACGGTTCGCATCGCCCGCGACGTGCTGCGCGAAGCCGGCTTCGATCCGAACGTCGTCACGCTCCTCGCGACCGAGCCGAACGACGGCGCCCTCGTGCAGGACCTCGCGCTGCGTCCTGAAATCAAGCTGATCGACTTCACGGGCAGCACGCAAAACGGCACGTGGCTCGAACGTCATGCCCATCAGGCCCAGGTATATACGGAGAAGGCAGGCGTCAACCAGATCGTGATCGACTCGACCGACGACCTGAAGGCAGCCGCCAAGAACATCGCGTTCTCGCTGGCGCTGTACTCCGGCCAGATGTGCACGGCACCGCAGAACATCTACGTGCCGCGCGACGGCATCCGGACGGCGGACGGTCATGCGAGCTTCGACGAAGTCGCCCAGGCGATCGCGGTCTCCGTGCAGAAGCTGACCGGCGACCCGGCGCGCTCGGTCGAACTGATCGGCGCGATCCAGAACGACGGCGTGACCGCGCGCATCGACGACGCCCGCAAGCTCGGCCGCGTGCTCGCCGACAGCCAGACGCTCCAGCACCCGGCGTTCGCTGACGCTCGCGTGCGCACACCGCTCGTGCTGCAGCTCGACGTGGCCGACCGCGCGAAATTCACGCAGGAGTGGTTCGGTCCGATCTCGTTCGTGATCGCGACCGACTCGACCGCACAGTCGCTCGATCTCGCCGGCGAAATCGCCGCGGAGCATGGCGCGCTGACGCTCTCCATCTATAGCACCGACGACAAGATTCTCGACGCCGCGCACGATGCAGCGGTGCGTGGCGGCGTCGCGCTGTCGATCAACCTGACGGGCGGTGTGTTCGTCAACCAGTCGGCCGCGTTCTCCGACTTCCACGGCACCGGTGCGAACCCGGCCGCCAACGCGGCGCTGGCCGACCCGGCGTTCGTCGCCAACCGGTTCCGCGTGGTGCAAAGCCGCGTCCATGTTGCGCCGAAGGCCGTGCCTGCGGAAGCCGGCCAGACGGCATAACCCGAATGGCCGACGTGCAAACGCCGTCACGTTCTCTACCATGAACGAATCCGCCAGCCGGCGGGTTCGTTGCACATCGACACATCCATGACCGACGCCTACATCTGCGACGCGATTCGCACCCCCATCGGCCGCTACGGCGGCACCCTGAAAGACGTTCGTGCCGACGATCTCGGCGCGGTGCCGCTCAAGGCGCTGATCGAACGCAACCGCAACGTCGACTGGTCCGCGATCGACGACGTGATCTACGGCTGCGCGAACCAGGCCGGCGAGGACAACCGCAACGTCGCGCGCATGTCCGCGCTGCTCGCGGGCCTGCCGACCGCCGTGCCGGGCACGACGCTGAACCGGCTGTGCGGCTCGGGCATGGACGCCGTCGGCACCGCCGCGCGCGCGATCAAGGCGGGCGAGGCACGCTTGATGATCGCGGGCGGTGTCGAGAGCATGACGCGCGCGCCGTTCGTGATGGGCAAGGCCGCCAGCGCGTTCGCGCGCCAGGCCGACATTTACGACACGACGATCGGCTGGCGCTTCGTCAATCCGCTGATGAAACAGCTGCATGGCGTCGATTCGATGCCCGAGACGGCCGAAAACGTCGCGGTCGACTACAACATCAGCCGCGCCGACCAGGATCAGTTCGCGCTGCGCAGCCAGCAAAAGGCCGCGCGTGCGCAGCAGGACGGCACGCTCGCCGAAGAAATCGTCCCGGTGACGATTCCGCAGAAGAAGGGCGACGCGCTCGTCGTGTCGCGTGACGAGCATCCGCGCGAAACGTCGCTCGAAGCGCTCGCGAAGCTGAAGGGCGTCGTGCGTCCCGACGGCTCGGTGACGGCCGGCAACGCATCGGGCGTCAACGACGGCGCATGCGCACTGCTGCTCGCCAACGCGCAAGCCGCCGATCAATACGGGCTGCGCCGCCGCGCGCGCGTCATCGGCATGGCGACCGCCGGCGTCGCGCCGCGCGTGATGGGCATCGGCCCGGCACCGGCCACGCAGAAACTGTTGCGCCAGCTCAGCATGTCGATCGACCAGTTCGACGTGATCGAGCTGAACGAAGCGTTCGCGTCCCAGGGCCTCGCGGTGCTGCGCATGCTCGGCGTCGCCGACGACGATCCGCGCGTGAACCCGAACGGCGGTGCGATCGCACTCGGCCACCCGCTCGGCGCATCGGGCGCCCGGCTCGTGACCACGGCGCTTCACCAGCTCGAACGTACAGACGGCCGCTTTGCGCTCTGCACGATGTGCATCGGCGTCGGCCAGGGTATCGCGCTCGCCATCGAGCGCGTGTAACCGACGCGCCGCGCGCCTATAACGAAGTCATGAAGGAGACACTGCATGTCATATCAGGCGATCCAGCTGGATATCGATCAGGCTGCCCGCGTGGCCACGATCACCCTCAACCGTCCGGACAAGCTGAACAGCTTTACGCGGGCGATGCATCGCGAACTGCAGTCGGCGCTCGATGAAGTCGAAGCGGCCGGCGCGCGTGCGCTGATCCTGACGGGTGCGGGGCGCGGCTTCTGCGCGGGCCAGGACCTGGCCGACCTCGACTTCACACCGGGTGCGTCCACCGACCTCGGCACGCTGATCGAAGCGCATTTCAACCCGCTGATCCGCCGCCTGCAACGCATGCCGATTCCGGTGATCGCCGCCGTCAACGGCACGGCGGCCGGCGCCGGCGCGAATCTCGCGCTCGCCTGCGACATCGTATTCGCCGCGCGTTCGAGCAGTTTCATCCAGGCCTTCGTCAAGATCGGGCTCGTGCCCGATTCGGGCGGCACATGGTTCCTGCCGCAACGCGTCGGCATGGCACGCGCGCTGGGGCTCGCACTGACCGGCGACAAGCTCGGCGCCGAACAGGCCGAACAATGGGGCTTGATCTGGCGCGCGGTCGACGACGATGCACTCGCCGCATCGGCCCGCCAGGTCGCCAACCAGCTCGCGCAGCAGCCGACGCTCGCGATCGCGTCGATCAAGCAGTCGATGCGCGACAGCGTGACGAATACGCTCGACCAGCAGCTCGACCTCGAGCGCGACCTGCAGCGCAAGCTCGGCCAGTCGTACGACTACGCGGAAGGCGTGCAGGCGTTCATCGAGAAGCGCACGCCGCGCTTCGAGGGGCGTTGACATGACCACGTCCACCGACACGCTCGACCCCGATGCGCTCGCCCGGGCCACCGCGCGAGCCATGTACGACGCGGACGCCTGCAGCCGCGCGTTCGGCATGGAAATCGCCGAAGTGCGCGCCGGCTACGCACGCCTGCAGATGCGCGTACGGCCGGAATTCCTGAACGGACACCAGACCTGCCACGGCGGCATCATCTTCACGCTCGCCGACTCGACGTTCGCGTTCGCGTGCAACTCATACAACCTGAATACCGTTGCGGCGGGCTGCTCGATCGAATACCTGCGTCCCGTACACGGCAACGACCTGCTGACGGCCGAGGCGATCGAACAGGCGCGCAGCGGCCGGCACGGCGTCTACGACATCCGCGTCACGAACCAGACGGGCGAAACGGTCGCGATGTTTCGCGGCAAATCGGCCCAGATCAAGGGCACGGTTCTCCCGGAAGACCGCTGACGCCCGCGGCTCGCTCATAACAATCACTGGAGACAGGCATGACTACCCCGCTACCGCTCGAGCCGATCGAGACCGCTTCACGCGACGAGTTGACCGCGCTGCAGCTCGAACGCCTGAAATGGTCGCTCCGGCATGCATATGATCATTCCCCCGTCTATCGCCGCAAATTCGACGAAGCGGGCGTGCACCCCGACGACCTGAAGACGCTCACGGATCTGTCGCGCTTCCCGTTCACGACCAAGAGCGACCTGCGCGACAGCTATCCGTTCGGGATGTTCGCGGTGCCGCAGGACCAGATCTCGCGCATTCACGCGTCGTCGGGCACGACCGGCAAGCCGACCGTCGTCGGCTATACGGCGCGCGACATCGACACGTGGGCGAATCTCGTCGCGCGCTCGATCCGCGCGGCCGGCGCACGGCGCGGCGACAAGGTTCACGTCAGCTACGGCTACGGGCTGTTCACCGGCGGGCTCGGCGCACACTACGGCGCCGAGCGCGCGGGGTTGACGGTGATCCCGTTCGGTGGTGGCCAGACCGAGAAGCAGGTGCAGCTGATCCAGGATTTCCGGCCCGACATCATCATGGTGACGCCGAGCTACATGCTGTCGATCGCCGACGAGATCGAGCGCCAGGGCCTCGATCCCGCGCAAAGCTCGCTGCGCATCGGCATCTTCGGCGCGGAACCGTGGACCAACGACATGCGCGTGGCCATCGAGCAGCGGATGGGGATCGACGCGGTCGACATCTACGGGCTGTCCGAGGTGATGGGCCCGGGCGTCGCGTCGGAATGCGTCGAAACCAAGGACGGCCCGACCATCTGGGAAGACTACTTCTATCCGGAAATCATCGACCCCGACACCGGCGAAGTGCTGCCGGACGGCGAACTCGGCGAGCTGGTCTTCACGTCACTGACGAAGGAAGCGCTGCCGATCATCCGCTACCGGACCCGCGACCTCACGCGCCTGCTGCCCGGCACCGCCCGCACGATGCGCCGGATGGAAAAGATCACCGGGCGTTCGGACGACATGATGATCGTGCGGGGCGTCAACGTCTTCCCGACGCAGATCGAGGAACAGTTGCTGAAGCAGCGCGCGCTCGCGCCTCACTATCAGATCGTGCTGACGAAGGAAGGTCCGCTCGACGTGCTGACGCTCAACGTCGAGCCGTGTCCCGAAACGGCCCCCGACACGGCGGCGATCCACGCGGCCAGGCAGGCGCTCGCGCACGACATCAAGTCGCTGATTGGTGTGACGGCCGTGATCAACGTGCTGCCCGTGAACGGGATCGAGCGTTCGGTCGGCAAGGCGCGTCGCGTAATCGACAAGCGCAAGGGCTGATACCCGCCGCTGCCCGAGCACCGCGCGCAACAGCGATCGCGCGCTCAAAAAACAGCCCGACCGGCCAACGTGAACTGCACCCCAAAAGTTGGATATCGATCCAACCTTTGGGGTGTTTTTCATGAACTGATCGGGCTGTTTCGTTTCGATGCCCGGCTACACGTGCACGCCGGCACCACCGCGCATCACGAATTCGGGAACAGCAGCCACATCCGGCCGATCTGCTTCATCCGTCCTGCCTGGTCGCCGGCGTCGTCGCCGAGCCCCCAGAAATAGTCGGCCCGCACGCCGCCCCGGATCGCGGAACCCGTATCCTGCGCGAACACGAGCCGGTTCATCGGCGTATTCGTCAGCGGACGCGTGGTCTGCAGGAACACGGGCGTGCCGAGCGGGATCGACGACGGATCGACCGCGATCGAACGCTCCGGCGTGAGCGGCACGCCGAGCGCGCCGATCGGGCCGTCCGCGCCGCCGTGCGGTGCATCTTCCTTGGTCGGCATGTCGCGGAAGAACACGAAGCGCGGATTCGTGTCGAGCAACGTGTCGACGCGAGCCGGGTTCGCCTTCGCCCACGCCTTGATGCCCTGCATCGTCGCCTGGGCGGGCGTCAGCTCGCCGCGATCGAGCAGCCACTTGCCGATCGAACGGTACGGCTGGTTGTTGGTCCCGCCGAAGCCGACCCGCATCACCGAACCGTCGTCGAGCAGCACGCGTCCCGAACCCTGCACCTGCAGGAAGAACGCCTCGATCGGATCGTCGACCCACACGAGTTCGTTGCCGTTCAGGATGCCGGCGCGTTCGAGCTGCGCGCGAGCGGGCAGCGCGGCGCCGGCACGATAGCCGGCCGGCCAGCGGTACAGCGCGTACTGGTAAGGACCGCGACGCACGCGGGAGCCGTGCAGCAGTGGCTCGTAATAGCCGGTCACGAGACCGTCGAGCGTGCCGTCGGTATTCGCCAGCTGAAACGGCGTGAAATAGGTCTCGAAGAATGCGCGCGCGCTGCTGACGTCGAGTTCGTCAAGACGATCGGCAGCCGCGCAGGCGCGCTGCCACGCCGGCTGGCGTGCGAGCCGCGCGCAATTCTGCCGCAGCGCGGCCGTCGCGCCGATCAGCGAATCGTCCTGCCAGCCCGGCACCTGCTGCCATGCGACCGGCGTCAGCCGCTTCGCGGCGACCTGCCCCGGCACGATCGCCGCGCCGGTCGGCGGCTTGAGCGTCGACGTCCGCGTCGGCGCGCCGCCGCACGCGGCAAGCAGCGCGGCCGTCGCGGCCGCCGCAACCCAGCCGGCTACCCGGGGCCCAAACCACATACAATGTCCGTTCTTGATGGAAACCGCCATGTCAGATTTTCTCGACCAATATCCGATGCTCATCTTCGCGCTCGAAGCTTTCGTAGCGCTTGCCCTGCTGATCTTCATCGTCGTGTGGACGTCGTCGGGCAGGAAGAAGCACGCCCGCGGCAACGACCGCCAGCCGCGCTGACCGGCCCCGCACGCTCAATGCAGCGTGCGCGGCATGTGCAGCGCAAACTCGTCGACCGGCGCGTCGAACCGCTCGCCGTCCTCCGCCACGCAGAAGTACGCGCCGCGCATCGTGCCGACCGGCGTCGCGATCACGGCCCAGCTCGTGTATTCGAACTGTTCGCCCGGCTGCAGCAGCGGCTGGTGCCCGACGACCCCGAGCCCCTTCACTTCCTGCACGTGGCTTTCGCTGTCGGTGATGATCCAGTGACGCGCGATCAGCTGCGCCGCGACCTGCCCGGTATTGCGGATGGTCAGCGTGTACGCGAATGCGTATTGACGTCGATCGGGGTCGGATTGTTCCGGCAAGTAGCTGGTTTTCACCGAAACGGTGAACTGATACTGACTCATGGTGTTTCCGCTGTAGGTAACCGCCCGCGCCGACTCGAGCGGCCAGGCCGCGGGCGCGCCGCATTGGTTCGGCATTCTATGCGCAATCGGGCCGCCACCGCACGGCCCGTCGCCGCGCACCGGGTCGCCGGACGGTAGAATGGCGGTTTTGCGCCGCAGCGTCCCCGCTCCCCTGTCATGACTCAATTCCGCATCGCTCCCAGCATCCTGTCGGCCGACTTCGCACGGCTCGGCGAAGAAGTCCGCAACGTGGTCGCCGCCGGCGCCGACTGGATTCACTTCGACGTGATGGACAACCATTATGTGCCGAACCTCACGATCGGCCCGCTCGTCTGCGAGGCGATCCGCCCGCACGTGCAGGTGCCGATCGACGTGCACCTGATGGTGCGTCCGGTCGACCGGATCGTGCCCGATTTCGCAAAAGCCGGCGCGAACCTGATCAGCTTCCACCCGGAAGGCTCGGACCACATCGACCGTACGCTGTCGCTGATCCGCGATCACGGCTGCAAGGCCGGCCTCGTGTTCAATCCGGCCACGCCGCTGAACTATCTCGACCACGTGATGGACCGCCTCGACTTCGTGCTGCTGATGTCGGTGAACCCCGGCTTCGGCGGCCAGTCGTTCATTCCGGAAACGCTGAACAAGCTGCGCGAGGCGCGCGCCCGCATCGACGCGTACACCGAGCGCACCGGCCGCGAGATCCTGCTCGAGGTCGACGGTGGCGTGAAGGCCGACAACATCGCGGAAATCGCGGCAGCCGGCGCGGACACCTTCGTCGCGGGTTCGGCGATCTTCGGCAAGCCCGACTACCGCACGGTGATCGACGAGATGCGCGCCGCGCTCGCCACCGTCGAACGGAGCTGACGCCGTGGCCGATTCCTCGCTGGCCGGTCAGGCGCCGGCCGAAGCCGACGGCACGATCCGATTCGCGACGCCGCGCATCGACGCGGCGCTGATCGACCTCGACGGCACGATGGTCGACACGGCCGACGACTTCACGGCCGGACTGAACGGGATGCTCGCGCAGCTCGGCGCGCCAGCCACGTCGCGCGACGAGGTGATCGGCTACGTCGGCAAGGGCTCCGAGCATCTGATCCAGAGCGTGCTGAAGCCGCGCTTCACGCCCGACGAAGCACACGCGCGCTTTAGCGACGCGCTTGCGATCTACCAGACCGAGTACGCGAAGATCAACGGCCGTCACACGCGCCTCTATCCCGAGGTCGCGGCCGGTCTCGATGCATTGCGGGCGGCCGGCATCCGGCTCGCGTGCGTGACGAACAAGCCGCACCGCTTCGCAGTCGAGCTGCTCGAGCAATACGGGCTGATCGATCGCTTCGGCATCGTGCTCGGCGGCGACAGCGTCGCGCGCAAGAAGCCCGATCCGCTGCCGATGCTGACGGCCTGCGACGCGCTCGGCGTCGCGCCGGACGCTGCGGTCGCGATCGGCGACTCGGAAAACGACGCGCTGGCGGGCCGCGCGGCCGGCATGGCGACGCTGACCGTGCCGTACGGCTACAACCACGGCAAAGCTATACAAACGATAAATTCGGATGGTATAGTCGATTCGCTGCTGGTCGCAGCACGCGCGATCACCGCGCACAACGCCGGCCGGCCAACCATCTGATTATTTCTTCCATCCGCATGTTTCTGAATAAAAAACGGAGTCTGAGCAGCATCGACCGGGGAGCCTGGCCCTGGCGTCGCTGGTCGCGCTAACCTCTTCGATGAGGTACGCTGAGGCACGTCTTCAGCGCCGTTTTTTATCTCGCTGCGCATCCGCGCGCCGATCGTCGCACTACCTCGAGTTCCACCGCGTCCGAACGCTTGTGTTCAGGATCGGCCGCAGGCTCGCGACGTTCACGCCCGGAGTGCCGGCCGGCAACAGGCACTTCTCGATCGACCGCCCTTTCGCCGACGGCAGCCCGCGCAGCGTCAAGTGATCCCTGGCGCACTCCGCCGCTCGTCCCGAACAGGACCGGAACATGACCGAACTCGAATTCCAATCGCTTGCGAACGAAGGCTACAACCGCATCCCGCTGATCGCGGAAGCGCTCGCCGACCTCGAAACGCCGCTGTCCCTCTACCTGAAGCTGGCCCAGCCTGAACGCGCGGGCGCCAACTCGTTCCTGCTCGAGTCGGTGGTCGGCGGCGAACGTTTCGGCCGCTATTCGTTCATCGGCCTGCCCGCCCGCACGCTGGTGCGCACCCGCAACGGCGTGTCCGAAGTGGTGCGCGACGGCCAGGTCGTCGAGACGCACGACGGCGACCCGTTCGAATTCATCGAGTCGTTCCAGGCGCGCTTCAAGGTCGCGCAGCGTCCGGGCCTGCCGCGCTTCTGCGGCGGCCTCGCCGGCTATTTCGGCTACGACGCGGTGCGCTACATCGAGAAGAAGCTCGCGAACACCGCGCCGCGCGACGATCTCGGCCTGCCCGACATCCAGCTGCTGCTCACCGAGGAAGTCGCGGTGATCGACAACCTCGCCGGCAAGCTCTACCTGATCATCTACGCGGATCCGGCCCAGCCCGAGGCTTACACGAAGGCGAAACAGCGCCTGCGCGAGCTGAAGCAGCGCCTTCGCACGACCGTGCAGCCGCCCGTCACGTCGGCGAGCGTGCGCACCGAGACGTTCCGCGAGTTCAGGAAGGAAGACTATCTGGCCGCCGTGCGCCAGGCAAAGGAATACATCGCGGCCGGCGAGCTGATGCAGATCCAGGTCGGCCAGCGGCTGACGAAGCCGTACCGCGACAATCCGCTGTCGCTGTATCGCGCGCTGCGTTCGCTGAATCCGTCGCCGTACATGTATTACTACAACTTCGGCGATTTCCATGTGGTCGGCGCGTCGCCGGAAATCCTGGTGCGCCAGGAAAAGCGCGGCGATGACCAGATCGTCACGATCCGGCCGCTCGCCGGCACGCGTCCGCGCGGCAACACGCCCGAGCGCGACGCGGAACTCGCGACCGAACTGCTGAACGATCCGAAGGAAATCGCCGAGCACGTGATGCTGATCGACCTCGCGCGCAACGACGTCGGCCGCATCGCGGAAATCGGCTCGGTCCAGGTGACCGACAAGATGGTGATCGAGAAGTACTCGCACGTGCAGCACATCGTCAGCTCGGTCGAAGGCAAGCTGAAGCCCGGCATGACGAACTACGACGTGCTGCGCGCGACGTTCCCGGCCGGCACGCTGTCCGGTGCGCCGAAGGTGCGCGCGATGGAACTGATCGACGAGCTCGAGCCGATCAAGCGCGGGCTGTACGGCGGTGCCGTCGGCTACCTGTCGTTCTCGGGCGAGATGGATCTCGCGATCGCGATCCGCACGGGCCTGATCCACAACGGCAACCTGTATGTGCAGGCGGCGGCCGGCGTCGTCGCCGACTCTGTGCCCGAATCCGAATGGCAAGAGACCGAGAACAAGGCGCGCGCGGTGCTGCGTGCGGCCGAACAGGTCCAGGACGGCCTCGATAGCGACTTCTGACCGGAGACTGACCATGCTGCTCATGATCGACAACTACGACTCGTTCACCTACAACCTGGTCCAGTACTTCGGCGAACTGGGCGAGGACGTGCGCACGTACCGCAACGACGAAATCACGCTCGACGAGATCGCGCGCCTGAATCCCGTCACCATCTGCCTGTCGCCCGGCCCGAGCAACCCGCAGCACGCGGGCATCACGCTCGACGTGCTGCGCGAATTCGCGGGCAAGAAGCCGATCCTCGGCGTCTGCCTCGGCCACCAGGCGATCGGCGAAGCGTTCGGCGGCCGTGTCGTGCGCGCGAAGACCATCATGCACGGCAAGGTGAGCCGGATCGAAACCGACTGCCGTGGCGTGTTCGCCGACCTGCCGAAGCATTTCGACGTCACGCGCTACCATTCGCTCGCGATCGAACGCGAATCGCTGCCCGACTGCCTCGAGGTGTCCGCGTGGACCGACGACGGCGAGATCATGGGCGTGCGCCACAAGACGCTGCCGATCGAAGGTGTGCAGTTCCACCCGGAATCGATCCTGTCCGAGCACGGCCATGCGCTGCTCGAGAATTTCCTGAAGCAGAATCGCACAGCGGCCCGCGCGGCCGCGCCGGCTGCCTGACAGGAGACGCACGATGACGATTACCCCGCAGGAAGCGCTGCAACGCACGATCGAGCACCGCGAGATCTTCCACGACGAGATGCTGCACCTGATGCGGCTCATCATGCGAGGCGACATGTCGCCCGTGATGGCGGCCGCGATCATCACCGGGCTGCGCGTGAAGAAGGAAACGATCGGCGAGATCGCCGCCGCCGCGACCGTGATGCGCGAATTCGCGAATCACGTCGAGGTGCAGGACAACTCGAACTTCGTCGACATCGTCGGCACGGGCGGCGACGGCGCGCACACGTTCAACATCTCGACCGCGTCGATGTTCATCAGCGCGGCGGCCGGCGCGAAGGTCGCGAAGCACGGCAACCGCGGCGTGTCGAGCAAGTCCGGCAGCGCCGACGTGCTCGAGGCGCTCGGCGTGAACATCGACCTGCAGCCGGACCAGGTTGCCGCGTCGATCGCCGAAACCGGCATGGGCTTCATGTTCGCGCCCAACCACCATCCGGCGATGAAGAACATCGCGGCCGTGCGCCGCGAGCTCGGCGTGCGGACGATCTTCAACATCCTCGGCCCGCTGACCAATCCGGCCGGCGCGCCGAACCAGCTGATGGGCGTGTTCCACCCGGACCTCGTCGGCATCCAGGTGCGCGTGATGCAGCGTCTCGGCGCGCAGCACGTGCTGGTCGTGTACGGCAAGGACGGAATGGATGAAGTGTCGCTCGGCGCCGCGACGCTCGTCGGCGAATTGCGCGACGGCAAGGTGCACGAGTACGAGATCCATCCGGAGGACTTCGGCCTGCAGATGGTGTCGAACCGCACGCTGAAGGTGGAAAATGCCGAGGAATCGCGCACGATGCTGCTCGGCGCGCTGGACAACCAGCCGGGCGTCGCACGCGAGATCGTCACACTGAACGCCGGCACGGCGCTCTATGCGGCCAATATCGCCGAATCGATCGCGGACGGCATCCAGCTCGCCCGCGAAGCGATCGCGAGCGGCAAGGCGCGCGCGAAAGTCGACGAACTCGTGCGCTTCACGCAGCAGTTCAAGCGTTGACCCCCCTTACGAATCAAGCAGGAACCCACATGAGCGACATTCTCGACCGAATCATCGCCGTCAAGCGCGAAGAAGTCGCGGCGGCCATGCGCAGCACGCCGCTCGAGGCACTGAAACTGGAAGCATCCGCGCGCGACCTGCGCGACTTCGTCGGCGCACTGCGCGCGAAGCAAGCGGCCGGCAACGCGGCGGTGATCGCCGAAGTGAAGAAGGCGAGCCCGTCGAAGGGCGTGCTGCGCGAGCATTTCGTGCCGGCCGACATCGCGCGCTCGTATGCGGCACACGGCGCCGCATGCCTGTCGGTGCTGACCGACGAGCAGTTCTTCCAGGGCAGCGTCCGCTATCTCGAGGAAGCGCGCGCGGCCTGCACGCTGCCGGTGCTGCGCAAGGACTTCATCGTCGATGCATACCAGATCCTCGAAGCGCGCGCGATGGGCGCCGACGCGATCCTGCTGATCGCGGCCGCGCTCGACACGCCGCTGATGCAGGATCTCGAGGCGTATGCGCACTCGCTCGGTCTCGCGGTGCTGGTCGAGGTTCACGACCGCGACGAGATGGAACAGGCGCTGACGCTGAAGACGCCGCTGCTCGGCATCAACAACCGCAACCTGCGCACGTTCGAAACGACGATCCAGACCACGCTCGACATGCTCGACATGATTCCGCCGGACCGCATGGTCGTGACCGAATCGGGCATCCTGTCACGCACCGACGTCGACACGATGCGCGCGGCGAACGTCAACGCGTTCCTCGTCGGCGAAGCGTTCATGCGCGCCGAGCAGCCGGGCGAGGAACTCGCGCGGATGTTCTTCTGATGGCGATCGAAAAGGAAATCAAGCTCGCGCTGCCGGCCGGTCAGGCCGATGCGGCGCGGCGCTTCTTCGAGACGCTGACCGGCGAAGCCGGCGACATCATCGCGCTCGCGAACATCTACTACGACACGCCCGATCTCGCGCTGGCCCGTTCGAAGAGCGCAGTGCGGGTGCGCCGCACGCCGCATGGCTGGCTGCAGACCTTCAAGACCGTCGGCAGCGCGGAAGCCGGCCTGCATCGCCGCCATGAATGGGAGTTGCCGGTTGCCGGCGATGCGCTCGAAATCGATGCGCTCGTGGCCGCGTGCGACGTGCCGGACGCGGCCACCGCGCTGCGCGACGCGGCGCCCGCGCTGCACGCGCTGTTCCGGACGGATTTTTCGCGTACGCTGTGGCGTATCGCAATCGGCGGTGCAACCGTCGAGGCCGCGGTGGACGTCGGCGAGATCGTCGTCCAGGCGGAAAACGATACGCGCCGCGAACCGATCAGCGAAATCGAACTCGAACTGATCGACGGCCCGGAAGCGGCGCTCGCGACGCTCGCCGCCGAACTGCAGCAGGCGCTACCGGGCCTCGCCCCCGAAAACATCAGCAAGGCGCAACGCGGCTATCGGCTGCGCGCGCAATAAACCCGCATCACGCATGGCAACCCGCAAGACTCTCCGCACGCCGCAGCAGGCGTCGCTGTTCGACGATCCCGTGCCGGAAACGGCGCAGGACGATGTTCCCGCTCCGGCGTCCGCGCCGGCCGCACCCAACGCGACGGGGCGCAAGCCCGTAAAGAAGGGCGCGGCAGCCGCCCCGGTTTCCAACGCGCCGCAGGCCGTTGTCGCGAACGTCCCCCACCTCGCCGCGCAGTTCGACGCGCTGCCGGCCGTCTGGCGCGACGTGCTGAAACCCTTCACCGACAGCGACGCGTATGCGCCGCTGTGCCGTTTCGTCGACGACGAGCGCGCGGCCGGCAAGTCGGTCTACCCGACCGACGTGTTCCGCGCGCTGCGCCTGACGAGCCCGGACGACGTGAAGATCGTGATCCTGGGCCAGGACCCGTACCACGGCGACGACCGCGGCACGCCGCAGGCGCATGGCCTTGCATTCTCGGTGCCGCCGGCCGTCCGCACGCCGCCGTCGCTGCGCAACATCTTCAAGGAAATCGCCGCGAATTTCGGCCACGACACGCCGCGTCATGGCTGCCTCGACACCTGGGCACGCCAGGGCGTGCTGTTGCTCAACACCGTGCTGACGGTCGAGCGCGGCGCGGCCGCGAGCCACGCGAAACGCGGCTGGGAGCAATGCACGGACACGCTGATCCGCGAACTGGCCAGCCGCCATCGCGGGCTTGTGTTCATGCTGTGGGGCGCGCATGCGCAGGCAAAGCGCGCCCTCTTCGATGCGAGCGCGCACTGCGTACTCGAGGCGCCGCATCCGTCGCCGCTGTCCGCACACCGCGGCTTCCTCGGTTGCCGCCACTTCGCGCTCGCGAACGACTATCTCGTCGAAGCGGGCCGCGAGCCGATCGACTGGCGCCTGCCGGAGGTGGCCGAAACGCTCGCGTAACCGGGTTCCGCTTCCCGCTTTCGTCCCCATCATGCAAAAACGCCGCGCCCCTTTCGGGACGCGGCGTTTTTGCATCGGACGACGCAGCGGGTGCGACGCACCCGCGTCGGCCTTACGCGGCAGCGATCGCTTCGCGTGCGCCTGCGAGCGCGGCGCTCTGCGCATCCGGCCCGAGGTTCAGGCCTTCAGCATGGATGAAGCTCACGTCGGTCATGCCGACGAAGCCCAGGAACGTGCGCAGATACGGCGTCTGGCTGTCGTTCGGCGTACCGAGGTACTTGCCGCCGCGGGCCGTCACCACGTGAACCTTCTTGCCCTTGATCAGGCCTTCCGGACCGTTCTCGGTGTAGCGGAACGTAACGCCTGCGCGGGCGATCCAGTCGAAATACGTCTTCAGTTGCGACGAGATGCCGAAGTTGTACATCGGCGCGCCGATCACGATGATGTCGGCGGCTTGCAGTTCGGCGATCAGCGCATCGCTCTTCGCGACGATCGCATTCTGTTCCGCGCTGCGCTGGTCGGCCGGTGTGAAGAACGCGCCGAGCACCGATTCGTCGAGGTGCGGCAGCGCGTCGGCCAGCAGGTCGCGAACCACGACCTTCGCGCCGGGGTTCGATTGTTGCAGCTTCGCCGTCAGTTCGTTGGCCAGCAGCGTGGACTGCGCACCTTGCGAGCGCGCCGCGGAATTGATTTGCAGAATGGTCGTCATGTCAGGCTCCAGTTAGGTTGCGCTTCGGTAGCGCGAGTGACGCCATTGTGCGTGGCCGCATGATCGCGAAAAAGCGGGCTACGGGCGACGGATTGTTGCAGCAACAGAACAATCCATGATCACGCCCCGAATCCCGCTCGCACCTGCTCAGCCCTTCAGCCCTTCAGCCCTTCAGCCAGGCTTCCCGGGCCTTGTGCGCGGCGGCCGGTTTCGCGGCCGCCGTGAGCCGGTAGCGCGTGACTTCCGGCCCGTCCAGCTTCAGTTTCGCGGTCCGCAGCTCGTCGCGGCGGAATGCGTGCACCTCGACCTTGTCGCCCGGCCGGTAGCGCGCGAGCAGCATGTCGAGATTCGTGCCGGTAACCCGCAGCCCGTCGAGCGCGATCAGCGTGTCGCCGGACGACAGCCCCGCGCGATGCGCGCCGCCGCCTTCGTAGACGGCCGCCAGCGTGCAGTCCGCACCGCCGCGCAAGCGCGCGCCGATCGTCGGCTTCGCGGTCGCGCCATTTGCAACCTCGGGCGCGAGCGTCACGCCGAACGGCGCGAGCAGTTCGGCGAGCGGCAGGTCGCGCGTGCCGTACACGGCGTCGGCGAACAGCCGGCCGAGCGCAACGCCCGTCGCTTCCTCGATCAGCGTCTCGACCTCGTGTTCCTCGACGCCCGCCTGCTTGCCGCGATAGAACTCGCGGCCGTAGCGCTGCCACAGCAGACGCATCACGTCGTCGAGCGACTTGCGGTTGCGCGTCTGCGCGCGGATCGCGAGATCGAACGCGAGCGCGACGAGCGAACCCTTCGTGTAGTAGCTGACGATCGCGTTGGTCGCGTTCTCGTCCTGGCGGTAATACTTGACCCACGCGTCGAACGAGCTTTCCGCGACGCTCTGCTTCAGGCGCCCCGTGCCGCGCAGCACGCCGCCGACCGTGCGGCCGAGCGCCGCGAAATATTCGTCCTGCGACATCAGCCCGCCGCGCACGAGCATCAGGTCGTCGTAATACGACGTGAAGCCCTCGAACAGCCACAGCAGCGACGTGTAGTTTTCCCGCGCGAGGTCGTACGGCACGAACGCGGCCGGCTTGATGCGCTTCACGTTCCACGTGTGGAAATACTCGTGGCTGCACAGGCCGAGATACGTGCGATAGCCTTCCGTCGTTTCCGGCCGGCCCTTCACCGGCAAATCGGTGCGGTTGCAGATCAGCGCGGTCGACGCACGGTGCTCGAGGCCGCCGTAGCCGTCGCTGACCGCGAGCGTCATGAACACGTAGCGCTCCATCGGCGCCTGCTTCGATTTCGGCTCGAACAGCGCGATCTGCGCTTCGCACACGCGCTTCAGGTCGGTGCGCAGGCGCTCCATGTCGAGCTGCGTCACGCGCCCGGCGATCACGATGTCGTGCTGCACGCCGTGCGCGTCGAACGTCGCCAGCGCGAATTCGCCGATCGTCACCGGATGGTCGGCAAGCTCGTCGTAGTTGGATGCGCGATACGCGCCGAACCCGTAGCGCTTGGTACCGCGCGCCTCGGGCAGCGACGTGCCGACACGCCACGTGCGGAACGCCGGGCCCGCCGGTTTCGCGATGTCGACTTCGCACGGCGCATCCTCGCGGCCGGCGACGCTCAGGAACACGGCCGTGGCGTTGAAGAAGCCGCCCGATTCGTCGAGATACGCGGAGCGGACCGACAGGTCCCATGCGTACACGTCGTAGCGCAGCGTCAGCGCGCCGTTCACCGGCGCGGCCTGCCACGTGTTCTTGTCGGTTTTCGCGATCCGCACCTTGCGGCCCGCGTCGTTGAACGCGGCGAGCGTCACGATGTTGCGCGCGAACTCGCGCACGAGATAGCTGCCCGGAATCCAGACCGGCAGCGAGAAACGCTGGCCTTCGGGATCGGGATCGGCGACCGTCACCGACACTTCGAACAGGTGCGCGGCAAGATCTTTCGGGGCAATCGAATAACGGATCGGCTGGGTCATCGTGGCAATCGGTCGAAAATCGGACGGAATACGGCGGCGGAAACGAAGAGAGGCGCCGGCGGATATCGCGGGCGCCCCTCGCTGGCCGGGCCATGCGGCCCGGCGTATCGGTCGGTTACTTGCTCGACGCCAGCGCCTGGTTCAGCTGGTCGGCCGACACCGCGCCCGGCAGGCGACGGCCGTCGGGCAGGAAGATCGTCGGCGTGCCCGTGACGTTCATCCCGCGGCCGAGCGCGAGGTTCTTGTCGAGCGCAGTCGTATCGCAGGTGCCGGCGCCGGACGGTACGCGATGGTCGAGCATCCAGCCCTCCCAGGTTTTCGCGCGGTCGGTCGCGCACCAGATCGCCTTCGACTTCGTGGTCGAATCGGGCGACAGCACCGGGTACAGGAACGTGTAGACGGTCACGTTGTCGACCGACTGCAGTGTCGTCTCGAGCTTCTTGCAGTACGGGCAGTTCGGATCGGAGAACACCGCGATCTTGCGTGCGCCGTTGCCCTTGACGACCTTGATCGCGTTGGCGAGCGGCAGGCTCGCGAAGTCGATCTTGTTGAGGTCGGACAGGCGTGCGTCGGTCAGGTTCTTGTGCGTCTTGGTGTCGACGAGATCGCCGAGCAGCACGTAGTCGCCGGCTGCATCGCTATAGATGATCTGCGTGCCGAGGTTGACTTCGTACAGGCCCGCGACCGGCGATTTCGACACGCTCTTGATCGGCGCGTCGCTGCCGAGACGCGATTGCAGCGTGGCTTTCAGCTTGTCGGTGGTTTGGTCGGCCTGCGCGGTGCAGCCGAGCGTCGCCATCGTGACGGCCAGCGCCAGCGATGCGATGCGGATCGTTTTTTTCATCTAGTCGTTCCTTCAGCTCAATCGGAGTGCACGTCACAGTGTACGCCGTAACGGGACCCTGTCCGACAGGCCGAGCGAGCGAAGGTTCGATCAGCCGAGCGCGGCCGACACCAACCAGCGTTTCACGAGCGGCTGCGCGCCGACGAACGCCATGCCCGCGTTGCGCACCGCCTTCGCGAACGAGCCCGGCACCGCGAACAGCCGCTGCAGCCCGTCGGTCGCGACCATCAGCGCGCGGATGTCCTCGCGGCGCGAACGCTCGTAGCGACGCAGCAGCACCGTGTCGCCGAGGTTGCGGAAGCTCTCCTTGTTCGCGATCGCATCGGCGAGCGCCGCGACGTCGCGCAGCCCGAGGTTCATCCCCTGCCCCGCGAGCGGGTGGATCAGGTGCGCGGCATCGCCGACGAGCGCGACGCGCGGGGCGATCAGCCTGTCGACGGTCTGCAGCGCGAGCGGGAAACCCGCGGCGGGCGTCACGCATTCGAGCGTGCCGACCTGGCCGTGCGACACGCGCTCGACCTCGGCCGCGAGCTGCGCGGGATCGAGTGCGAGCAGTTCGTCCGCGTGCGCGGTGTGCGCGGACCACACGAGCGATACATGACCGTCCGGCAGCGGCAGCAGCGCGACGATCTCGCCGTCGCGGAACCATTGGCTGGCGGTCTCGCGGTGCGGGAGCGACGCCTTGAAGTTCGCGACCACGCCCGTCTGCCGGTAATCGCGCCGCTCGACCTTGGCCCCCATTTGAGCGCGCACCCATGAATGCGCGCCGTCCGCGCCGACCACGAGATCCGCTTCGAGCACTTGCCCCGACGACAGCGTGAGCACGGCCGCGTCGTCGCGCACGTCGAAGCCCTGCGCGCGCGCGTCGAACCACGTGAGGTTCGGCTGGAACCGCAGCGCGGCGTCGAGCGACGTCTCGATCAGCGACGATTCGGCGATCCACGCGAGTTGCGGCACGGAGGCCTGGTACGCGGAGAAATGCAGTTCCGCGTGCGCATCGCCGTACACGCGCATGTCGTAGACCGGCGCGAGCCGGCCATGGTCGAGCGCCTGCCAGACCCGCAGCCGCTCCAGCAATGCCTGCGAGCTGGACGACAGCGCGTAGATGCGCGTGTCGAACGCGAGATCGGCGGGGCGCGGCGTGGCCGGCTGGGCGAGCAAGGCAGTCTTGTAGCCGGACTGGGTCAGCGCGAGCGCGGCCGTCTTGCCGACGAGCCCGCCGCCGACCACGGCGACGTCGAAGGTGTGGTGGGCAGTCATGGCGGGCATTATAGCTGCGGGGCCAATCCCTTACGCGGCCGGACTTTGCGGGAAATCAGCAGAATCGCTGACGGGCCCGGCAGCGCGGCGGCCCGTCGCATCGGGCGTTCGGGGGAAGGCCGGAAACCGGGGCGCCGGCACGGTACAATAGCGCCTTTGAACGTCGGCCCGCCGCGCCCCAGGCGCCGGCCGTCCCTATTTTTCCCGCGCCGCCGCGCTTCGTCCGGCCGCGCCGCCTCACCCGTCCGAAGGATTCCATGAGCCTCAAATGCGGCATCGTCGGCTTGCCCAACGTCGGCAAGTCCACCCTGTTCAATGCGCTGACCAAGGCCGGCATCGCCGCCGAGAACTACCCGTTCTGCACGATCGAGCCGAACGTCGGCATCGTCGAAGTGCCTGACACGCGCCTGAAGGCGCTCGCCGAAATCATCACCCCGGAACGCATCGTGCCGGCCGTCGTCGAATTCGTCGACATCGCGGGCCTCGTAGCGGGCGCGAGCAAGGGCGAAGGCCTCGGCAACCAGTTCCTCGCGAACATCCGCGAAACCGATGCGATCACGCACGTCGTGCGCTGCTTCGAGGACGACAACGTCATCCACGTCGCCGGCAAGGTCAGCCCGATCGACGACATCGAAGTGATCAACACGGAACTCGCGCTCGCCGACCTCGGCACCGTCGAGAAGGCGCTCACGCGCTACTCGAAGGCCGCGAAGTCGGGCAACGACAAGGAAGCGGTCAAGCTCGCCGCGGTGCTCGAGAAGGTGCGCGCGCACCTCGACCAGGGCAAGGCCGTGCGCGGCCTCGATCTGTCGGACGACGAGCAGGCGCTGCTCAAGCCGTTCTGCCTGATCACCGCGAAGCCGGCGATGTACGTCGCGAACGTGAAGGACGACGGCTTCGAGAACAACCCGCACCTCGACGCGGTACGCAAGTACGCGGAAGCCGAGAACTCGCCGGTGGTCGCGGTGTGCGCGGCAATCGAGGCGGAAATCGCCGATCTCGACGATGCGGACAAGGAAGCGTTCCTCACCGACATGGGCATGGAAGAGCCGGGCCTCGACCGCGTGATCCGCGCGGGCTTCAAGCTGCTCGGCCTGCAGACCTACTTCACCGCGGGCGTGAAGGAAGTGCGCGCGTGGACGATCCACGTCGGCGACACGGCGCCGCAAGCGGCCGGCGTGATCCATACCGACTTCGAGCGCGGCTTCATTCGCGCGCAGACGATCGCCTTCGACGACTTCGTCACGTACAAGGGCGAACAGGGTGCGAAGGAAGCCGGCAAGATGCGCGCGGAAGGGAAGGAATATGTCGTGCACGACGGGGACGTGATGAACTTCCTGTTCAACGTTTGATACGTGCCTTGCCGATGCCGTGCGATACGCTCGGCATCGCATGATGCGCCGCTTGCGCGAAAAGCACATGGGCCGATTGGCAAACGCCAATCGGCCCATTTTTCATCACGGGACCTGCCCCGCCAGCCGAAGGCGAGCACCGCCCGCCTTCGGCTCGTCAGTCCATCACGTCGCCGAAACGCGCCGCCCCGCATGCGCCTGCGCATCGCGACCGCGCTTGTTCAGCCACGAGGCAAACAGCACGATCAGCGCGAGCACGGCCGTCGCCCCCACTTCCATCCGGTGTTCCTCGCTGACGAACATCACGGTCAGCGTGCCGCAGATGAACAGGATCACCGCCCACGTGAGCCACGGGAACAGCCACATCCGCAACGCGAGGTCGGCGCCGCCCGATTCGAGCGTCTTGCGCATGCGCAGCTGCGAGATCGCGATCACGAGATACACGAGCAGCGCGATCGCACCCGACGTTGCCAGCAGGAAGCCGAACACCTGCTCCGGCATCAGGTAGTTCGCGATCACGGTCAAGAAACCGAACGCGGTCGATGCGAGCACGGCCGCACGCGGCGTGCCGGTCGAGTCGGTGCCGTGCAGGAACGCGGGCGCGTCCTTGCGCCTGGACAGCGAGAACAGCATCCGCGATGCGGTGTACAGCGCGGAATTCAGGCAGCTCGCGACCGACACGAGCACGATCACGTCGATGATGGCCTTCGCGTTCGGAACGCCGATCAGCTCCATCGCGCGCTGGTACGAGCCGTGCTTCGGCAGCAGCGGATCGTTCCACGGCACGATGGCCGCGACGACGAGGATCGAGCCGAGATAGAACAGCGTGATGCGCCAGATGACGGAGTTCGTTGCGCGCACGATCTGGCGTTGCGGGTTGTCCGACTCGGCGGCCGCGATCGTCACGATCTCGGTGCCGAGGAACGAGAACATCGTCGTCAGCATCGCCGCGAGCACCGCGCCGGCGCCGTTCGGCATGAAGCCCTGGTGCACGAAGAGGTTCGACACGCCCGATACGGCCGGCGCGGGCACGATGCCGACGATCGCCGCGCCGCCGATGCAGAGGAACACGACGATCGCGACGACCTTGATCAGCGCGAACCAGAATTCGAATTCGCCGTAGTTCTTGACCGAGAAGAGGTTGGTGATCGTCAGCAGCAGCGTGATGCCGAGCGCGAAGATCCAGGTCGCGACACCGGGGAACCACGCATTGAGAATGGTCGCGGCGGCCGTCGCCTCGATCGGGATCACGAGCACCCAGAACCACCAGTACAGCCAGCCGATGGCGAAGCCGGCCCAGTGGCCGATCGCGCGATCGGCATAGGTCGAGAACGAACCGCTGTCCGGATGCGCGACGGCCATCTCGCCGAGCATGCGCATCACCAGCACGACCAGCACGCCCGCGATCGCATACGCAAGGATCGAAGCCGGACCGGCCTCCGCGATCGCGTGGCCGGAGCCGACGAACAAGCCCGCGCCGATGACGCCGGCAATCGACATCATCGTCACGTGACGCTGCTTCAGACCCGTGCCGAGGCCTGTGTTGCTTCCACTCATGTGTCTCTCTCCAAAAAACGGTTCCGGTACGACCGGGTGTCGCGTGAAGGCGGCGCGGGGAGTTGTCGTTGTTGAACCCGGCAGCCCGCCGCGCGTGCGCGGCATGCGGGCGGAACCGGATCGAGCCTGTTCCGGTCGGTGCGCGACGCAGTCTGCGAAGCTGCGAGTGCGATGCGGCGCTCAAGGATGCCGGCGCATCGCGTGCGCCCTTTCCGTCGGCTGTCGGTCAGCCGCCTTCGAAGCGAAGGAGTGTAAGCACCAAACGGTTCTTCACTAAGAACCAATTGAAGAATTTCGATGGGACCACTTGTTGCATCGATGCGAACCGATGCAACGCCTGGTCCGGTTCGGCGTCCGCTTGGGCGCCGCCGGATCGGGCGATTGAAGGCGATGCAGGCTCGCCCGGCATCGCGGGTGTGCCGTACGACGTACCCTCCTCGACACCGCGCCATGCCAGCGCGATCTGCCGAACTTCGTCGAATGTCACGATGCGCCTTCGCCCGTCGATGATCGACGCCCTGGACACCGTATCGGGAATCGTGGATGACGCCCGGCCGCGAGGCGTCTGGCCGCGCACCGGCGGCGCATGCCTAGCGGCCGGCCGCGCGCGCGGTCACCGGCGCGCGTCCGGTGGTGGCGACGATCGCGAACGCGATCGCATTGGCAACTGCGCTGGCAAGGATCGGCACGAGATAGCCGCCGCCCGCGTCGTAGATGAAACCGGCCGCCGCGGGCCCGATCAGCGTGCCGAACGCAACGCTCGTGTACAGCACGCCGATGATCGCGCTCACGTTGCGGCCGCCGAAGTAGTCCATCACGACGGCGGGCAGCACGGCGACCCAGCCGCCGTAGAACACGCCGAACACGAGTGCGAACGCGGCCAGCGTCGCGACGCCCCCGGCGCCGGCCCATGCAACGAGCGCGACGGCCATGCCCGCGAACATCGCGAGCAGCGACGCACGGCGGCCGAAGCGGTCGGCGAGGCCGCCGAGGAAGAAGCGCCCTGCCGTGCTGCCGACGCCGATCGCGCCGAGCAGCAGGACGGCCGTCGATGGCGCGACGCCGTGATCGAGCGCGTACGGCACAAGGTGCACGAACGGCACGAAGACGCCGAACGAGCACACGAGACACGCCGCGTAGAGGCTCGCGAACGGCCGCGACGTAACGGCCTCGCGCACGGTCGCACCGGCCGGTACCGATGAAGCGGCGCCGGGCGGCGCGGCGCCCGATTGCGTATGCGCCACATCGCCGTCGGGCAACAAGCCGCGTCCGCGCGGATCGTTCTCGATCAGCAGCGACATGCCCGCGCCCATCACCAACGCGAGCGCCGCGAGCGTGACATACGCGCCGCGCCAGCCGACGTGCGCGATCAGCGCCGACGCGAGCGGCGGCATCACGAGCGTGCCGACGCCGATCCCCGCAACCGCGAGCCCCGACGCGAAGCCGCGCCGCCGCACGAACCAGCGTTGCACGGCGCCGACGGCCGGCACATACGCGCAGCCGACGCCGAAGCCGACACCGAGCCCGTACGCGACATAGACCTGCAGCAGCGTATGCGCGGCACCGGCCGCCGCGAGACCGGCGGCCGTCAGCAACATGCCGGTGACGGCGAGCCGCCGGGAGCCGAAGCGATCGGCAAGCGGGCCGCTGACGATGCCGAAGCCGAAATACAGGAAGCCGGCCAGCGAGAACACGAGCGAGATCTGCCCGCGCGAGGCGGCGAAATCCCGCTGCAGCGATTCGACGAATGCGCTGAACGTGTACGCACTGCCGAATCCGACGAACGTGACGGCGAACGCGGCCGCCACCACATACCAGCCGTAGAAGACGCGCGATGCGCGCGGGCAGCTCATGACGATGCTCCTCTCCGGTTCCGCCGGACGCCGCGCGGTGCCCGGATTGCCTCATGGATATAGTTGAACTATGTTGATCGCAGCGACCGCTGCAAGACGGCCGCGACGAATGCGATCCAATGCCATCCGTTGCGGTAACGGTACTCGCGCGTACGCGTCGCCTCAAACGATATTTCGTCGGCCTTTCACTTTAGAAAAACTGAATGAACCGTTCCCGTCTGCCGCCTCTCAACGCGCTGCGTGCGTTCGAGGCGGCCGCCCGCCACCTGTCGGTGAAGTCTGCAGCGGAAGAGTTGTCGGTCACGCCCGGCGCGGTGAGCCAGATGATCCGCACGCTCGAGACCCACCTCGGCGTACAGCTGTTCGAGCGCGTGAACCGCGGCATCCTGCTGACCGCCGCGGGCCGCGACTACCTGCCGCCCGTGCGCAACGCGTTCCGGCAGATCGCCGATGCATCGCAGCGCGTGTCGGGCACCGCCGACAGCGGCGTGCTGACGGTGAGCGTCACGCCGTTTTTCGCGTCCGCGTGGCTCGTGCCGCGCCTCGCGCAGTTCCGTGACGCGTGCCCGGACGTCGACCTGCAGATCGTCGCGAGCCACGCACTCGCCGACTTCTCGCGCGACGGCGTCGACGTCGCGATCCGCCACGGCCTCGGCCGCTACATCGGGCTGTGCAGCGAACGGCTGCTGACGGTGGAGATCGTCGCGCTTGCAGCGCCGGCACTCGTCGCACGGCTGGGCCTGCCGGCCACGCCCGCCGACCTGGCCGGATGGCCGCATCTGCACGACGCCGAGCGCAAGGGCTGGCACATCTGGTTCGACTCGCAGCGGATCGACGATTTCGGTCCGCCGCGCGGCCCCGCGTTCGACGATTCCGGCCTGTTGCTGCAGGCGATCCTCGCCGGCCAGGGCGCCGGCCTGCTGCCGGCGGCGATGGTACGCAACGAACTCGCGAGCGGCCGGCTCGTGCAGCTTGCCGACGTCGCCTGGCTCGACGACTTCGCGTACTACCTCGTCTATCCGCCGCATCATGCGGAGCGCGCGAAAGTCGCGGCATTCCGCCGATGGATTCTCGACGCCGCGCAGGCCGACGGCGCGGCATCGATGACCGGCGCGGCGTAGCCTCGCCGCACCGCAGGGCAGCGGCACCGATCTTCAGCCGATCGGCTAACATGCGGCCCGGGACGTCGACCCGCGATCGACAGCAGATAACAACATCCGGAGAGACCATGCCTGCCCTGCTCCGCCGCACGACGCGCATCGCGACCCTGTCGGCCGCGCTGTTCGTTGCGTGCGCCGCCCTGCCGCCTCCGGTGCACGCGTATCGCGCGTCGCCCGGCTACGGCAACGAAGCCGACCTCGACCGGCACGACACGTACCGCAATCGCGACGGCGACACCGTCCATGCGCCGGCCCATTCGAAATCGGGCCGCGTGCCCGAGGGCGCGAGCGCGCGCTGCCGCGACGGCACGTACAGCTTCAGCCGCCATCGGCGCGGCACCTGCTCGGGGCACGGCGGCGTCGCCGCGTGGCTGTGAACGCGGGTCGGCCGAATGGCCTGCGCGGTGCCAGCGGCAGCCGGCGGCGAAGTACAATACGCGCTCGCGCCGCCAACCCGCGGCGACACTGCCGCGCCCGCGCGGCACGCTCCGTACCGAATCACCCGACGCCACGCACGCCCATGCGCTGCGCAGCAGTCTCAACCACTTCTGACTTTCACACCAAATGGCCCAATACGTTTTCACGATGAACCGGGTCGGCAAGATCGTGCCGCCCAAGCGCCAGATCCTGAAGGACATCTCGCTGTCGTTCTTTCCCGGCGCGAAGATCGGCGTGCTCGGCCTGAACGGCTCGGGCAAGTCGACGCTGATCCGCATCATGGCGGGTGTCGACAAGGACATCGAAGGCGAAGCGACGCCGATGCCGAACCTGAACATCGGCTACCTGCCGCAGGAACCGCAGCTCGACCCGACGAAGACGGTGCGCGAAGCCGTCGAGGACGGCCTCGGCGACCTGTTCCAGGCGAACAAGAAGCTTGAGGAAATCTACGCCGCGTATGCGGAACCGGACGCCGACTTCGACGCGCTCGCCGCCGAGCAGGCGAAATACGAAGCGATCCTCGCGTCGAGCGACGGCGGCAGCCCCGAGCAGCAGCTCGAAGTGGCCGCCGACGCGCTGCGCCTGCCGGCGTGGGACGCGAAGATCGAGCACCTGTCGGGCGGCGAAAAGCGCCGCGTCGCACTGTGCAAGCTGCTGCTCGAAAAGCCCGACATGCTGCTGCTCGACGAGCCGACCAACCACCTCGACGCCGAATCGGTCGACTGGCTCGAGCAGTTCCTGGTGCGCTTCCCGGGCACCGTCGTCGCCGTCACGCACGATCGCTACTTCCTCGACAATGCAGCCGAGTGGATCCTCGAACTCGACCGCGGCCACGGCATTCCGTGGAAGGGCAACTACAGCAGCTGGCTCGACCAGAAGGAAGAGCGCCTGAAGCAGGAAGAAGCGTCGGAATCGGCACGCCAGAAGGCGATCAAGAAGGAACTGGAGTGGGTGCGCCAGAACCCGAAGGGCCGCCAGGCGAAGTCGAAGGCGCGTATCGCGCGTTTCGAGGAGCTGAACAGCCAGGAATACCAGAAGCGCAACGAAACGCAGGAAATCTTCATTCCGGTCGGCGACCGCCTCGGCAATGAAGTGATCGAGTTCAAGAACGTCAGCAAGTCGTTCGGCGACCGCCTGCTGATCGACAACCTGAACTTCAAGATCCCGGCCGGCGCGATCGTCGGCATCATCGGCCCGAACGGCGCCGGCAAGTCGACGCTGTTCAAGATGCTGACCGGCAAGGAACAGCCGGATTCGGGCGAAGTCGTGATGGGCCCGACCGTGAAGCTCGCGTACGTCGACCAGAGCCGCGACGCGCTCGACGGCTCGAAGACGGTGTTCGAGGAAATCTCGGGCGGCGCCGACGTGCTGACGGTCGGCAAGTACGAAACGCCGTCGCGTGCGTACATCGGCCGCTTCAACTTCAAGGGCGGCGACCAGCAGAAGATCGTCGGCAACCTGTCCGGCGGCGAACGCGGCCGCCTGCACCTCGCGAAGACACTGATCTCCGGCGGCAACGTGCTGCTGCTCGACGAACCGTCGAACGACCTCGACGTCGAAACGCTGCGTGCCCTGGAAGACGCGCTGCTGGAGTTCGCGGGTTCGGTGATGGTGATCTCGCACGATCGCTGGTTCCTCGACCGGATCGCGACGCACATCCTCGCGTTCGAAGGCGATTCGCAGGTCACGTTCTTCGACGGCAACTACCAGGAATACGAAGCCGACAAGCGTGCACGCCTCGGCGAGGAAGCCGCGAAGCCGAAGCGCCTGCGCTACAAGCCGATCAGCCGCTGAACGTTGCGGCCCGGGCATCCGGCAATGCGGTGCCGGATGCCGAAAGCGGCAGCTTCCGGATCGGCAAAATGAAAAAGCGGGCTCGATGGCCCGCTTTTTTTATCTGACAGCGATTCGGCAGCCGCCTACGCGAGCGCGCCCAGTTCGCGCAAGCGCGCCTCGGTCACCGCCGCGCTCGTGTGATGAATGCCGTGCCAGCCGAGCGCCGTCGCGGCCGCGGCGTTGTTCGCGTTGTCGTCGATGAACACGAGTTCATGCGGCGCGATGCCCGGCAGATGCGGATCGATCCGCGCATGCATTTCGCGGTAGATCGCCGGATCGGGTTTCACGAGCTTCACGCGGCCCGACACGACGATCTCCTTGAAGCGCCGCAGCACCGCGAAGTTGTCCCATGCGTACGGAAAGGTCTGCGCGGACCAGTTGGTCAACCCGAAGAGCGGCATCCCCTGCGCGTCGAGCCGGTCGACGAGCGCAACGCCTTCGTCGAGCACGCCGCCGATCATCTCGTGCCAGCGCGTGTAGAACGCGCGGATCAGCGCCTCGTGCTCCGGAAACTTCGCGACGAGCTCGCGCGTTCCCTCGTCGATCGTCTGCCCGCCGTCCTGGCGGATCACCCAGTCCATCGCGCACACGTGCGTGAGGAACCAGCGGCGCTCGGCTTCATCCGGAATCAGTTGCCGGTACAGGTACTCGGGGCTCCAGTCGATCAGCACGCCGCCGAAATCGAACACCACCGCCTTGATCGTCATGCGAACTCCGTGGCGAGCACGTCGGCGAGCGGACGCGGCGTCACCGCATTGCCCGACAGCGTGTTGTTTTCCCAGACGAAGTGATGGTGCGCGACGATCTGCGCGGCCGACAGGTGCGTGCGCTCGTTCGTCGTGTGCAGGTCGGAAACGACGGTCGTCCGGTAGCCGAGCAGTGCCGCGCGGCGCGCGGCCGAATCGACGCAGAACTCGGTCGCATAGCCGCAGATCAGCACCGAAAGGATGCCGCGCCCGTCGAGTTGCGCGGCGAGCGGCGTGTCGTGGAACGAATCGCTCATCTGCTTGCGGATGCGCCAGTCGGCGCGGCCGACGATCAGCGCCTCATGCAGTTCCCAGCCGGGCGTGCCGGGCACGATGTCGTCGTCCGCATCGCCGTCGTGCTGCACGAAGCATACGGGCGCGTTCGCCGCGCGCGCCGCCGCCGTCAGCCGGTTGATGCCGGACACGACGTCGTCGAGCCGGTACGCGGGCCGCGCCCGCTGCACCAGCCCACGCTGCATGTCGATCACGATCACTGCGGTATCTGCCATCGCTTGCCCTCTCGGTCATGGTCCGGCCGTCATGCGGCCGGTTTCGCGCTTTGCGCGTTGCGTCAGATCGGCTGCGTCCGCGCGTCGAGCCACGCCTTCGCGTCGCCGCTCACGTGCCGGCCGACACGCTCGCGCACGGTCGCGTGATACGCGTTCAGCCACGCGCGCTCTTCTTCATGCAGCATCTCGATCAGCACGCAGCGGGTGTCGATCGGGCACAACGTGAGCGTCTCGAATGCGAGGAAGTCGCCGAACTCGGTCTGTCCGCCCGCGCGGTTCACGACCAGGTTCTCGATCCGGATGCCCCATTTGCCGGGCCGGTACACGCCCGGCTCGATCGACGTGATCATCCCCTCTTCCATCGCCGTGTACGGCTCGGCCGGTGCGTAGTGCGAGATGACCTGCGGGCCCTCGTGCACGTTCAGGAAGTAACCGACACCGTGGCCGGTGCCGTGGCCGTAGTCGAGCCCCGCCGCCCACATCGGCGCGCGCGCGATCGCATCGAGCATCGGCGAGCGGATGCCGCGCGGAAAGCGCGCGCGCGACAGCGCCATCATCGACTTCAGCACGATCGTGAAATCGCGGCGCTGCAGGTCGCCGATCGTGCCGACCGGCACGACACGCGTGATGTCGGTGGTGCCGGTCGTGTACTGGCCGCCCGAATCGATCAGCAGCAGGCCGTCGCCGGCGATCGTCGCGTGCGACTCGGGCGTCGCGTGGTAATGCGGCATCGCACCGTTCGCATTGAAGCCGGCGATCGTCGCAAAGCTCGCCGACACATAGCCGGGGCGCCGTGCACGCGCGGCGGTGAGCTTTTCCTCGATCGTCAGCTCGGTGATCGTCTCGCGGTTCACTGCCTGCTCGAACCACGCGAAGAATTCGGCGAGCGCGGCGCCGTCGTGCTCCATCGTCACGCGCACGTGCTCGATCTCGGCGGACGTCTTGCGCGACTTCGCGAACGTCGACGGGTTCACGGCCTCGACCAGCTTCACGCCGGCCGGCACGGCCTCGAGCGTGCCGAAGGTCACGCGGCGCGGATCGATCAGCAGCGTCGCGTCGTCGGGCAGCGCCGCGAGCGATGCGCGCGCGGCGTCGTACGCGCGGACCTCGACGCCGTCCCGCGCGAGCGACGCGGCCAGTGCCGGCGACACCTTGCCGTCGGCGACGAACAGCGTCGCGCGATCGGCGCCGATCATCGCGTGCGCGACGAACACGGGATTGAAGTTGACGTCGGCGCCGCGCAGGTTGAACAGCCACGCGAGATCGTCGAGCGTCGACACGAAATGCCATTGCGCGCCCTGCGCGTGCATCGCGCGGCGCACTTCGGCGAGCTTGCTCGCGCGCGTCGCGTCGGCCTGCGGCGCCACGTGCTCGAACACCGCGTCGCCCGGCAGCCCCGGGCGCTCCGGCCAGATCGCGTCGAGCAGGTCGAGATCGGTGCGCAGCGCGATGCCGCGCGCGCTCAGCGCGGCCGTCAGCGCGCGTGCCGCCGCGACACCGAGCACGGCGCCGTCGACGCCGACCGTCACACCGGCCAGCACGTTCTGCGCGAGCCAGTCGACGTGCGGCGCGCTCTGCTGCCCGCCCGTCATCTTCATCAGCTGGACGCCCGTGCCGGCGAGTTCGGCCTCGGCCTGCACCCAGTAACGGCTGTCGACCCACAAGCCCGCGAAATCCGCGGTCACGACCAGCGTGCCGACCGAGCCCGTGAAACCGGACAGCCAGCGGCGCGCCTGCCAGCGTTCGGGCAGATACTCGGACAGGTGAGGATCGGCGGACGGCACGAGATAGGCGGCCAGGTCCTCGCGGACCATCGCGCCGCGCAGCAGCGCGAGGCGTGCCGGCACCGGCGAGACTTCGGGGAGACGGGCATTCATGATTTCACCTGAGAGCTTTCAGCGACGGGCCGACAGGGCGACCGTCACGGCTACGGCGAGGAACGCGACAGCGGTGCAGACCGGCCATTCGAGCGTTTCGCCATCGTAAAACAGTCCGGAGAGGTTGCCGGCCATGCGCGCGGCGGCGGCGCCTGCGATACCGACCAGCACCACGATCCACCATGCCGGCCGGCCCGTGCGCCGCATCGGATGCAGCCACCGGCCGAACAGCCCGACAGACGCTCCCAGGACAAGAATTCCAAACCAGTTCATTCGACGCCTTCTATAAATTCAGATTCGTCCCATAGGCGTGAACGTTGCCAGCGGCTAGCATCGATTCATCCATCGAACCCGAGACCAGCCGGGCGCCGCGAACATTCGAGTGTAGGGGCCGTCCCGACGTTATGGCAAGCGCGCACCGGCAGCCGTATTGAAGAAATCCTCATGCGAATCGCCCTGATCGATCCGGAGGCGCGTCATGCTGCGCTCCTGAACCGCCTGCTCTTCGCCGGCGGTCATGTGTGCCACGCGTTTCCGTCCAGCGCGGCGTTCTTCGAGTGGCTCGCCACCGATACCTGCGACATGCTGATCACCGGCAACTGGGCCGGCGACCAGCCGGCCGAGGAAGTCATTCCGCGGGCGCAGGCGATCCTGCCCGGGCTGCCGGCCATCGCCGTGATGCAGCTGCCGCGCGAAAGCGAAGTCGTGTCGTGCCTGCACGCGGGCGCCGACGACTGTCTCGTGCGCCCGGTGAGCGGGCCCGAGCTGCTCGCACGGGTCAATGCGCTGAGCCGGCGCGCCGGAGTCCGGCGGCCGCCGAATCGCTCGCGCGAAATGTATGGAGAATACGCATTCGATGCGACCCACAGCCTCGTGCGCTTCGGCGACGCGGTCGTCGCGCTCACGCCGAAGGAGTTCCGCTTCGCGCAGCTGCTGTTCGCGAACCTGTCCCGGCCCGTGTCGCGCGCTCATATCCTCGAAACCGTTTGGGCCCGCCGCCGCGACATGAAGTCGCGCACGCTCGACACCCACGCGTCGCGGCTGCGCAGCAAGCTGCAGCTGCTTCCGGAGCGTGGCTACCGGCTTCTGCCGCTCTACGGCTACGGCTATCAGCTCGACCGCGTGCCGATCGAGCCCCCGAATTCGAGGCCACGCCACGCTGATGCCCGGTATGCAGCGAGTGAGGAAATCGCTGAAACGCTATAATATGGGGCTAAACGATAGCCCTCGATATGCAACTCCTCACGATCGGAATCAATCACCACACTGCGCCTGTCGCCCTGCGCGAACGCGTGGCGTTTCCGCTCGAGCAAATCAAGCCGGCTCTCGTCACGTTCAAGAACGTATTCCTCGGCCCCCAGGCGCCCAATGCGCCCGAAGCGGCGATCCTCTCGACCTGCAACCGCACCGAACTCTACTGCGCGACCGACGATCGGGCCGCGCGCGAGGGGGCAATTCGCTGGCTGTCGGAGTACCACCAGATTCCGGTCGACGAACTCGCGCCGCACGTCTATGCGCTGCCACAGTCGGAAGCGGTCCGGCACGCATTCCGCGTCGCGTCGGGCCTCGATTCGATGGTACTCGGCGAAACACAGATTCTGGGCCAGATGAAGGACGCCGTGCGCACCGCGACGGAAGCCGGCGCGCTCGGCACCTATCTGAACCAGCTGTTCCAGCGCACGTTCGCCGTCGCGAAGGAAGTGCGCGGCACGACCGAGATCGGCGCGCAGTCAGTGTCGATGGCCGCCGCAGCGGTGCGTCTCGCGCAGCGCATCTTCGAAAAGGTGTCGGATCAGCGTGTGCTGTTCATCGGCGCCGGCGAGATGATCGAGCTGTGCGCGACGCACTTCGCCGCGCAGAGCCCACGCGAACTCGTCATCGCGAACCGCACGGCCGAACGCGGCCAGCGGCTCGCCGAACGCTTCAACGGCCACGCGATGCCGCTGTCGGACCTGCCGGCCCGGATGCACGAGTTCGACATCATCGTGTCGTGCACCGCGTCCACGCTGCCGATCATCGGCCTCGGCGCGGTCGAGCGCGCGGTGAAGGCGCGCCGCCACCGGCCGATCTTCATGGTCGACCTCGCGGTGCCGCGCGACATCGAGCCGGAAGTCGGCAAGCTGAAGGACATATTCCTCTACACCGTCGACGATCTCGGCGCGATCGTGCGCGAAGGCAACGCATCGCGCCAGGCCGCGGTCGCGCAGGCCGAGACGATCATCGAGACGCGTGTACAGAATTTCATGCAATGGCTCGACACGCGCAGCGTCGTGCCGGTGATCCGTCACATGCATACGCAGGCCGACGCGCTGCGCCGCGCGGAAGTCGAGAAGGCGCAGAAGCTGCTCGCGCGCGGCGACGATCCGGCCGCCGTCCTCGAAGCGCTGTCGCAGGCGCTCACCAACAAGCTGATCCACGGCCCGACGAGCGCGCTCAACCGCGTGAACGGCACCGACCGCGATTCGCTGATCGACATGATGCGCGGCTTCTACCAGCACGCGCCGCGCTCGAACGACCAGTCCGGCCACTAGCGCCGGCCGGTTGCCCTGCCGCCGGCCGCGAGCCGGCCTATCCTTTCCGAATACCCTTGCCCGGGAGCGCCGCTCCACACCATGAAGACGAGCATGCAACGCAAGCTCGACCAGCTGTCTATCCGGCTGGCCGAACTGAACGACCTGCTGAGCCGCGAAAACGTCACGGCCGATCTCGACCAGTACCGCAAGCTGACGCGCGAACACGCGGAACTCGGCCCGGTCGTCGAGCAGTACGCGCTGTGGCGCCAGTCGCGCAGCGACGAGACGGCCGCGCAGGAGTTGGTCTCCGATGCATCGATGCGCGATTTCGCCGAAGACGAGATTCGCAGCGCACGTGAGCGCATGATCCGTCTGGAAGGCGAGTTGCAGAAGATGCTGCTGCCGAAGGACCCGAACGACGACCGCAACATCTTCCTCGAAATTCGCGCGGGCACCGGCGGCGACGAATCGGCGCTGTTCGCGGGCGACCTGCTGCGCATGTACCTGCGCTTCGCGGAACGCCGGCGCTGGCAGGTCGAGATGATGTCGGAAAGCCCGTCGGATCTCGGCGGCTACAAGGAAGTGATCGTGCGGATCGCGGGCCAGGGCGCGTACTCGCGCCTGAAGTTCGAATCGGGCGGCCATCGCGTGCAGCGCGTGCCGGCAACCGAGACGCAGGGGCGCATCCACACGTCCGCCTGCACGGTCGCCGTGATGCCGGAAGCCGACGAGATCGGCGAGGTCGAGATCAACCCGGCCGACCTGCGGATCGACACGTTCCGCGCGTCGGGCGCGGGCGGCCAGCACATCAACAAGACCGACTCGGCGGTGCGCGTCACGCACATCCCGACCGGGATCGTCGTGGAGTGCCAGGACGACCGTTCGCAGCACAAGAACAAGGATCGCGCGCTGAAGGTGCTCGCCGCGCGGATCAAGGACAAGCAGTATCACGAGCAGCACGCGAAGGAAGCGGCGACGCGCAAGAGCCTGATCGGTTCCGGCGACCGCTCGGAACGGATCCGCACGTACAACTTCCCGCAGGGCCGGATGACCGACCACCGGATCAACCTGACGCTGTACCGGCTCGAGGCGCTGATGGACGGCGATCTCGACGAACTGATCAGCGCGCTCGTCAGCGAGCACCAGGCCGAACTGCTCGCGTCGCTCGGCGACACCGACTGAGGCCGCGATGCCCGACACCACCGCCGACGACCTGCTGCGCGCATCGCCGCTCGACCCGGTCGATGCACGCGTGCTGCTCGCGTACGCGCTCGGCTGGACCCGAACGCAACTCATCACGCGCGGCGACGCCCCGCTCGAGCCCGCCGCGATCGAGCGCTTCCGCGCACTCGAAGCGCGCCGCGTGGCCGGCGAGCCGGTCGCGCAGCTCGTCGGGATGCGCGAGTTCTTCGGCCGGCCGTTCGACGTGACGCCCGACGTGCTGATCCCGCGCCCGGAAACCGAGCTGCTCGTCGAAGCCGCGCTCGACGCGATCGACGGACGGCCGCATCCGGCCGTGCTCGATCTCGGCACCGGCAGCGGCGCGATCGCCGTGTCGATCGCGGCGGAACGGCCTGACGCACGCGTTTGGGCGCTCGACCGTTCATCGGCCGCGCTCGACGTCGCGCAGCGCAACGCGGACAAGCTGCTCGACGCGCGCCGCCCCGGCGGCCCGCTGCACTGGCTGCAGAGCGACTGGTACGCCGCGCTCGACCCGGCGCTCGCGTTCGACACGATCGTCAGCAACCCGCCGTACATCGCACGGCACGATCCGCACCTCGCGCAGGGCGACCTGCGCTTCGAGCCGCGCGGCGCGCTCACCGACGACGCCGACGGCCTGAGCGCGATCCGCACGATCGTCGCGGGCGCCGGCGCCTACCTGAAACCGGGCGGCACGCTCTGGATCGAGCACGGCTACGACCAGGCCGAAGCGGTCCGCGCGCTGCTCGTATCGCGCGGCTTCGTCGCGGTCGAATCGCTCACCGATCTGGCCGCGATCGAACGCACGACAGGCGGCCGCCGGCCCGGCTGATGGCCGGCCCGCCCGGTTGAAATCCGCTATCATTTCGTTCCAACGCCCCGCAAACGCAAGGTCAGTCATGGACACCCAACAACGTATCAAGCAAATCGTCGACGAAAACCAGGTCGTGCTCTTCATGAAGGGCAACGCGCAATTCCCGATGTGCGGCTTCTCCGGCCGCGCCGTGCAGGTGCTGAAAGCCTGCGGCGTCGACCAGTTCAAGACGGTCAACGTGCTCGAGGACGACGAAATCCGCCAGGGCATCAAGGAATTCTCGAACTGGCCGACCATCCCGCAGCTGTACGTGAAGGGCGAATTCATCGGCGGCTCGGACATCATGATGGAGATGTACCAGTCCGGCGAACTGCAGCAACTGTTCGCCGCCGCGTAACGCCCCCTCCCCGATGGCATCCCCCAGCGCGCCGCCGCGCCGGCTGATCGTCGCGATCACCGGCGCCACCGGCGCGGTCTACGGCGTGCGGCTGCTCGAATTGCTGCGCGCCGCCGGCGGCGTCGAAACGCATCTGCTGGTTTCGAACGCCGGCTGGCTCAATATCCAGCATGAACTGAAGCTGTCGAAGGCCGAGGTCGAAAGGCGGGCGGATGTCGTGCATTCGGTGCGCGATGTCGGCGCGACGATCGCATCGGGTTCATTCGCAACCGACGGGATGGTGATCGCACCCTGCTCGATGAAGACGCTCGCGAGCGTCGCGCACGGGCTGTCGGACAACCTGATCACGCGCGCGGCCGACGTCACGCTGAAGGAACGCCGCCGTCTCGTGCTGATGGTGCGCGAAACGCCGTTCAACCTCGCGCATCTGCGCAACATGACCGCCGTGACCGAAATGGGCGGCATCGTGTTTCCGCCGCTGCCCGCGTTCTACGCAATGCCGAAGACGATCGAGGAACTCGTCGACCAGACCGTCACGCGCGTGCTCGACCTGTTCGCGCTCAGTGCGCCGATGACGACGCCGTGGGCCGGCATCCGGCCCGCGCAGTAAGCCGTTCGACGCGACGCATCCGCTCGGTTCTTCACGCATCTTCGTCGATTCAGCCGCCTTCCGGCTCGATCCACTCCTCTCAAGCTCCACCTGCTCTCGCGCACGCGGAACCTGCCGCATTATCAACCAGCGAGATTCAATCAAATTCCACGCAGCCGGTTTATCAACGCGCGGTGCGCGCCTATAGTCACAGGCAAACCCTTTTGCAGGCTCCCACCATGAACCGCTTGCCCTCGCTTTACCTGTCCCACGGCGCGCCGACGCTGCCGATCGACCCGACGCTGCCGTCCGGCGCGTTCACGCACCTCGGTGCCGAATTGCCGCGCCCGCGCGCGGTGCTGATGTTGTCCGCGCACTGGGGCACGCAGCAGCCGGTCGCGAGCGTGGCCGCACACCCGGAAACGATCCACGACTTCTACGGCTTCCCGCGCGCGCTGTACGAGATCCGCTATCCGGTACCGGGCGCGCCCGAGGTCGCCGAACGGGCGGCGGCGCTGCTGAACGCAGCCGGCATCGCGACCGCGACGACCGAGCACGGCCTCGACCACGGCGCGTGGGTGCCGATGCTGCTGATGTTTCCGGAAGCCGACGTGCCGATCGCGCAGTTGTCGATCCAGCCGCGCGCGGATGCGGCCCATCACTTCGCGCTCGGCCGTGCGCTGCGGCCGCTGCGCGACGAAGGTGTGATGGTGATCGGCTCGGGCCAGATCACGCACAACCTGCGCGCGGCCGATTTCGGCGCGGCGCCCGAGGATGCGGACCCGCGCGTCGCCGAATTCACCGGCTGGTTCGAGGCGAAGCTCGCCGCGCGCGACGTCGATGCACTGCTCGACTATCGCCGGCAGGCGCCGCACGCCGCACTGATGCATCCGACCGACGAACATCTGCTGCCGGTGTTCACCGCGCTCGGTGCGGCCGACGACGACTATCGGCTCGGCATCCAGTCGCTCGGCACGTACCAACGCGTGCTCGCGATGACGAACTACGTGTTCGCGAGCGCGGCCGCCTGAGTCGCGCGGCACAACCGGCGACCACAAACAAGAAGCCCGCCCGAGCATCGCTCGGGCGGGCTTCTCGTGCTTTCCGCCACCGCCGATTCCGGTGGCAGGTCAGGCGTCAGGCACCGACCCGTTCGAGGATCTCTTCGTGCGACTCGCGCTCGTCGAGATACGTGGTCCGGTAGCCCGTGTTCACGCCCCAGAAGTAGAACACCAGCGAGATTGCCGCGACGATCAGCATGTCCCAGCCGTACGGCAGCACGCCGTGACCGCCGAACTCCTTGCTGCCGATGAGCGACAGCACGGCCATCGTCGGCAGGTACGCAACCAGCCACCATGCGGCCTTCAGGTCGGCGCTCCAGCCGGTCCAGCCGGCCTTGGCCTGGAAGAAGAAGTACACCGGCAGCGCGACGATCATCAGCAGGATGATTTCGCCGGTCAGCGGCCACTTCGCCCAGTACAGGATCAGCGACGCGCAGACGAACGCGAACGGTGCGATGAGCTTCATCAGCGGGATCGACAGCGGACGCTCGATGTCGGTCGCCGCGCGGCGCAGCGCCATCAGGCTGATCGGGCCGGTCAGGTACGAGATCACCGTCGCGACCGAGATCACCGCCGCGAGCGAGCTCCAGCCGCGGAAGAAGAACAGGAAGATGAACGACACGAGCAGGTTGAACCACATCGCCTGGCGCGGCACGCCGTAGATCGGGTGCACGTTGCCGAACATCTTCGGCATCGTGTTGTTGCGCTCCATCGCGTAGATCATGCGGGTGGTCGTCGCCATGTAGGTCGTACCGGTGCCGCTCGGGCTGATGAATGCGTCAACGTACAGCAGGATCGCCAGCCAGTTCAGGTTCAGCGCGATCGCGAGTTCCGCGAACGGCGACGAGAAGTTGAAGTGCGCCCAGCCCTTCGCGACGTCGGCCGGATTCACCGAGCCGATGTACGCCATCTGCAGCAGCACGTAGATCACGAGCGCGAGCAGGATCGACGTGATCACCGCGAACGGCACGCTGCGCGACGGATCGCGCGCTTCACCGGCCAGGTTCACCGGACTCTGGAAGCCGTTGAACGCGAACACGATGCCGCTCGTCGCGACCGCGGTCAGCACGGCCGACCAGCCGTACGGCGCAAAGCTCGCATTCGATGCGGTGCCGAGGTTCTCCGAGTGAAAGCTCGTCAGCATCAGGCCGAGGATCGTGAGACCGGGAATCAGGAACTTGAAGATCGTGATCGCGGTGTTCGCCCGCGCGAAGGCCTTGACGCCCCAGTAGTTCAGCAGGAAGTAGATGACGACCAGCACGGCCGACAGCAGCAGGCCCGGTGTCGTCAGCTCGCCGTTGACGAACAGCGCGTGCGCCCACGGATACGGCCACGTGCTCATGTACTGGATCGACGCTTCCGCCTCGATCGGGATCACCGATACGATCGCGATCCAGTTCGCCCACGCGCTGATGAAGCCCACCAGCGAACCGTGCGAGTAACGTGCGTAGCGCACCATGCCGCCCGACTCGGGGAACATCGCGCCCAGCTCGGCATACGTCAGCGCAATCGCGAGAATGACGACCGCACCGATGATCCATGCGCAGATCGCCGCCGGACCGGCGATCTTCGCGGCCTTCCAGGCGCCGAACAGCCAGCCCGAGCCGATAATCGAACCCAGCCCCGTCAGCATCAGTGCAAACGGGCCGATGTTCCGTTGAATAGAACTCTTCACATCCTCTCCTGTGTCTCAAAAAGCGGGTCGGCCTGCGGTCCGGGATCGGCTCGGACAGCACCGCGCACGCCATTTTGGGGGGACGGATCACCCGATCGGAGCAACCCGTCCAGCGGCGCGTAGTTTAACGGGTTGCACCTGCAAGTTGGCGCCAAAATCGTTCAGCCCCTGCAAAAAATTCGCGCCATTTGCAAGGTTTGTAAACATGAACCCCGCAATAACCCTGAGTGCATGGAAATCCGGTTGACCGCGCGAGCGATTAGCCGTATAAACGACGTTGCAGGATTTCAAGCGGCGAGTGAATTGGTTCTTTCGTAGTTCGCCCATCAACGGTACTCCGGTTGGTCCTATTACCCCCTTCCTTGATTTTCCGCACCCATGGGCCTCGGCCCCGTTTTATCTTTTTAGGAACAAGTAACATGGCAACCGGTACCGTCAAGTGGTTCAATGACGCAAAGGGCTTCGGCTTCATCACCCCGGAAGGCGGCGGCGACGATCTGTTCGCGCACTTCTCGGAAATCCGCGTCGAAGGTTTCAAGACGCTGCAAGAAAACCAGAAGGTTGAATTCGAAGTGAAGACGGGCCCGAAGGGTCTGCAAGCTGCGAACATCCGTCCGGTCTAAGTTCGGCGCGATATTTCGTGTAAAAAAGCCCCGCTTCGGCGGGGCTTTTTGTTTGTCGGCGCGGCAGCCATGCGCCGCCGCCCGTCCGGATAACCTTCGTTCAGCCGAACAGCCGCTGCGCGTGAATGCCGAGCCCCGTCGCGACGCTCGCGAGGCGATCGCCGAACACCGGCTGCGCGTCCGGGAATGCGCCGGCGAGCGCACCCGACAGGAACGCGAGCCCGGTCGAGCCGCCGGTGAAATACAGCGCGCCGACGTCGCGCGGCGCGACGCCCGCCAGCCGCACCGTTTCGCGCGCGGCGTCGACGATGCGCGCGGTGTCGTCGACGCTCGCATCGACGAGGCGCTCGGCGTCGAACGCGATCTGCAGATCCTCTTCCACGTCGTTCAGGTCGATCATCGTCTCCCCGCCCGCCGCAACGCCGATCTTCGCCTCTTCCGCACGTGCCATCAGCGCATGTCCGAGCCGCTGCTCGACCACGCGCGTGAGCCGGTCGTACTGCCGCACGTCCTGGTACAGGTGCTTCATCAGCTTGAGCTCGCCCAGCCGCTTCGGCGTGTAGACCGTGTTGATCAGGTGCCAGGTCGCCAGGTCGAAGTAGATCCGGTTCGGCAGCTCACGGCCCTCGGGATCGAGCGAGCGATAGCCGAACGCCGGCAGGATCGCCGCCAGTTCGACGCGGCGGTCGTAATCGGTGCCGGCGACATGCACGCCGTGGTGCGCGAGCACGTCGTCCTTGCGCTCGAGGCGCGCCATCCGCTCCGGCCCGACGCGCACCAGCGAGAAGTCCGACGTACCGCCGCCGATATCGGCGACCAGCACGAGCCGTTCGGCCTGCTGGCGCGACTCGTAGTCGAACGCGGCCGCGATCGGTTCGTACTGGAAATGGACGTCGGTGAAACCGACCGACTGCGCGGCCGCTTCGAGCTGGTCCTGTGCGAGGCGGTCGGCACGCGGATCGTCGTCGACGAAGAACACCGGCCGGCCGAGCACCGCGCGGGCGATCGGCGCGCCGGCGCGCGCTTCGGCCTTGCACTTCAGGTGCGTCAGGAAGCGCGCGATGATCTCCGTGTACGCCATCGCGCTGCCGTCGCCGAGATCGGTCGTGGTTTCCGCGAGCGGCGAGCCGAGGATGCTCTTCATCGAGCGCATCAGCCGGCCGTCGAAACCGTCGATATAGGACGCAAGCGCCGCGCGGCCGAATTCGACCGTCTCCTCGTCGTTATTGAAGAAGATCGCGGTGGGCAGCGTCAGGTGGTCGCCCTCGACGGGCGCGAGGCGCATGCCGTCGCCGCCGGGCAGCGCCACGGCGGAATTGGACGTGCCGAAATCGATCGCGCAGTAAGTCATGGGAAGGTGCCGCAGCATGGCCGGCGCGAAAACGGAAAGGACGGGCTTTTTAACATGAAGCCCGTCGGATCACAACCGGGGCCGGCCACCGGTACCGCGCAACCGGCCCGGGACGGTGATCGGGCGCAACGGCGGCGCGCCGGCGGCAGGTGCGGACGGGGTGCGAAGCGCATCCCCGCCGCCCGCTCGGGGGAATCAGGCCGCGGCGTCGAAGCTCTTCTTCCAGGCGCCCGCATAGACGACCTCGCCGATCGCATGGCGCGTGCGCGGCGCCTTTTCGCGCTCGCGCAGCACGGGATCGAGCTTGTCGACGTTGCCGTAGTGGCCAAGCGAGATGATCGCCGGAATCGCGACGTCGGCCGGAATCTCGAATGCGTCGCGGAACGCCTTCGCGTCGAAGCCGCTCATCTGGTGCGCGGCAAGGCCCAGCGCGTGCGCCTGCAGCACCAGCGACATCGCGGCCGCGCCCGCGTCGTACAACGCGGTCGGCGCCGGCTCGCCCTTCGGCGTGAGCGTGTGCGCGGTGACGGCGACGAGCACCGGCGCCGGTGCGTTCCAGCCCTGGTTGAACGGCACCAGCGTCGCGAATGCGCGCTTGAACGCGGGTTCGTCCTGCGTGCGATCGAACACGATGAAGCGCCACGGCTGCGCGTTATACGCGGACGGCGCCCAGCGCGCGGCTTCGAGCACCGCGTGCAGATCGGCGGCGCCGATCGGCTCGTCCGAATACGCGCGTGGGCTCCAGCGGCCCGCGATCAGGTCGTGAATCGAAACAGTGGTGGGAGCAGGTTTGACGGACATGCGGTTCCTCGCTGACATCGATGAAGGGGCGCGAACGCCCGGCCAACCGCAAGCATAACCGCTTGAGCCGCCACGCGCCCGATCATCCCGCGCAATGCAAATCACCGATCCCGCATGGACCGGCCGCCCCCGCGCACGGGCCGGCCGGATTGTCACGCTCAGGCTGCCTGCGCGGCCGCGCGGGACGGGCCGCGGTTGATCCGCAGCACGATCAGCGCACCGACGATGCAGAGTCCGCCCGAGATCATCGATGCGATCGTATAGGTGCCGAGGCTCGCACGCAGCAACCCCGCGCCGAGCGCCGCGAATGCCGCGCCGAGCTGGTGGCCGGCGACGATCCAGCCGAACACGACCGGTGCCGCGGCCTTGCCGAATACGTCAGTGGCGAGCCGCACGGTCGGCGGCACGGTCGCGATCCAGTCGAGCCCGTAGAACATCGCGAACAGCGGCAGCCCGAAGAAATCGATGCCGAACGCATGCGGCAGGTAGATCAGCGACAGCCCGCGCAGCCCGTAGTACCAGAACAGCAGCACGCGGTTGTCGTAGCGGTCGGACAGCCAGCCCGACAGCGTCGTGCCGAACAGGTCGAACACGCCCATCGCGGCCAGCAGCGAGGCGCCCTGCACTTCGGTCATCCCGTAGTCGCTGCACATCGCGATCAGATGCGTGCCGACATAGCCGTTGGTGCTCGCGCCGCAGATGAAGAAGCTGAAGAACAGCAGCCAGAAGTCGCGCGAGCGGCTCGCCATCAGCAGCGTGCGGAACGCGACCGCGAGCGGGTTCTCCTTCGTCGCGCCGGGCGCGGCCGGCGCATCGGCCGGCTCGCCGTACGGGCGCAGCTTCACGTCGGCCGGCCGCTCGGGCAGCAGGAAGGCGACCAACGGAATCACGATCGCGGCCGCCACCGCGACGACCAGCACGACCGGCCGCCAGCCGTGGCGCTGCGCGATCGCCGCGAGCATCGGCAGGAACACGAGCTGGCCGGTGGCCGTGCTCGCGGTCAGGATGCCCATCACGAGGCCGCGCCGCGCATGGAACCAGCGCGTGACGAAGGTCGCGGACAGCGTCAAGGCGACGACGCCGGTCGAGCAGCCGACCATCAGCCCCCAGATCACCACCATCTGCCAGCTCTGCGTCATCATCGACGACAGCGCGACGCCCGCGCTCATCGTCACCAGCGCGGTCAGGATCGTCGGCCGCAGCCCGAAGCGCTGCATCGCCGCGGCCGCGAACGGGCCCGTCAGGCCGTACAGCGCGATGTTCACCGAAATCGCCAGCGAAATCGCCGCGCGGCTCCAGCCGAGTTCGCGCTCGAGCGGCACCATCAGCACGCTCGGCGTCGCGCGTGTGCCGGCCGCCGCCAGCAGGATCAGGAAAACCACCGCCGCCGCGAGCCATCCGTAGTGGAAACGCCCGCCGATTCGTGTCACTGCCCAGTTCATGTTCTCGTTCTCCAGTTGGCGGCCCGGCGCCCGCGCGCCCGCCCCGCCTCACCACCAGGCCACCTCCGCCGCACGCTGCGTCGGCTGACCCGGGCCGACACGTGGCATTTGTCTGTCGATCCGACCGGCATTGTTACCGGTCGGTCACAAGTGTGTTGCGATCGTAGTTACCAGTCGGTAACATGTCAAGCAATCCATCACACAGTCGAGGGTCATCATGTCGGGCATCGAGGCCGCCAACAAGCCGCCAGCACGCCGCACGCGGCGGCCGATCGCCGCGGCCGCCGCGCAGGAACACCTGCTGCGCGCCGCCGAGGAACTGTTTTACAAGGAAGGGGTGCGCGCGGTCGGTGTCGAGGCGGTCGTGGAACTCGCGGGCGTCAACAAGATGAGCCTGTACCGCCAGTTTTCGTCGAAGGATGAGCTGATCCTCGCGTATCTGGAACGGATGGATGCGTGCTTCTTCGAGCGTTTCGATTCGAGTGTCGCGAAGCATCCGGGCCAGCCGAAGGCGCAGTTGATCCAGTATTTCGTCGATCTCGCGGAGCGCGCGACGCAGAAGGACTATCGCGGCTGCCCGTTCGTCAACGTCGCGGCCGAATTCCCGGATACGTCGCACCCGGCGCGCGAGCGCGTCGCGCAGAACAAGGAACAGCTGATGAAGCGGCTCGTCGCGTTGTGCGAAGGCGCCGGCGCACGGCAGCCGAAAGCGCTCGCCGATGCGCTCGCGCTCGTGATCGAAGGCATCTACGCGGCCAGCCAGACCTACCGGCACGGCGAAACGCCGATCAGCGCCGCGCCCGCGCTGGTCACGCAGCTGATCGAAGCCGCCTGTGCGTGACGGGCGACGCACGCCCGAACCGCCCACATCCGCTCCGGCTACAATGCGGCCCTCGCTGCCGCTTCGCCCGATTGCCTTCGCCATGACCGATACCCGCCCCGACTCGCACGACCACATCCTCGCCGCCACGCGGCACTGGCTCGCGCGCGCGGTGATCGGGCTCAATCTGTGCCCGTTCGCGAAGAGCGTCTACGTGAAGGAACAAGTGCGCTATGCGATCAGCGAAGCGGCGACGCTCGAGGACGCACTCGCCGACCTCGAAACCGAGCTGCGCGCGCTCGAGGCGGCGGACCCGCAGCAGGTCGACACGACGCTCGTGATCTATCCGCGCGCCTTCGCGGATTTCGTCGACTACAACGATGCGCTGTTCTTCGCCGACCGGCTCGTGCAGCAGCTGCGCCTCGACGGCGTGCTGCAGATCGCGAGCTTCCATCCCGACTACCGGTTCGAAGGCAGCGAGGCCGACGACATCGAGAATTACACGAACCGCGCGCCGTATCCGATCCTGCACCTGCTGCGCGAGAGCAGCATCGCGCGCGCGGTCGACGCGTTTCCGGACGCGTCCGCGATCTACGAAAAAAACCAGGAAACGCTGCGCCGCCTCGGCCACGACGGCTGGCGTGAATGGATGCGCCAGCCGGGCGACGACGTCTGACGCGTCGCGCGACGGCCGGCTACCGCGCGGCAGACGAGCCGCGCGTCAGTCGGCCTCAGTCGGCCTCAGGCACGCCGGCCGCGCCGGCTGCCGCCGCAGGCGGCGGCACGAAAAAGCGCTCGTTCAGTTCGGCGAGCCCGAACATGCCGAGGATCTCGTTCAGCCGCTCGCCGGGCTTGCGGCGCGGCAGGTTCTTGTACTGCGCGATGATCAGCTCGTTCTTCATCGAATGCTCCCAGCCGACCAGCTCGGTCACGCTGACCTGGTAGCCGTGCGCCTCGAGTTGCAGGCAGCGCAGCACGTTGGTTATCTGGCTGCCGAATTCGCGCGTATGCAGCGGATGCCGCCACACTTCCGTCAGCGCATTCGCGAGCGACTTGCCCTTGTTCCTGCGCAGCACGCCCGCGACCTCCGCCTGGCAGCACGGCACCAGCACGATGTGCTGCGCGCGCTTCGCGAGCGCGAAGCGGATCGCGTCGTCGGTCGCCGTATCGCATGCGTGCAGCGCGGTGACGACGTCGACCGTTTCGGGCAGCTTCGGCGACGTGATCGAGTCGGCGACCGACAGGTTCAGGAACGACATCCCGCCGAACCCGAGTCGCGCGGCGAGTTCGGCGGAACGCGTGACGAGCTCCTCGCGCGTCTCGATCCCGTACACGTGCGACGCGAACGCCGGCGTGCCGTGCCCCGGTTGCTGCTTGAAGAACAGGTCGTACAGGATGAAGCCGAGATACGACTTGCCGGCGCCGTGATCGACGAGCGTCACGCAGCCCTTGTCGGCCTGCACGCTCGCAAGCAGCGGCTCGATGAACTGGAACAGGTGATAGACCTGCTTCAGCTTGCGGCGGCTGTCCTGGTTCAGCTTGCCGTCGCGGGTCAGGATGTGCAGTTCCTTCAGCAGCTCGACGGACTGCTCCGGACGGATTTCGTAGGTCTTGTTCGACATCGTGATGCGGCGCCGGGCCACGGTCGGTCGACCAAGCCCCGGCGGCGGGAATTCGTGAGGAATGGCGACAGTTTACCGAAAATGCGCGATCAGGCCCGCGCGCCGAGCCGCCAGAGCGACGTGACCTCGGCGCGCCGCGCCGCGTGCAGCGGGTCGTCCGCGTCGGCCGACTTCGGATGGGCGGGGCGGATGTCTTCGCGGCCGAGCACGACGAGACCGGCTTCCTCGATCCATTTCAGCAGCGTGTCGCGCGGCCGCAGGCCGAGATGCTCGGCGAAATCGGACAGGATCAGCCAGCCTTCGCCGCCCGCTTCGAGATGGTCGGCGAGGCCGGCGAGGAAGCCGCGCAGCATGCGGCTGTCGGGATCGTAGACCGCGTATTCGATCGGCGCGCTCGGACGGGCCGGCACCCACGGCGGATTGCAGACGACGAGCGGCGCGCGGCCAGCCGGAAACAGGTCGGCTTCGACGACGTCGACGCGATCGGCATGGCCAAGCCGCGCGACGTTCTCGCGTGCGCACGCAAGCGCGCGCGGATCCTGGTCGGTCGCGACGACACGCTCGACCCCGCGCGATGCCAGGACGGCCGCGAGCACGCCGGTGCCGGTGCCGATGTCGAACGCAAGCGACGTCGCCGGCAGCGGCGCGCGCGCGACGAGTTCGACGTATTCGCCGCGCACCGGCGAGAACACGCCGTAATGCGGATGGATCGGCGCGCCGCCGAGCGCCGGAATCGGCACGCCCTTCTTGCGCCATTCGTGCGCGCCAACGAGGCCGAGCAGTTCGCGCAGCGACACGACCGACGGCGCGCCGCCCGGCCCGTACGCCTCCTCGCATGCGGCCCGCACGTCGGGCGCGCGGCGCAGCGGGATCGTGTAGTCGGCATCGAGCGGGATCAGCAGCATCCCGAGCGTGCGCGCGCGCTGCGACTGCGCGAGCCGGTGCAGGTTGAATGCATCGACGCCGGCCGCCGCCTTCGCCTTCTTCGGCTTGCGCTCGACGCGGCGCGCCATCGCCTGCACGAGCTGGCGCGCATTCTGGAAGTCACCCTGCCAGACGAGCGCGGTGCCCTCGCACGCGAGGCGATACGCCGCATCGGCGGTCAGGCGGTCGTCGGCAGACACCGCGCGTCTGGGCGGCTGCACGCCGGCTTCGGAGCGCCAGCGCACGGCATGTTCCGCGCCGTCGGCGTCGGTCCAGTGGAAAACGGGGAAATCGGTCACGCGAGCTCGGCTACGGTTGGCATCGGACAGGCGGCGGAATACGCCGCGCGGACGACACCATACCGCGCTTTGCCTGCGCAGCAAAGCGCGGGCAGCCGCCGGTGCCGCCGCCCGCGCGATGCTCGCGCGGTTTCAGCTCTCGTCGTCGAGCGCCGCGCCGGGCGCGTTCTGCTTCACCGACGCAATGCCGTTCTCGCGGCCCGCTTCAGCCTTGTACAGCTCGCTCGTGCCGATGATCTCGTGGTTGCCGGCCTTCAGGTTGAACATGAACTGGCCATTGCTCGCGGTCTTGCGCTCATAGCGCGCGTCGTCCGGCGCGTTCTTGCGCACCGACGCGACGCCGTTTTCCGCCGACGCCTTGGTCTTGTACAGCTCGCTGCGCAGGATGATCTCGCCGTTGCCTGCCTTCAGGTGGAACAGGAACTGCCCGTCGTTCGCTTTCTTGATGACGAATTTCGCTGCCATGGTGCCCCTCTCGGAAAAGTTGTCCGGCCCTCCGGACTGGAGCAGTCTAAACGCGATCGCGGCGACAAACGTAAGGCGTGCGCAATTCAATCGTCAGGGATCGTCAGACGACACCGCGATTGCGCCGCGTCCCCCGCCATCGCATCCGGCATCGCGCGGCCATCGACTATCCGCCCCATCCCGGCGTTGCCGGCAGACGCAGCGTGCCCGCATCGCGGAAGTGCACGGTGCCGAGCACGCCACCCGCGAGCCGGCCGCGCAGCGCGTACGGCAACTCGCCGTTCGCGGCCGCGCCGGGCAGGTTCCACGCCTGCCGCGCGGCAGCGAACGCCGATACCGAGACGGGCACGTCGATCACGGCCTCGCCGAAGCGCGGCACGACGCCCGAGCGATCGCTGACGCCGCTCGCGAACGGCGTGCCGTTCAGGTCGAGGGCGACCGAAATGCCGTCGTATTCGACCGGCGTGTCGTTGGGGTTCTGCACGCGCAGCTTCAGGCTGAAGCGCATCTCGAGGCCCTGCCCGGCCAGCGGGTCGAGCCCGGCGACGGACACGCTCACGGGCTCGCGCGTCAGGCCCGCGCAGCCGCCGAGCACGAAGGCGGCGGCGAACAGCAGCAGCACGGCGCGCAGCGGCGCGATACGGAACAGGGCTCGTGGCATGGGCTGGCCTCCTTGCGGCAATCGGTCAACGGGTCGTCGATGCATTGTACCGAGCGCGCTCCGCGACGCCCTGGTTCGTAGTTTTCGCGAACCGCCGAGATCGTTAATAGATTAAAACTACGGAAACAGACAACTAAACTGAAAGTGAATTAATGCCTTACGGCATTCAATGGCACGCAAAAAAAATCAATAGATTCACCTTCTAACTTTTTTCGTTTCCTTTACCCAAAACCATCAAGTATATTTACGCATCCTTCGAGCAGGCCGACAAACCTTGATGCCGCATGACGGCGATTTTACGGAACGGCGACACGCCGTCCTTCCGTCCTGCGGCCTGGTACGGCCAGCCCCGTGGGTCGTCGGTTCAAAGGGAATGCACGCCCGCGCAGGGCGGGCGGCCCCGTGTCGGGCGCGCGAAATCAATTCAGTACAACACGCGCCCGGCCATTTTGAACCGGCAAGTTAACCGACATCCGGAAACACAGAGGGGGCAGTAAACCATGATTACCTTCACGTAGTCGATCGGCCGTCTTTTCGAATAATCCGCCATTGGCATTTCTCACCGCTGTTGATTAACGGCGAGGGATTGCTTTTGCCGGCGCTTTCGCAGCACTGAACGATTCTTTCAACAATCGAGGTTTCAGTCATGTCGATCAACATTCACAAGATGCGTTATCTGCCGCTGGTTGCCGCGCTCGCACTCGCCGGGTGCGGCGGCGACGACGGCGGCGTGGGCTCGGCTTCCGCACTCAGCTCCGCCGGCGCGCCGCATTCGAGCTCGTCGCCCGCCGGCAACACGCCGCCGGCCGCGTCCAACGTCGACAAGAGCGTGCCGCCTGTCGAGCTGCCGGACACCGTGGTACCGGTCAACTACCGGCTGTGGTTCCGCCCGAACGACGCGCTGAACGCGTTCGACGGGCGCGCCGATGTCGAAATCAAGGTGCTGAAGCCGGTCAACAACATCGTGATCGCCGGCCACCGGATCAAGTTCACGAACGGCCGCATCACGCTGCAGCCGGGCAACATCCAGCTGATCGCGACGCCGCAGGACAAGGGCGACTTCTACCAGCTGCGCCCCGTGGCCGGCACGATTTCACCGGGCAACTATTCGCTGCACATGGAGTGGTCGGGCATCATCAACTTCAAGTCGTACGACGATCCGGCCACGCAGACCGGCGGCAGTTGCGGCGACGATCCGTATCCGGGCTGCTCGGCCGCGGAAGGCGTGTTCCGTGTCGACCTGAAGAGCACCGACGGCACGACGAGCGGGGCGATTCTCACGCAGGGCGAAACCAACCTGTCGCGCCAGTGGTTCCCGGGCTGGGACGAGCCGGCGTTCCGGCCGACCTATGAAGTGACGGCCGAAGTGCCGCAGAACTGGCGCGTCGTGTCGAACGCGGCCGAGAAGCCGTCGACGAATGTCGGCGGCGGCTACAAGCTCGTGCAGTTCGAGAAGACCCCGCCGATGCCGTCGTACCTGCTGTTCTTCGGCGGCGGCCTGTTCGACACCTACGAGGACGATTTCTCGAGCCCGCTGCCGGGCGGCAAGGGCGGCCTGCACCTGCGCGTGTTCACGCCGCCGGGCATGAGCGACTGGGCGAAGCCGGCGATGGACCGCACCAAGCAGGCGCTCGACTACTACTACCGCTACACGGGCATCCCGCTGCCGCTCACGAAGTTCGACACGGTCGCCGCGAACGATGCGTTCAAGGAGCAGAAGGACCTGAACTTCGGCGGGATGGAGAACTGGGGGTCGATCCTCGAGTTCGCCGACGACATCCTGCCGCAGCCGGGCCAGCCGATGTCGCGCTACGGTAACGAGGTGCTGACGCACGAAGTCGCGCATCAGTGGTTCGGCGACCTCGTCACGAACGACTGGTGGGACAACGTCTGGCTCAACGAGTCGTTCGCGACGTTCTTCGAGACGAAGACGACGATCCAGTTCTTCCCCGACGAGTTCAGCTGGCTCGACCAGGTGAAGAACAAGTACCGCGTGATCAACCGCGATATCGGCCCGAACGCGTTCCCGGTCGCGCCGAACTTCAACGACTGGGCGTCGAACGACTTCGTGCTGAGCGCGAGCGCGTTCACGTACGACAAGGGTGGCCACGTGCTGAAGACGCTCGAGAACTATCTCGGCGAGCAGACGCTACGCAACGGCCTGCAGCAGTACCTGATCGACTACTCGTTCGGCAACGGCACGCCGAAGCGCCTGTGGGATGCGCTGTCGAAGGCGAGCGGCCAGCCGGTCGGCCCGATCGGCGACAGCTACGTGCGACAGACGGGCGTGCCGCTGATCTCGCTCGACACGCAGTGCGACATGACGAAGAACCAGACGGTCATCACGCTGAAGCAGCAGCCGTTCCCGAACAAGAACGCGTATCCGGGCCTGCAGTGGACGGTACCGATCACGCTCGCGTATGGCCAGGGTCTCGCGAAACACACGACGCTCGCGCTGAAGGATACGCAGACGCAGACGCGGATCGACGGCTGCACGGGCGTGGTCGCGGATCCGAGCGGTCTCGACTACTACGTCGTGAACTACAGCGACGCCGCGTGGAGCGGCCTGCTCACGCAGGTCAACAGCTCGACCGATCCGGTGCTGCTCGCGAACCTGAAGAGCGAGGCCGCGCTGCTCGTCGCGAACAACCTCGCGCCGGCTTCGCGTTCGACGTCGATCGGCTCGGTCGCTTCGCCGGCCGCGATGAAGCTGCGCCAGACGCCGAGCTTCGGCGGCATCGCGCCGACAGTGAAGGAACGTCCGTCGCTGCGCTACCAGGGCATGTTCAAGCCGCGCAAGACCGTGGCTCAGTAACGTGGTCCGGCCGGTGTCGCGCGGCACGCGGCGCCGGCCGGCGCTCAAACCTTCACGTCCTTCGGCAGGCCTCGCATGCGGGGCCTGTTTTTTTTTGCTGCCGTTCGCGCAGCACCTGCCGATGCCTGGCTAGCGATCGTCGCGCCGGCGAAACGCCCACCACGCGGCAAGCGCGGTGAAGCCCGCGACCAGCAGCACCATCAGCCAGAAGCCGTGCTTGTTCTCGGAGAACGGCACGCCGCCGACGTTCATCCCGAAGAAGCCCGCGACGATGTTGATCGGCAGCGCGATCACGGTCACGAGCGTCAGCGTGAACAGCGTCCGGTTGTTCTGCTCGTCGAGCCGCGAGCCGATCTCTTCCTGCAGCAGCTTGATCCGCTCGTTGAGCCCCGACAGGTCGGCCAGCACCAGCGAGAACTCTTCGGTCGACTCGCGCAGCTCCTGCACGTCTTCGGAATGCAGCCACGCGGGGGGTTTCGCGAGCAGCCGGAAGATCGACCCGGGCTCGGGCGCCAGCATGCGCTGCAGCCGCGTCAGCGTGCGGCGCATCGCGCCGAGCTCGATGCGACTCGACGTGAGCCGTTGCGACAGGAAGCGATCTTCGATGCGATCGACGTCGACGCTCGTGCGCCGCATGATCTGGATCAGCAGGTCGGCCTGGTCGCGCAGCAGGTGCACGAGCAGTTCGGCCGGCGACCGGAACTGCTCGCCGTCGCGCACGCACGCGCGCAGCGTGTCGACCGAGCGCAGCGGCTTGAGCCGCGCGGTGACCATGATGCGCCGTTCGACGTGGACGAACAGCGTCGCGATTTCCGACGGCGTCAGTTCGAGGTTGAACATCACGTCGTTGACGATCGCGCGCAACGCGCCGTCCTCCTGTTCGATGCGCGTCGAGCGCGACCCTTCGTGCAGGAATTCGAAGAAGCTGTCGGGCAATCCGAGGTGCGTGCGCATCCAGCGCTCGCTCGCGCCGTGCGCGAGATTGAAGTGCAGCCAGACGAAATCGTCCGATGCGGCCGCATCGCGCTCGCGGCACGCGCGCAGCCATGCGGCGGCCGCGTCGGCATCGAGCATCGCGCCCGATCCGCCCGGGACGAAGCGGAATCCGCACACCATGCCGGACGTGTCGGCGCCGTAAGTCTGTACGATCAGGTCCATCGTGTCGAAGGTCGTGCGGCGCGCGCCGCGCCGCGCATCGCGCCTCGCGGCGTCACGCCGGGAAATGAAGGGAAACGTATGCCCGACGCATGTGACGCTTTCGTGACACTGTCACATATGACCGTCCGCGCGTCATGCGCCCGAAAAGCAACGCGCCGCCCGTTGGGCGGCGCAGGTGCGATCAGCGGGTCGGCTCGAAGCCGCAGCTTACTGCCGCGTCTCCGACTGCGCGGCGGTCGGGCATGCCGGATCCTTGCCCCAGTGGCCGTCGCAGACGCGCCAGCGGCACAGCTGATCCTCGAAGAAGCCGCGTTCCGAGCAATCCTTCACGCGCGAGGCGAGCGAACCGCCCGTCGTGGCGGCCGTCTTGGTCGGCACGACCTGCCCCTTCTGCGCGGCGGCCTTCTTGTCGGCCGGTTTCGTGCGCGCGACGAGCGCGGCGAGCAGGTCCGCATCCGGGTCGTCCTTCCCGGACGCCTTCGCGCTCGCGGTGCGGGTCGTCGCTTCGCGACGCTTCTTCGCCTGCGCGAGCTCCGCCTGCTGTTCCTTGTGATGCTTGCGGGCCTCCGCCTTCGCTTCGGCCTTGCTGCGTGCGGCGACCTTGTCGCCCTTCGCGGCATCGGCCTTCGCGGTTTTCGCCGCCGCCGCCGCGGCGGCCGTCGTGGCGACGGCGCCTGCCGTGGCTGCGCCCGACGCATCGTCGGCACCGCTCGCGAGCGCACGCGACAAGCGGCTGCTGTCCGCGTCCGACGCGGACGATGCGGACGCAACGGTCTGGGACGCTGCATCGTCATTGACGATCGTCGCCGGTTGCGCGGCGGGCGCCGCCGATGCTGCATTCTGCGCGACCTGCACGGCGGCGCCGCTGGCTGCCTCGGCCTGCGCGGGTGCCTGCGTGGGCACGGCGGCCACGACGGCCTGCTCGCCCGATTGCTGCTGCCAGCGCCAGGCGCCCCAGCCGCCGACGGCGACCACGAGCGCGACGACGGCCGCGATCGGGCCCTTCAGCGAACGGCGCGGCGCTTCGGCTGGCGGCGTGACACGTCCTTCCAGATTCGCGAGAATGCGCGACTGCTGAGGTCCACCCTCGCCTGCCGGTTTGGTATCGGACAGCAGGCTGGGCGGGGTTTTCGAATTTGAATTTTCCGGCGCACTCATTCAGCGTCTCATTGAATCCTGGTTTAATTCACCGCGATAATATAGCCCGGCCTCTCAAAGCAGCCTGATTCTAAGAGCAAGCATTGCAAAACACAATCAATTCCAATTTCCGGGGATTTCATTGATTGCCGTCGCACTCGTCGCCTATTTCGCCCTTGCCGTCGCGGTTGCGGCACTGTTGCTTTTACCGGGTATCCGGGCGACCGTTTTCGAATCCATCGCCCAGTTTCACGGCCGCCTGACGCGCCGTGCGAACGATCGCGCCGCACGCACGCGAAGTCAAATTGTTAAATCGGCAACCGCTACGCGCGGCGCATTAAGCGATGTGCAAAATTTACTGATCCGGCGACGCTTGATGATTATGGTGTCGGCAGGTATTCTTGCGACGCCGCCATTGGTGGCCATTGCGTTACGCGGTCGGCAATTGTTTCAGTATGACGACACGGCGCGCGTGCCCGACGAGAAGATCGCCGCGCTGCTGCAGGGCGAACAACTCGTGCCGCCGCCGCCGTTGCCGCCGGAAGTCTTTGCCACGAAGGAAGTCGAACAGGTGCGGCCGGCGCTGAAGGATGCGAGCCGCGACTGGAACCTGCTGGATCCCGATTTCCGTACGCGTTTGCTGCTGGTCTACAAGATCATGCACGAACAATATGGTTACGAGATGGCGCTGCTGGAAGGTTATCGGAGCCCGGAACGGCAGAACCGGCTCGCGCAGATGGGCACCAACGTGACCAATGCGGCGGCCTTCCAGAGTTATCACCAGTTCGGGTTGGCGGCCGACAACGCGTTCCTGCGCGACGGCAAGCTGGTCATTTCCGAGAAAGATCCCTGGGCGATGCGCGGCTACCAGTTGTACGGACAGGTCGCCGAGCAGGTCGGCCTGACCTGGGGAGGCCGATGGAAAATGATGGACCTCGGGCACGTGGAATACCATAAACCCGGTTTTAAACTGGGACGCGGCAGCTAGTCAGGGCTGCCGGACAAGAAATAATGAGGGCGGCATGGGGCTTTTTAATCACCCGGCAGGAAACGATTTGGGCGGCGCAATCGATCGGGCATTCCGTTGCGCGATTTTTTCAGGCCGCCGCTTCCGTTTTAATTCTCACAGCGTCCTTTCATTATTGCGCGCGCCTTCTCCGATGCCGCGGGCGCATTGATGCCAGCCCCCTTCATCCTGTTTGACAGCATGGCGACACATCGCAGCGCCACCCTTGCCGCTCGGCGCGCCTGCGTCGCCTCACTGAATCGCACCGGAACCTGAACGTCCTATGCAACGCATCCTCAACGTGCTGACTCATCCGCGTACGCTCTCGATTGTCGGGATCGTCGCGCTAGCGGCGATTCTCTTCATCGTCGCCGACATGCTGCAGCTGCCGCTCCTGTGGGCGGCGGTCGCCTTCGCGGCGATCCTCGTGCTGTGGCTCGGCGTCGCGTTGTGGCGCCGCTGGCGCGTGAAGCGCGCGAACCAGCAGCTCGGCCAGGTGCTGGAAGAGCAGGCGGAAACCGGCAAGATCGCCGCGCCGGCCGCGGCCGCGCTTGCGCCGGACACGAAGACCGCCGATCTCGACGTGCTGCGCACGCGCCTGTCCGACGCGGTGAAGACGATCAAGACGTCGAAGATCGGCCAGGTGTCGGGCGGCTCCGCGCTGTACGAGCTGCCGTGGTACATCGTGATCGGCAACCCGGCCGCGGGCAAGAGCAGCGCCGTGCTGAACTCCGGCCTGCAGTTTCCGTTCGCGGACAAGAACAGCGCCGTGATCCACGGCATCGGCGGCACGCGCAACTGCGACTGGTTCTTCACGACCGAAGGGATCCTGCTCGACACGGCCGGCCGCTACTCGGTGCACGAAGAAGACCGCAGCGAATGGCTCGGCTTCCTCGGCCTGCTGAAGCGCTACCGTCCGAAGGCGCCGATCAACGGCATCATCGTCACCGCGAGCATCGCCGAACTCACCGGCAACCGCCCCGAATTCGCGATCAACCTCGCGAAGAACCTCCGCCAGCGCGTTCAGGAGCTGACGGAAAAGCTCGAGGTGTTCGCGCCGGTCTACGTGATGTTCACGAAGGCCGACCTGATCACCGGCTTCACCGAATTCTTCAGCAGCAGCGACAAGCACGAGTACGACCGCGTGTGGGGCGCCACCCTGCCCTACGAGCCCGACGACAAGCGCGACGTCGTCGCACAGTTCGACACGCACTTCGAGGAACTCTACGAAGGGCTGAAGGAGATCAGCGTCGCGCAGCTGTCGCTGTCGCGCGGCAACCAGCTGTCGCCGGGCCAGCTGAGCTTCCCGCTCGAATTCTCGACGATCAAGCCGTCGCTGCGCGCGTTCCTCGCGACGCTGTTCGAGAACAACCCGTTCCAGTACAAGCCGATCTTCCGCGGCTTCTACTTCACCAGCGCACTGCAGGAAGGCGAAACCAACAGCGCCGCCGCGCAGCGCATCGCGCACCGCTTCGGGCTCGACGCGAGCGCGCTGCCGAAACCGCACAGCGCGTTCTCGAAGAACGGCTTCTTCCTGCGCGACCTGTTCTCGAAGGTGATCTTCGCGGACCGCCAGACCGTACGCCAGTTCGCGAGCCCGACCAAGACCCGGCTGCGCTACGCGACCTTCTTCGGCTTCGTCGCGGCGCTCGCGCTCGCGCTTGGCGGCTGGACCTGGTCGACGATCGGCAACCAGCAGCTCGTCGCGAACGTGCAGGCCGACCTCGACAACGTCACGCGCCTGCAGCAGGGCCGCAACGACCTGCAGTCGCGCCTGCAGGCGATGGACATCCTCGAAGACCGGATCGAACAGCTCGAACAGTTCCGCCGTGACAAGCCGGTGTCGGTGTCGCTCGGCCTGTACCAGGGCGACCGTCTCGAGCAGCACCTGCTGACCGAGTACTACAACGGCGTACGCCAGATCCTGCTGGCGCCGGTCTCGCAGAACCTCGCGTCGTTCATGAAGGACGTGAACGCGCACCCCGAACAGCTCGTGCCGATGACGCGCCCGCCCGAATCGGGCGCCGTGCAGGGCGGCGCGATTCCGGTCTCGACGAACGCGGCAGGCGCCGCGCCGCAGGCCGGTGCCGCACTGGCCGCGTCCGGCACCGCGCCGGCCGCCGCGCCGCAGCAGCCGTCCGCACCGCAGGGCGGCCTCTACAACGACGCGTCGCCGACCAACGTGCAGGACGCGTACAACGCGCTGAAGACCTACCTGATGCTGTCCGACAAGCGTCACGTCGAACAGGCGCACCTGACCGACCAGCTCGCACGCTTCTGGCGCGGCTGGCTCGAGACGAATCGCGGCAACATGCCGCGCGACGAGATGATCAAGAGCGCCGAGCGCATGATCTCGTTCTATCTGTCGCGCGTGAACGACAACGACTGGCCGATGATCGACGCGAACCTCGCGCTCGTCGACCAGACCCGCGAGAACCTGCGCCGCGTCGTGCGCGGCATGCCGGCCCGCCAGCGCGTCTATGAGGAAATCAAGGCGCGCGCGTCGACCCGCTTCGCGCCGATGACCATCGCGCGCATCGTCGGCGACGGCAGCCAGGGCCTGGTTGCCGGCAGCTACGCGATTCCGGGCACGTTCACGCGTGAAGCATGGTTCGACTACGTGCAGCCGGCGATCCGCGACGCGGCAACCAAGGAACTGCAGGCAAAGGACTGGGTGCTGAACACGTCGACGCAGGACGACCTGACGCTGGAAGGCAGCCCCGAGCAGATCCAGAAGACGCTCGTCGGGATGTACAAGACCGAGTACGCGCAGCACTGGCAGAAGTTCATGCAGGGCATCGCGGTGCAGGGCTTCAGCAGCTTCGGCCAGGCCGTCGACGGGATGAACCGCCTCGGCGACCCGCAGGATTCGCCGATCCGCAAGATCCTCGAGACTGCGTACGACCAGACGTCGTGGGACAACCCGTCGCTGGCGAACGTGACGATCAAGAAGGCGCAGACCGGCGTCGTGAACTGGGTCAAGCAACTGTTCACGCGCTCGCAGGCCGGCCAGGTGGCGGCCGCGAACATCGACATCAACGGCAATCCGGCCGAGGTGCCGATGGGTCCGATCGGCCAGGAGTTCATCGGGCTCGCGCGGATCGTCGCGACGCACGACGGCACGTCGATGCTCAAGGGCTACATGGACTCGCTGTCGAAGGTCCGTACGCGCTTCAACGTGATCAAGAACCAGGGCGACCCCGGCCCCGGCGCGCGTCAGCTGATGCAGCAGACGCTGGACGGCAACGGCTCGGAACTCGCCGATTCGCTGAAGTTCGTCGACGAGCAGATGCTGACCGGCCTCACCGATTCGCAACGCAAGTCGCTGCGTCCGCTGCTGGTGCGCCCGCTGATGCAGGCGTTCTCGGTGGTGATCCAGCCGGCCAGCGCCGAAGTCAACAAGGTGTGGAACGCGCAGGTCTACCAGCCGTTCCAGAGCTCGCTCGCGACGAAGTACCCGTTCGCCGCGAATGCGAAGGTCGAGGCCGGCGCCGGCGAAATCGCCCAGGTGTTCGGTCCGGACGGTGCAATCGCGAAGTTCGTCGGCACGACGCTGGGCCCGCTCGCGGTGCGCCGCGGCGACACGCTCGCGGCCCGCACGTGGGGTGACATGGGCATCGGCCTCACGCCTGACTTCACGAACGGCTTCGCGCGCTGGGTCGCCCCGCTCGCAGGCGGCGCCGCAGGTGGTGCAGCCGCGGCGTCCGAACCGCAGACCGTGTTCCAGATCCTGCCGCAGCCGAGCACGGGCACGACGGAATACACGATCGCGATCGACGGCCAGCAACTGCGCTACCGCAACACGCCGCCGCAGTGGACCAACTTCGTGTGGCCGAACCCGCAGGGTTCGCCGGGCGCGACGCTGTCCGCGACGACCTTCGACGGCCGCACGGTGCAGCTCGTCAACGAGCCGGGCCGCTACGGTCTCGAGAAGCTGATCAACTCGGCACAGCGCAAGCGCCGCCCGGACGGCACCTTCGACCTCACGTGGGTCCAGGGCAGCGTGAACGTGTCGGTGACGATGCGCATCATCAGCACGTCGCAGCCGACGAGCGGCGGCGGCGATCAACCGCAGCAGCAGAGCCTGCGCGGCCTGCAGCTGCCGTCGTCGGTCGCCGACGCGAGCGCGGGCGCCGCTCAGAACGCGACGCAGGCCGGCACGGGCGCGCCGGCCGCCGCACCGGCCGTCACGGCCGCCACCGCAACGAATGCACAGGGGGCGCAATGACGCAAACCGTTCAGGCACAGATCGCCTACTTCGGCAAGATTCCGTCGCGCGGCGACTTCGTGAAGAGCCCGCACAATCCGCAGCTGCTGCAGACGCTCGATCGCTGGATCGCGCAGGCGCTCGAACTCCTCGCGGAAGATCCGCGCTGGAAGATCGTCTACGAGGATGCGAAGCCGATGCATTTCGCGTTCCTCGGCTCGCGCAGCAAGCTCGCGATCGCGGGCCACATGGTCGCGAGCCACGACGTATCGATGCGCCGCTTCCCGTTCCTCGGCGCGACCGCGCTGGAGGTCGACCGGCCGCTTGCGTTCCTCGCGCGCAGCCCGCTCGCGTTCGCGCGGCTGTGGTCGCGCGTCGCCGCGCAGATGCCGCCGCTGCTCGCGAAGGAGGAGCCGCCCGGCGCGCTGCAGGCGCTCGGCGACACGCAGGTGCCGATCGACGTCGGCGGCCCCGGCACGTCGCATGACGGCACCTTCAACGACTTCATCGAACACCAGTCGCTGTTCGGCCTGCAGCAGATGCTGCTGGAAAGCGGCCATCCGGTCCGGCTGCGCGGCGCGATGCTCGCCCTCGGCTCGCTGTTGCGGCCCGTGATGCAGAGCGGCTCGTCGCACATCGAGCGCGGCCTGACGCTGCCGCTACCGGTGGACCCGTTCTATCGCAGCCTCGTCGCCGCGTTCTGGCTCGAACTGATCGCACCGTTCGTCGCGCAGGCCGACTTCGAGCTCGCGATCTTCATCGGCACGATCGCCGAACGCGAACGGCTGATCATCGGCTTCAACGGCGCGTCGTCGAAGACGCTGCTGAGCGTCGTCGACCCGCAGACCTACGCCGCCCACAACATCGACATCGACGATCCCGAGTGGATCGACGCCCATGCGCAAAACGATCACCAGATCAGCAAGCTCGTCAGCTACCTCGACCAACCGCAACTCTCGCTGCGCGTCGCCATCGACGCATTCCGCGAAGCGTTCATCGGAGGCTGACGGGATGCAACGCACGATTCACGTCCAGCGCGCACGCTTGTCGCCTTTCGTTGCCGGCCTCGTCGCCGCCGGCCTCATTGCCAGCGGCGCGGCCTACGCGCAGAACAAGGGTGGTGCGACCGTCACGCCGGTCGGCAACGGCACGGTCGCGACCGCCGCCCTGCCCGCGAACACCAACCCCGGCACCGCGCCGGCCACGGCGTCCGGCACGGTGGTGCACGGCACGGCCGGCACGATCGCGCCGCCGCCCGCGAACGCGACGCCCGGCCAGGTGGTGGTCGGCGGCAAGGTGCCCGACGAGGCGACCAAGTCCGCCGTGCTGCAGAAGCTGCGCGACACCTACGGCGCGGCAAACGTGGTCGACCAGATCGAGGTCGGCGACGTCGCGACGCCGCCGAACTGGAGCGCGAACGTGCAGAAGCTGCTCGGCGCGCAGCTCAAGCAGATCAGCAAGGGCCAGCTGAAGATCAACGGCACGCAGATCGAGATGAAGGGCGAGGTGCACAACGAGGCGCAGCGCCAGCAGCTCGCGAGCGACATGGCGAACACGCTGAATCCGACGTATACGATCAAGAACGGGCTGCGCGTGTCGGCGTCCGAGCAAGGCGTGCTCGACCAGACGCTCGCGAACCGGACGATCGAGTTCGAGACGGGCAGCGCGACGCTCACGCCGCAAGGCAAGCAGATTCTCGACCAGATGGCGGCCGCGTTGTCGAGGATGCAGAACCGCACGGTCGATATCATCGGCCACACCGATAACTCGGGGAACCGGACGTCGAACATCGCACTGAGCCAGGCGCGCGCGGATGCGGTGAAGGGGTATCTGATCACGAAGAGCATCCCGCCGCAGCAGATGACGACGACGGGCGTCGGGCCGGATCAGCCGATCGCGCCGAATGATACGGCGGATGGGCGGGCGAGGAATCGACGGATCGAGTTCAGGGTGGGGCAGTAAGCGCGGATTCGGGGGCATGGCGAGCCGGGCGCACGATACTGGCGGGATACATCCCGCGGATCGCGCGGGCCCCGTCAGCTCCCGCATCGTCGATAAGCCGGTCACCTCACTGACCGACTCCTGAATCCAGCCATTCCGGTGAAATTCGCACTGCGCTGCCTGCGATCTGCCATTCTCCTGCTTGCCGGTGCGTTCTTGGTGCTGGCGGGCGCAGCGGGCGCCGTCAATTCAGCCATCCTCGTTCGCGCTCGCGCGTGGCCTCATGTCCCCGCCTTTGTCGAGCAATGTGAATTGTCTCTGCGATATGGCAAATCCGACGTGACATGGGAGGCGCGCGCTGTCTTTCGTTATGGTGCAGGGCAGGCGCAGCACTACGATACGACGTGGCAGCCTGCGGAGTCGCCTGTTTATTCGCGTTCGGCCGCATCGAACATCAGTCGCGAACAGTTCGCCGCGTTCACGAAGACGTATTGCAGCGCGGCCGCAAACGACGGCCTGCGCGTTTCGCCGATGTTTCCGGGTATTGCCCGGCGCAACGAAGCGGTTATGGGCGGGGCATGGGTACGTGAAATCGGATTCGGTCTGTTCGCCCTGGTCAGTGGGTTGATGCTGTGTGCGGTCGGTATTTCGCTGCTGCCATGGATCGAGGATCGCAAAAGGCACGCGGTGAAGCGGAAAGCGCGGCGAGTACGCAATCGCGTCAGCAGTTCATGACGCATACGAGCAGACTGGTTTCGGATCACGCTTGGTCGACTCCACCCATGTGAGGCGGCTGATCGCCGTAGTGTGTAGTTGTATTAGCCGGGACTCGATGTGTCAGCGATGTATCTAGGTAACTTCTTACCCTTCACTGACGAACACTCTGCGGCGTGGCATTGTCTGGACCGAGTCGAATGGCGTTTCCGTCACTGGTCCCGGCCATGGCCATTCTCTTCACGTGGCGGCGGCAATAGCCCTCTCGGAATCGACGGTGCAGCAACTGCCTGGAATCGGCTCTGTACAAGCGACTTTGCAACCGCCGGGGGCAGGGCTGCCATCGCCTTCGCGAATGCACCCGGCTTCCCGTTGCTCGACTGAATGAGGTGCTGCACCTCCGGGTGGGTATCGAACCGGGGATTCACCAGCAGCGCGTAATACGCGTATTGCTCAAGGTCGCTGCGATCGATAAAGCGGTACTTGAGCCAGGCTTCCGCGACAGCTCGCGAAATTCGACGATGCAACTGGGCATCGTTGTCGTCGAATTTCGTACCGAGCTGCTCTCCATATCGTTTTGCCAGAGAGCGCGACACATCCACGATCGGCAATCGCGTACTTCCAAGCATCTGCCCAGGGAATGCCAGTTCGATATGGTGGTCAGGGTAGAAGTGAATTTCGAGAATGCGTGATCCGATCGAATCCGGCGCTCTGGTGGGCAGCAACGATACGTCCGCCTCCGCCTGCAGCTTCTTCACTTGCTCGCCCGGCCGCCAGTCGTCTGCGTCGTAATACGTCCACCGAACCTTGAAATCAGTCCCTTTCAGCGCGTAACAGCAGGCGATACTGCCCTCTCCAGCGCCGGGTTCCAGATCACCACCACCGCGTGCCTTGTTTCCGAAACGGTCGCTGATCGTGAACCGAACAAGGTTGTACGGCAGGTAATTCAACGCTTCCGTCGAGACGTGCGTGTAGATCGGATCAGGATGGCTGCACGCGGCCGACGACACGCACAACATGCTTGCGGCCACGATTCGGTGGCACGTCACGACAAAAAAGCGGCCTACGCCGAGGCGACGAAGGCGAAACGGTACAGCATCTGCGCGGCTGACGGCCTTCATCTGACGCGCTCCTTCAATGCGTGGATGTCGCGCCTCCCTTGTAGCTTTTCGCCCATTCCTGGCTCTGCTTGGCGGCCTGGTCGATGCGTGCGGCGACGCGGTCGTCCTTCTTGCGCCGTGCCGCTTCCTTGTTGAAATTGGTCGAACCGAATTCGTCCTTGTCCCGCGTACGGAAGTACAGCGACGGTGCGAGCACGTGGTCCTGCCAGCTCGTCAACAAGGTATCGTGGACCAGCATGTCGAATAGCGCCATGACCTCCGGCGGAAGCGGATGCTTGCCCTCGATGCCTTCCTTCCAGGCCGACACGAGCTCCATCTCGGCTTCAGGCAGCATGGCCGCCTCGACCGCGTCCGCACTGGCCTTGTTATTGGAATCCCACGAATCCGGCATGTTGCGGATGCGCTCGGCGGATTGCTTCAAGCCCTCCTGGTACGGCGCGCGGCGCAGCTTCGTTGCCGCCTCCTTCTCGAGACGCTCCCAGACCGTCGAATAGTCCTTCGGTGCTTCCGCGATCAGCTTCTCATAGCGCTTTTGCGCCGCGTCGCTTGCCGCCTTCATTCCCCGCAGCTTCGCCTGATCCTCCGCGCTGCGACTGGCCAGCATGCTCATGTTGATGCCTTGTCGCTGCAGCTCCCAGTCGAGTTGCGACTTCGCCGTCTTGCGCTGTAGATCGGCGTCGCTCATGTTGCGCTTCCAGTCGGCGACGGGGTCGGAGATCGTGCGGCGGAAGTCGGGATCCATGTAGCGGGCCGAGATCCAGCGCATGAAGACTTTCGAATGCTCCATGAAGTCGGCGCCGGGTTTGCGGGGGACGAGGGTGCGGTAGGCGTTGACCAGCGCTTTGATTCGAAATTCCTTACCACCGTACTTGATCGGATCCGAGAGCTTGAAGCGCTTGAACACTGGGGCGTTATACAGGTACAGATCCTCCATGGTGTCCATGACGGCACCCGCCTTGATCGCCTCCAGCAGCATGTCTTGCAGCGGAACTCTCATCAGCTCCGCGTTGAGCCCCAGGGATCCGCTCGGCGCGCCACCAACGACATCACAGCTCGTGCCCGGATAGAGAAACTGTTCGCCACGGGTTTTCTCGAGACTGTCGAGACGCTGATAGAAACGCATCTCATGTGCTGCGGCGAAATGGACGCAACGCTGCACGCTGGCCGGTATCGCGAGAGGACGATCCTTGAAGCTGGTCTTCAGCATACCCAGATAAGGCACCATTCCGATCAGCTCTCCGGCTTCCTCCGACATGACGGACGAAACGGCATCGAGCAATCCGACGAACTTGATCTGGATCGACACGCCTTCAATAGCGAGATCCGTGTCGTCCCTACGCTTGTATTTCTCCGCCAGATCGTTGATGAACGCGCGTGCAAGCACGCACCCCCGGTCCGCACCAAACACCGATACCTCGATGGCCCGAACTTTCGGCATCTGTTTCTTCACGGCCTCGTACGCAGCTTTGAACTGGTCCTTCGCTGCGATCAACCGGGTATCGACACCCGTTCCAAACGCCTTGGCCATGACGGAATTGTCACGCACGATCGGCACGTTCTCCATCGCTATGCCGACAAAAAGACTTCGCGCAACCGCCCAGCCCGCCTTCATCGGCGCGCCTTTGACGTTGTTCTTGAAGTCGTTCTTCGCGTTGCGCCACAGCAGCGTTCCGGTCGCCTTGGTTCGTTCCCAGTAACGCTCCTGCGATGCATTCAACACGTTCATCACACGCCGCGCCTGAGCGGGGATGTGCTCGATATCCTTCCGAAGATCCTGGAATGCCTTATCAATCGGTCGAAGCGAAAAATCTCCCTCGAGAAACCCGTCGAGGAGTTGCTTCTTGACGTCGTCGACACGCTGTTTCACGCTCGCCTGTTTGATCGGCTTATTGACGCGAGTGAACGACTTGGCGACCGACTCCGCTCCGCTTAATGCCTTCTTGCCCGCCATCTTGCCTGCGGCTACGCCTGCATTGATCCATTCATTGGCCTTGGCTGACTCGTTAAGCGGCGTGCCCAATCCCGAATAATAGAAGCGGAACCAGAACTGATTCGCGGGCCGCCTCGGATCCTTGAGGTCGCGATGCGCCTCCCAAAGCCGGGCGATATTGGAGTACTGCGAACTCGATTGATCGTCGATATCGCGATGGCGTCCGAATGCATCGAAGAAAAAGCCCATCCGAATCGTCGCCCCGCACGGCATGCAATCGCCCTTCGGGTACATCGTCGCGTTCTGGTTGGCGATTTGTGCGTAGACGGATGTCGGTGTTGCATCATCCGGATCGAGTTTGACTCTTTCAGCCATGCTTTTTCTCCTCTACGCGCGGCGGCGGAACCAGTCCGTCAGGTATGGACGGCACTGCAACCGGTTCGAACTTGCCACTCGTCAATTCGGCCAGGATATTTTTCGGCAACGATTGCATGGACTTCGCAAAAGCGCCCGGCTTGCTGGCATCCGCTTGCAACATGCGCTGGATCTCCGGATGCGAGTCAAAGCGATTATTCACGAGCAGATCGTAGTAGGCGTACTGCTTCAAATCGTCGAGATCGGTGAGGCGGTATTTCAGCCATGCCATTGCGACAACTCGCGCAACACGACGAAACTGTTGGTCTTCACGCTCGTCGTACCGCTTGCTCAATTGCGCCTGATACCGGCTCGCCATCCAGCGCGACACATCGATCATCGGAACGCGCGATTCATCCATCAGCGCGCCAGGAAACTGAAGCTCGACGTGGCGATCCGGATAGAAATGAACCTCGAGAATTCGATCACCTACCTTCTCTGGAACCTGCGACGGAGACAACGTAGCCTTTGCCTCGGCGTGAAGCGTTTCCTCGTTGCCTTTGTGCCACTGGTCGACGTCGACATAATTCCATTTGACCGTGAACTCGGTTCCTTGGAGTTTGTAGCAACACGTCACCCCGCCTCCGCCCCCCGGCAAACTATTCCCTCCGCCTGCCTTGTTTCCATGGGCATCGGTGATCGTAAATCCGTCCAGGTTGTACGGTAGATAGTTGTGAGCGATAACGGAAACACCGCTATATGTCGGCTCCGCTTTACCGCACGCCGCCATGGTCGTCACGAGCAGACACCCCGTCAGAACACGACTCGCCAGACTCGAAAATTTCGTTGCTCTATTCACTGATATTTTCCTTCCGAATATTGTCCAGCATGCGTTACCGGCGTATCCAGTGCATCGGTATCATTCCGCCCGTCGCGCAAGGCGCCCTTCTGTTGTTCCCCGAACCGCTCTCCGCGCAATCAACCATGCCGCGCCTCGTCCACACGTGGTGACGGTAGCAGGCCGTCGGGAACTGCCGGGACAGCCACGGGTTCGAAGCTGCCGCTCGCCAACGCGGACAACACGTTCTTCGGCAGGGCGTGCATCGACTTCGCGAACGTACCAGGTTGCCCGGCAGCAGTCTGCAAGATGCGCTGAACCGTCGGGTGCGAATCGAATCGGCTGTTCACAAGCAGGTCGAAGTACGCGTATTGCTCGAGATCACGCCGATCGGTCAGTCGGTATTTCAGCCACGCAGCGGCCACTGCACGCGCGATGCGTCGATGCGACTGCCCGTCCGTATCTGCAAACTTCCTGTCCAGTTGCGCCTGGTAGCGAGTCGCCATCCATCGGGAAACGTCGACGATCGGAATACGCGAACTGTCGAGAAGTTCACCAGGAAACTGAAGTTCGACGTGACGATCCGGATAGAAATGAACTTCGAGAATACGGCTGCCAACCTTCTCGGGAAGGGGTGACGGCGGCATCACAACTTTTTTCTCGACTTGCAGCTCGTGCGCATCGTCCATCCTCCATCGGTCTGCGTCGTAATACTTCCATTGGACCGTGAACTCGGAGCCCTTGAGTCGGTAGCAGCACGTCACGCTCCCACCACCCGCGCCCGGCGGGTCGTCCCCGCCTCCGCTTGCCTTGTTTCCAAACGCGTCGGTCACGGTGAAACCGCTCATGTTGTACGGCAGATAATTCCGGCCCATTACCGAAATCCCGCTATACACCGGTTCCGATTTCCCGCACGCGCTCAAAGCGGTCGCAAGCAGGAACATTCCCAGTACGGACCTACGCCACGCCACGAAGCGCCTCCAGCGATTCCCGCTCATGCACATCGCGAATCGCATCCCACGTCGAGTCGTCGATCGTCGCCAGCGCATCATTGAGCGTCGTCTGGCCGTGAGCCACGGCTCCAAGACACGCCTGCACGGCCGGATGCTCGTCGAATCGCGGCGAGACCAGCAAGCCCGTCATCACGTAGCGCTGCAATTCCGCTTCATCGGCAATCCCGTGCGCCGCAGCACGATCCAGTTGCTCGACGACCTGGTCATGCAGTTCCGCATCGGACAGGTGATCGACCATCGCCCCCATCGTCTCGCGAAACTTCAGCACGAGCTTGTCCGGATACCCGAGCTCGATCAGTTGCGCATGCTGTCGCTCGCTGAGGCCCGGCGCATCACCCGTCAGCATCGCGCCTTCGATCACCGGCGTGTCATTGCGCCACACCACCTCGTCAAGCCGCCGGTCGCGATACCGGATCTCGCCGAACGGCGCGACGAACTGCTGCGCCTGCGTGTCGCTCCACACCTGTCGAAGCCGCCCGAATACGTGGTTGTCGAAGAAAAACAGGTAGTACGCGCGACCGTTCGGCAGCGTGTACTTCACGTACTGGCGCAAATGCGCATCGAGCGCGTCGAACGACCACGCCGAGCATAACCACGTCACCGCATGCAGATCGACCGCATCCAGCCACAACTGGCGCAGCACACGATGCTGCTCGGCATCCTCGTCGTCGAGCGCCTGACGGTCGAATGCAATCAGGTATGGCGCGATATCCGTATAGGCATCCAGCCCGGTGTCGGTCCAGAGCGACGCGTGGCGCAGTCCGCGCACGGCTGCGAGCTGCGTGTCCAGCTCCTGATAGCCGCGCGTGTCGACAAGCACGTAAAGCCGCAGCGCGCGGCCGTCGTCGGCCTCGCGCTCCAGCGACGCCTTCAGCGTTTCCACGAATGCCGGCCATTCAGGCTCGCGAGGATTCGGCAGATCCGCGGCCATCTGGACGGTGTCATCCGTATCGTTGACTTCGTCCATCAATCCGCCTCGACCATCGATTCACGACCGCTGTGCGCATTCAGCACGCATTGCTTGCACGTACCGCCCGGCAACGCACGCAGCGGATACTGCATGCTCGTCGGACCGCTGAACTGGTGCTGAGCACCCTTGAAATCGATCTTCCCCGGCGCGTGAATCTCGACGTTGCCGCCCTTGATCCGGATATAGGCACCACCCGACGTGAGCAGGATTTCCTGCTTCGCGGCCACGTCGACGGCGTCGGTCGCCGCCACCATCTTCACGCTCTTCTGCGCGGTGAGTTCGATGTTGTCCGCATGCGCCTGGAGCTCGACGTTGCCCTTCGCGGCGAACAGTTTCATCCCGGCGTTCTGCGCAAACAGGCTGATGCGATCCCGGATGCCGGCGATCAGCGACTTCCCGCTGGTGATGAACGTGCTTTCCCCGCTGACGATATTGGTCTGCCGGTCGCTGGCCAGATGCACCGACTGCTGCGACGCCACCCCGATCCCCGCCGGACTCGCGAACAGCATCACCGGCTCCTTGAACGCATTCGCATTGCCCGTCCCGCCGCCGGCTGTCCTGCCGCCGCCCGCCGTCGCGCCCGGCACGCCGTTCTGCGTCGCATCGGTGAATTGCTTCAGCGCATCGTGACCGCTGCCGAGACTCTCCGCCTGATGCGTCTCGCTGACCTGCGACATCGACTCGATCAGCCCCTCCGCATTGACGAGCTGCTGCTTCGCTTCGCTCACGTCGAGCGGCTGGCTGTTCGCCTGCTTCGGATGCGTCGTCACATACAAGCCCTGCCCGGCACGCATCGCGCCATACGCGTCCGTGCGCAGATCGAATCCGGACCCGAGATACGCGCCGCGCGTGTTGCCGTTCTGCTCGATCAGGTAGCCGAGATGCAGCAGCGAATTCGCGCTGCTGCTGAACAGGCGCGCACGGTTCTGCCTGGTCGCGTCGTCGAGCACCATCTCGTTGTGCCCCGATCCCGCATATTCCTTCGACCGGAAGCCCGACAGGATCCCGTCGCTATGCCATTGCGGCTTGGCGGCACCGTTGTAGACGCGATGCATGACGATCGGCCGGTCGCAATCGCCGCCGATGTAGCCGACCAGCACTTCCTCGCCAACCCGCGGAATATGCACGCCGCCATAACCCGCGCCGGTATCCGACTGCACGACGCGCATCCAGCACGACGCGTTCTCGCGCCCTTCGCTCTGCCGGTCCCACACGAACATGACCTTGATCCGGTTCAGCTCGTCGGTATAGACCTCCTCGCCCTTCGGGCCGACGACGACGGCCGTCTCGAGCTGCATCGCGGGCTTGCGGTGCTCGAACGGGCTGCGGTACGGCACGCTTGCCCGCTGCGCCTCGACCTCGACGAGATAAAACCCGGCGGAGCCGTCGTCGTGTCCGACCTCGAACGCAGCCGCTTCCCCGTGACCGGCCTTCACGCGTGCCAGCTGATCCTGCAGGCTATGCGGGAAGTTCGCTTCGTGGTCCGAGATCGGCAGATTGTTCTCGATGAACCGCGTGACGCCAATGGCCGCGAACTCGCGATCGCCCGCCGAATCGCGGTCGTGCTCGGGATGGCCGGTCAGCGTGAAACGCCGGCCGGCATCGATCGCGCGCGCGCCACCCGCGCCGAAGAAGCGCTTCGCACGCGACTCCCACTCCTCGAGGCGAATCTTCGACAGGTGTTCGCCGCGGTCCTGCCCCGGATACGTGTACGCGCCGGTGTATTCGAAGATTTCCGCCTGGTTGGGCAGATCGCCCTGGCCGGCCTTCGTCGGCAACGTCGTGCCGTTCGGGCTGCCCGCCGACGACGGCGATTTGTAGTCGAACGTGCGCGTCGTGTGCTGCGTGCTCTGCAACGTCCGCGACGCGGCCCATTGCGTGAAACCGGCCGTTTCGGTGCCCATGCCCGCGCGGTCGAACGTGACGGCATTCGGCGACAGCGCATCGACCGCATGCAGGTCATCGGTGATGACGAGCGTATGTGCCTTCCCGTCCTCGCTGTGCCGCCAGAAACCGAACAGCCCTTCGTCCTCCATCAGCCGGTGCACGAAGTTCCAGTCGGTTTCGCTCTGGCGGCAGTATGACCGGGACGGCAACGGCTGCGACAGCGCGAACTGGTATTGGCCCTTGGCCTGCGGATGCGTATCGAACACGTCGGCGAGAATCTCGTCGACCGGCTTGTCCTGCCAGTACCGCATGTCGCTGCGGAACTTGAGGAAGTGCATCCACGACGCGAAGCGCAGCTGGTAACTCGACAGGCTGCCGTCAGCGCCGAGCCGCCGCGCCGTGTGGATATAGCCGTTGATCGGCAGATACGACTTGTCCGCCTGCTGGATCCACAGCGTGATCGGCTGCGCGATCAGCGTCTTGAGCTCGACGTCGCTCGCGGTGGACACCAGATCGAGTGCAACGCTGAAATCGCGGCCGAGCTCGGAACGGGTCACGGCGCGGCGCGGCACGAGTGCATTGTTCGGTAGCGACGGGATGTCCGTCTTCAGCAGGCGGTCCTGCTGAATCAGGCCACCGCGGATCGCCTGTGCCAGTTCGGTCACGTTCATGCGTCTTCCTGTTCTTGTTGCCGCGAGCCGCGCCGGGCCCGCGCTCTCAGGTCAAGGTTCCGTCGTTCAGGACTGCTCGTCGGGCCTCACCCCGAGCAGCTCGCGGATATGCGACAGCGACCCGTCGTCCTTCACGACGCTCTCGAGCCACTTGTGCAGCGGCATGTCGGCCCATTCGGCAGCCTTGTCCGCGAGATACGCGACCGGGCTGTGCGGCTCGGTCTGGCGGAAATAACGCGCGACCGCACGCAACTGGTCGACGGCCTGCGCACGGTTCTGGATGCCGGCAATCATTTGCGTCACCGGCGGACGCGGAGCGGTCTGCGACTGCACATGGGTCTCCTCGGTGTGGAACGCATCGCCGAAGCTCGGCTCGATGCGCTCGGACTGCGCCTGCGGCGCCGACGGCGCATGCGGCGCGCTGCCCATATAGCCCTGCTCGCGCGCAAAGCGCTCGGCGAGCCGGTACACGGTCTCGAACGCGTCGCGCGTCTGCCGGAAGCTCGGCGCCGAATCGCCCGCGCGTTCGACGAGCCGCTCCTCGAACGCGTCGAGCGCAATCTCGAACGCCTTGAGGTTCGCGAGCAGCGCCGTGTAGAACGCGATCGGCGTCACGCGCCGCGACGCATCGACCTGCTCGACCGACGGTTTGCCGCGCGCGATGTCGTCCGCGTGTTCGGGGTCGCGCTTCACGGCCTGCGCCACGTGCTGCGCAACCTCCCAGTCGAGCGTGGTGAACGCGTTCGACGCGCCTTCCGTCACGGGAATGCCGCGCAGCAGTTCGGCCGTGCGGCCGGACAGCCATGTGACGTTGCCGAGCCGGTATTCGACGTCGTCGCCCTCGGGCAGCGGATGCACCGTGTCCCAGTAGTCGCGGCACAGGCCTTCCAGCAGCGCATAGCCTTCGGTGAGGCCGGTGATGCCGTCCTCCAGCGCGAGCGCCTCGGTCAGCCACACGGCGAGCCGCAGGTCCTTCGTGCGCGTGCGCAACAGCTCGCCCGCGTGATCGACGACGAAGCCCCAGTCGGCCTCCTTGATCTCGGTTACCCACTCGCCCTGGTCGAGCGTCGGATCGTCATAGCGGCGCGCGTCCTGGATCGCGTCGAATTCGTTCGAGAACAGCAGGTCGTCGCCGCTGGGCGACGCATCGCTGATCGGCGTCAGCAGCTCGGGGAGATTGATCGGCATGGTTCGGTCAGTTCATCTGTGCGTGTTGCGCGGCCGCGCTCATTCGACGGTGTACGCGAATTCGCCGGCCTCGTCCGCGCGCACCGCGATGCGCGCGATGGCCGCGCCGTCGGCGATCCGGCCGAGCACGTGGCCCGCGATCTCCGGCAGCAGCGTGCCGTTCAGGATATGGTCGACGTTGCGGGCGCCCGAATCGACCTCGGTGCAGCGCGCGAGCACCGCATCGACGAGCGATTCGTCCCATTCGAACGCGGCCTTGTGGTTCGCTTCGATGCGACGGCGGATCCGTTCGAGCTTCAGGTCGATGATCTCGGCCAGCACGTCGTCGGAAATCGGGTAGTACGGCACGACCTTCATCCGGCCAAGGAACGCCGGCTTGAACGTCTTGTACAGCTGCGGGCGCAGCGCCTCGGCAAGTGCGTCCGGATCAGGCAGTTCCTCGGCCGGCTTGTTCAGGCACGCCTGCATCACCGCGGCCGAGCCGACGTTCGACGTCAGGATGATCAGCGTGTTGCGGAAGTCGATCTCGCGCCCTTCGGCGTCGTCCATCGTGCCCTTGTCGAACACCTGGAAGAACATCTCGAGCACGTCCGGGTGCGCCTTCTCGACCTCGTCGAGCAGCACGACGGAATACGGGTTGCGACGCACGGCCTCGGTCAGCACACCACCCTCGCCGTAGCCGACGTAACCCGGCGGCGAACCCTTCAGGCCCGACACGCTGTGCGCTTCCTGGTACTCGCTCATGTTGAGCGTGACCATCTTGCGCTCGCCGCCGTACAGGATGTCGGCCAGCGCGAGCGCCGTCTCGGTCTTGCCGACACCCGACGGCCCGACGAACATGAACACGCCGCGCGGCTTGTTCGGATCCTCAAGGTTCGCGGTCGCCGTGCGCACGCGCTGCGCGATCGCGTCGAGCGCATGGTCCTGCCCGATCACGCGCGCGGTCAGCAGCGGTTGCAGGTTCAGCACGGTGTCGATCTCGTCCTTCACCATCCGGCCGAGCGGAATGCCCGTCCACGCGGCGACGATCTCGGCGACGACGTGGCCGTCGACCTGCAGCGGCACCATCGGCTCGCCGCCCTGCAGCGCGTGCAGCGCCGCGACACGTTCGGCCAGTTTCTCGCGCGTGGCCGGCACATCGACCGGCTCGCCGTCTTCCGACGGGCCGCGCGCCTTGTCGAGCGTGTCGCGCAATTCGCTGATCTCGGCGACGATCACGCGCTCGGCCTCATAGCGCGCCTCGTCCTCGGTCAATTGCGCGAGCGCCGTGTCGCGCGCGCCGCGCAGTTCGCCGAGCCGCTCGTCGTGCGACGCGCCGCCCGCCGCTTCGCGCTCCAGCGACGCGATTTCCGCGTCGATGCGCTCGATGCGCTTCTTGGTGTCGTCGATCGCCGCCGGCGTTGCGCTGTGCGCGAGCGCGACCTTCGCGCACGCGGTGTCGAGCACGCTGATCGCCTTGTCCGGCAGCTGGCGGCCGCTGATGTAGCGATGCGACAGGCGCACGGCCTCGGTGATCGCGTCGTCGAGGATCCGCACGTTGAAGTGCTTCTCCATCAGTCCGGACATCCCGCGCAGCATCGCCGCGGCGAGCGGCTCGCTCGGCTCCTCGACCTTCACGACCTGGAAGCGCCGCGCGAGCGCCGCATCCTTCTCGAAGTACTTCTTGTATTCACTCCACGTCGTCGCGGCGATCGTGCGCAACTCGCCGCGCGCGAGTGCCGGCTTCAGCAGGTTCGCCGCGTCGTTCTGGCCGGCCTGGCCGCCCGCGCCGATGATGGTGTGCGCCTCGTCGATGAACAGGATGATCGGGTGCGCGCTCTTCTTCACCTCGTCGATCACGCTCTTCAGGCGGTTCTCGAACTCGCCCTTCACGCTCGCGCCGGCCTGCAGCAGCCCCATGTCGAGCACGTGCAGCGCGACGCCGCGCAACGGCGGCGGCACGTCGTCGGCCGCGATCCGCAGCGCGAGACCCTCGACGACCGCCGTTTTGCCGACGCCGGCCTCGCCGGTCATGATCGGGTTGTTCTGGCGGCGGCGCATCAGGATGTCGATCGCCTGGCGGATCTCCGCTTCGCGGCCGATCACCGGGTCGATCTTGCCATCGCGCGCGCGCTGCGTGAGGTTGGTGGTGTACGTGTCGAGCGCGGGCGTCTTCGACGGGCCCGCCACGGGTGCGGCGCCGTCGGCGGCCGGCGCGACGTCGCCGCCTTCCGCATCCGGCTGGCGCGGTTCGGCCTCGCTCGAGCCGGCCATGATCTCGTCGAACTTGTGCTTCAGATCCGTCACGTTCATTTCCGCGAACTGCGACGACATGCGCTGCGCGAATTGCGCGAGATCGGGCGCGGTCAGCAGCGCGAGCAGCAGGTGCCCCGAGCGGATGCGGCCGAGCTGCGAATCGAGCGACGCGATCAGCCACGCCTGCTCGAACAGAGCGATCAGGTGCACGGAGAACACCGGCGTGCGCGTATTGCCCGTCTTCAGGCGCGTGAGCTCGCGCTCGAGATCGGCGCGCAGCGCATGCGGATCGACGCGGCTTGCGCGCAGCGCGAGCGGCAGGTCGCCCGTCGCTTCCTCGAGCAGCGCGAGGAACAGGTGCTCCAGATCGACCTCGTAATGGCCGCGCGCCAGGCACGCGCTCGCCGCCCGCTCGGTCGCGTGCCGGCACAGCGGATTCAGTTTCGTGATCAGGGTCTTCAGAGGCGTGCTCATGGCGTCGATCTCAGGTTCGAATGCGTGTTTGTTGTCGTTCGGAATCAGTGAATCACGTGCAGTTCGTAGCGGGCGTCCGAGCGGTCGTCGACCGCGTCGCGCGTGCAGAGGAACGCGTCCCAGCCGAGCCGCGAGCCCGCGCCGAGCACGCTCGCGCCGACCTCGGTGCGCTTCAGCACGAGCTTGACCTCGTATTCGAGCGTGACGCCGGCGAGCAGCGTCAGCATCCGTTCGAGCGCGATCGCGTGCGCGGCGCCGGGCAGGAATGCCTCGTAGTCGCGCTTGGACAGCGGGCCGACGACGATCCGCGCGCGCATGTCGCGCTGCCACACCCGTTCGCCGACGAGTGCCGTCGCACCGAGCACTGCGTTGACCTCACCGAGCACGCTCAGCTGGTCGGGCGGCACCTCGTACCACTTGCCGACGAACTGGTCGATCTTCACCGGCACACGGAAGTAATCGGACAGCGTGCGCTGCAGGTACGCGGCCGACATCGGCCGGTGCCGCGCGGCGAGCGCGTAGCCGGCGACGGCCTCGTCGAGCACGCCGCCCGCACCGGCCGCGAGGCTGTCGCGGACCTCGTCGCTCGGCACGCCGGCGATCGCGAGCAGCAGCGGCAAATAGCGCTCGTCGCGATCGAGTTCGTAATGGAACGGCAGCCGGTATTTCTTCCACGCCGCGTAGAACAGCGCGGTCGCGCGGTTCGAGAACACGTCGAAGAACGCGCGTGCCGCGTGGTCGCGCTTCAGGTGCTCGCGCGCGACGATCTGCTCGGTGTAGTGCAGCGGCAGCGCGCCCTGACCGCCGAGCAGCCCGAAGAACGCGGGCGTCAGCTCGACGTGACCGAGCTCGCCGGCCGCAAGCGCGGCACCGCGTTCATCGCCCGAATCAAGCAGCGTGCCGCCGTCGTCGAACGAGCGGGCGCCTTCGATCTCGCTCGGCGGGAAGCCGAGCGACAGCGTGTTGCGGAACGCGATGCGCTGCGCGACGACGTCGCCCTGCCGCCATGCGCCGGGCGCATCGGACGCCTGCCGCGCGAACAGCCCCTCGAGCACGCGCACCGCCTGGAAGAACTCGAAGCGGTGCGGCTCGTCGAGCAGCGCGTCGACTACGCCAGGATCGATTCGCCGGTCCGGGGCTTGCATCGGATGATCTCCTCGCCGGTGCGCTTCGACACCACGACTAGTTGAACGAAACTGTTGAGGTGGACATATAGCCCGAAGAAGCTGTCGAGCACGCGCACGAACGACGCGAGGCTCGCACCGACGAAGTGTTCCTCGTTGATCGTCAGGCGGATCTCGATGCCGCGCACGAAGGTCGCGAACGGCTTGCCCGGCAGCCACTGCACGGCGCCGCGCTGCTCGACGCCGACGAGGCCGTCGATCTGGCGCATCGATACGGCGGTGCGCCGCAGGTCGTACAGCGTCAGCATTTCCTTGAGCGGCGCGAGCCCGTGCGCGACCAGCGACACGTGGTTCAGCGCGAGGTGCGACACCAGCCGCCAGTGCGCGGCGCGGCCGCGCTCGAAGCGCACGCTCTGCGTCGGGCGGCGCAGCATCGAGATGCCGCTCGTCTGCGCGCCGCCTTCCTGGAACAGGTCGCCGCCTTCGAGGCCGAACGCGAGCATCGACGGCAGATCGCGATTCGTGCAGGTGAGGTCGAGGCTGAGCGTGTCGGTCTGCGGCGATGTCGGCTCGAAGTCGATGTCGACGATCGAGATCTCGGTTTCGTAGCCGGGGCTCTTCTGCGCGACCCAGTCGTTGCGACGCGCGAACCAGTAGTGGCCGATCCGCGCCGCCTCGCCGTGATGCAGCGAATAGAACGGCCTGAACTCGATCACCGATTCCTCGTGCGCCTGCTGCCGGACGAGCTTCACCGAATCGATCGAGTACACCTCGTACGCGAACGCGCGCCGTGCCTCGGCGATCACCGGATACGACACCGCGCGGTGCGTGATGCGGATCGGCTCGCCGTGCTGGCGAAACAGGTTGACGATCGGCGTGCAGAACAGCCGGAAATGGCTGGCCGTCAGCAGCTCGAGCAGCCGCGCGACGTGCGAATCGCTGCGCACGTCCTGCAGCACCAGATGCAGCGTCGCGCGCTGGCAGCGGCCCGATGCGCGCGCGATCGCCGCAAGGTCGAAATCGACGAAATCGAACTTGTCGGGAAACGCGAAGTATTCGGTGAGCAGGCGATAGGCCGGGTGCGACTTCGCCGGGTAGTCGATCAGCGCGTCGTCCTCGTCGAAGCCGGCGTGCGCGATCGGCAGCTTGCGCAGCGCCGTCCAGCGGCCGTTGCGCTCGGGCTCGACATACGCGCCGAGCACGTTGACGAACAGGCAGTCGGTCAGCGCGGCGACGAACGACTGTTCGCCGTGCAGGTGCGCGCGCAGCGTCGGCAGCTTCAGTGCGCCGAGATCGAGCTGCGCGGCGAGCGATTCGAACGTGATCGAGATCACGCCCGTCGCGTTGGACGGCAGCACCGTCGCGCTCGGCGCGAGCGCGACCGGCGTGTAGCGTGCTTCCGAAATGCGGATCGGCGCGAGCGTCACGTCGTACGCGGTGCGGAAGCGGCACTGCACGCCGCGGATCGGACGGCTCTTCAGTTCGGTGCCGCGGTCGATCACGACCGGTTCGGTCTGCTGGCCGGGCGAAGCCGGCGTGAACTGCGCGATCGAGCACGACGGAAACGGCCGCAGGTAGTGCGGATACAGCACTTCCAGCAGCGCTTCGGTGAATTCCGGGTAGTCGTCGTCGAGCTTCTTGTTGATGCGCGCGCCGAGCAGCGCGAACGACTCGATCATCCGCTCGACGTGCGGATCCTCGCAGTGCTCGCCGGACAACGCGAGCCGCGCGGCGATCTTCGGATAGCGTTCGGCGAAATCTCGCGAATAGCGCCGCAAAAACGATAATTCGCGCTCGTAATACGGCAGCAATTCTTCCATCGACGACCCCGAACCTCAATATTTCCTGCCGGACCCTGATCCACCACCGGGCGGTCCGGCCCGCTCGGCGGCTTGATTTACGGCATTCTTGCCGCGCGTGCGCGCGTGACCGAATACTGCAGCGTCGAAGGCTGCAGCATCGCGTCGAAACTCACCGGCTCCTCGGCCGGATGCACGACGAGCAGCGCCTGGATCGCGAAGTAAAGCGCGTTGGTCGACTGCTCGTTCAGCTCGAACGTCACCTGCACCTGCTGCAGTCGCGGCTCGTGGCGCGCGATGGCCTGCTGGATCGACTTGCAGATGAACGCGCGGTCGTAGTGACTCGCGAGGCTCAGCCCCGCGAAATCGTTCAGCCCGTAGGTCAGCACCGACTTCTGGCATTCCGGCAGCGCGGCCAGTTCGATTTCGGTGTGCGCGATACGGGTGTTGAGGATCGCCTCGACGTCGCGGGCGACCGTGTTCTTGAGCTCGTCCAGCGACAATTGCCGCATCGCGGCCGAGGCCGGAAGATGCGGTTCGTCGTCGAACAGCTTGTCGAGAAAACTGGGTTCGAATCGTTTCATCGGCCGGCGTGCACAGCGAAAACGGCAACGGGACGCAGAACGCCCCGTTGCCGCAACCGACCTTAGACCGCGTAGGTCTTGTCGTTCTTCGTCAGGCTCCAGGCGCCCTGCGTGTTGCCGCCCTGGTTGCCGCCGATCTTTTGCTGGGTCTGCTTCCACTGCACGGCCGCGTACTTCAGCGAGAACGTCTCGAGCGGCAGACCTTCTTCGCGGACGCTCGGCGCGATGCTCGAGATGATCACGTACTTGAGCTTCACTTCCAGGTACTGCACGCGCTTGCCTTCACCGTCTGCGCGCGAGAAATGGACCGTCACTTCATCGAACGTGGTGCCGCCCGATGCGTGCTGGTACAGCAGCGGGCTCGACGAATCGATTTCCTTCGTGAAGATCATGTCGCCGTGCTCGCAGCGCGTCATCGTGTGACCGCCTGCGGTCGATGCGGTTGCCGAACGCGGCTGAACGATCGAGTGATCCCACGATTTCAGTTCGATCCAGCCCTGATGGTCCTTGTCCGCGGATTCGCCCTTCACCGCCGGACTACCAAACTGCAAGTGCATATGTAACATGGCCCTTCGACTCCCCAAAGAGGTGGTTTTAACGTCCTACCCAGGCGGCCCGCCCGGGCGATTTACTCGCTTATGAATTTGCCGGTTTGGGCAGATCAGCGACAAGTCGCAGAGAAATCGAGAGTTCGTCGAGCTGAAAGTGCGGGCGCAGGAACGCGACCGAACGATACGAGCCCGGCTTGCCCGGAATCTCCGACACTTGTATGGATGCCTCGCGCAGCGGGAATTGCGCCTTCTGTTCCTGCGATGCGTTATCGTCGAGCAGGACGTACTGCGAAATCCACCGGTTGAGGAAAGTCTCCACGTTCTGCGCCGATGCAAAGCTGCCGATCTTGTCCCGCATCATCGCCTTCAGGTAGTGCGCGACGCGCGATACCGAGAAGATGTACTGAAGCTGGGCGGACAGGACGGCATTCGCATTCGCGCTGTCGGTGCTGTATTTTTTCGGCTTCTGCACCGATTGCGCGGCGAAGAACGCTGCGTAATCCGAGTTCTTGCAATGGACGAGCGGGATGAAGCCGAGGTCGCTCAGCTCCTTCTCGCGGCGATCGGTGATCGCGATTTCGGTCGGGCACTTCAGCGCGACTTCACCGTCGTCGGTCTTGAACGTGTGGGTCGGCAGATCCTCGACGAGGCCGCCGCCTTCGACGCCGCGAATCGCCGCGCACCAGCCGAAGTCGTCGAACGCGGCCGTCAGGCGTGCCGCGAAGGCCCACGCTGCATTGCACCACAGGTACTTGTCGTGCTCGGTGCCGTCGACGTCCTCGACGAAGTTGAAATTCTCCGCGGTCTGGCCGTCCTTCGGATTGAACGGCAGGCGGCCGAGGAAGCGCGGCAGCGTGAGGCCGACGTAGCGCGAATCCTCGGCATCGCGGAACGACTTCCACTTCGCGTATTCGACCGTGTCGAACACCTTGCCGAGATCGCGCGGCTTGCCGAGGTCGGAGAACGACTCGAGGCCGAGCAGCTCCGGCGACGCCGACGCGATGAACGGCGCGTGCGCCGCCGCCGCGACGTGCGACATCTGCTCGATGAAGTACATGTCTTCCGGCTGGCGCGAGATCTCGTAATCGCCGATCAGCGCACCGAACGGCGAGCCGCCGAACGTGCCGAACTCTTCTTCGTAGACCTTCTTGAACAGCGCGCTCTGGTCGAACTCGCTCGCGCCCTTGAAGTCGCGCACGAGGTCGCGCTTCGGTGCGTGCAGCGCCTTGATCTTGATCGTCTGGCCGGTGTTGCTTTCCTTGACCAGGTAGTCCATCCCGCGCCACGTGCTCTCGAGGCGCTGGAATTCCGGTGCATGCATCACCGCGGACAGCTGCGTGGAGATCAGGCGGTCGAGTTCCGCGACGCGCGCGTCGATCGTCGCCGACAGGTTGTCCGACACGATCACCGTGCCGTCGAGCACCTGGTGCACGAGCTCGCCGATCAGGTCCTTCGCGCGCGCATGCTCGGAATCGGATTTCGCGACCTTGCTCTTCTCGACGATGTCGTCGAGCAGCGAAGTCCCGGCGGCGTATTCCGCGCCGCTCGCTTGGGCCGCAGCCGTTTGCTGGTTCATCTCAACACTCCGTCGTCATTCGCCGTCTTTGTCGCCGCCCGTGCCCTTCGCGAGCTCCTGTAGCTGCTGCGTGTTCTTCAGCACTTCCGACAGCAGATCCTCGAGCTTGTCGTTGCCGGCGAGCTTGTTGCGCAGGTCGGCGAGCTTCGAGCGCGCCTCGAGCAGGCGGCGCAGCGGCTCGACCTGCTCGACGACTTCGTCCGGGCTGAAATCCGACAGCGAACGGAACTTCAGGTCGACCGCGAACTTGCCGCCTTCCGGGCTCAGGCGGTTTTCCACCTGGAACGCGGCGCGCGGCTCGATCGCCTTCATCACGTCGTCGAAGTTGTCACGGTCGATGTTGACGAACTTGCGGTCGCGCAGCTTCGGCTGCTCGACTTCCGACTGGCCCGCCAGATCGCCGACGACCCCGACGACGAACGGCAGTTCCTTCACCTCGATCGCGTCGCCCTTCTCGACCTCGTAGGTCAGCTGGACGCGCGGCGGCCGTATCTTCTGCAAGCTTTTCTGAATGCTTTCTTTCTTGGCCATCTCGACGGCTCCCAGGTTAGTTGTGGTTATCGCGTCAGTTGCGGTCAGTTGCGCAGCGCGCTGAACGGATCGGCGCCGCCCTTCTGCGCCGCGGCGGCCTGCGGCGGCGCAGACGGCGTCGGCGCGGTCGTTGCCGCCTCAGCGGCCGGTGCGGTGCCGGCCTTCGGACGATGAACGATGCGGCGCGGCGTGCGCGCCTTCGTGGCCCGCTGCTCCGGCGGGAACAGCGCCGACTCGCCGAGCGTGTCGCGCAACTGCTTCGCGAGCGCCTGCGCATCGGACTTCGCGTCACCCGCGAGCGACGCATCCTGGCGCAATTCGCCGAGCGACTGCGTCGCGATCCGCAGCCCTGCAACGGCGAGCACGCTCTTCGCCTGGCGGTCGGTCGCATCGCGCTGCAGTGCTTCCTGCGCGGCGACGATCGCCTGGCCATAGTGGTTCTGTGCAAACTGGATCTGCGCGATGCGCGACCACGGCTCCTCGCGCGTCGGATCCGACTTCGCGAGTTGCTGGTACAGGCCGAGCGCCTTGTCCTGGTCCCCCGACTTCGCAACGGCGTCTGCATCGGCCAGCGACTTGTTGAACACCTCGGCAGTCGGCGGCGCCGGCGGCTGGCTCGCACAACCGGCGATCACGCCGCAAGCCAGCACTACCCCAGAAAGTTTTGCGAAGAGACGGTCTTTCATCGTTATATCCACCGGCGCGTGAGTATTAAAATCGTTGAGAATCTGGTTCTTTTGCTTTGCAAGAAGCGCGCGGGTATAGTACCGATCAATTTTTCATAATTCAATCGCTGCGTGCAGAGTAATTCCTTTTAAAACCGTGCGCTACCCCCTCGAAACGCGTCTGGCTGCGGCCCGACGGCAGCTTTTCCATCGATCGGGAAGCGCAAGTTTTACTTGCAGGGTAACGCATCGCCCGGATGACGGAAAAATTTTCCGAAGACGCGATGCCTCGCATGTGTGCTCAATAGTTGAACGGCATATCCGCCGGGCATGCGCGGCGAACGCGGAAAAGCCCGGTAGTTTTGACAGGGGAGTTAAAGGCGGCACGCCGGAAATACGATGAGATCGTCCATGATTCGCTATGCGCTGCCGCTGATCGCCTGCGCGCTCCTGGCCGGATGCGCGGCCGCCCCGCTGCTCGGCTCGGCCGCGAGCGCCGTGCTGCAGGCGGCCGGCGTCGGCAAGCCCGAACTGCCGGATTCCCAGAAGCCGCCGCGCAACATCGGGCTCACGCTCGCCGCCGCGCCCAACCTGAATGCCGCGAACGACCGCAAGCCGCTCGCATTAGTGGTAAGACTCTACGCACTGAAGGATCCGACTTCGTTCCAGCAGGCGCCATTCGATGCGTTCACCGATCCGACCAAGGAAAAGGCCGCGCTGGGCGCCGATCTGCTCAACGTGCGTGAAATCACGCTGATTCCGGGCCAGCGCTATACGGCGACCGAAAAGGTATCGCGCGAAGCGCAGGCCTTCGGCATCGTCGCGCTGTTCCGCGATCCCGCAATCCAGCGATGGAAACTGGCGTTCGACCCGGCGAAGTCGGAGAAATCCGGCATAATCATCGGCCTGCATAATTGCGCGATGACGGTCACCGATGGCTCCGTCATCGCACCGCAACAGGGTGCGCCTTCGCAACCGCTGAATTTGCTTTCGTCGATCACCTGCGGTTAAACATGACGCACGAGTGTCAATTAACAAGAGTTAACAAATTGGCGATTAATTCGGGCACGACCAAATCGATTACATCGCAACGTCACATTAACCGGATTTGACATGAGTTATTCGGCCAAGGTGCTTTGGGGGGAAGGGCTGTTCCTCCGGCCTCAACACTTCCAGCGGCAGGACGCCTACCACGAGGCGCGCCTGTTCGAATCGATCCAGGCGATCCAGCCGTACAACTGGGGCGTGCGCTCGGTGCGCATCGACCGCGATGCGCTCGGCAGCAACGTGCTGCGCGTGGCCGAGCTCGCGCTCGTGTTCCCGGACGGCGCGCTGTATGCCGCGCCGCAGGCCGACGACCTGCCGCCGCCGATCGCGCTCGACACGCTGCCCGACGGCATCAACGAATTCGTGTTCTACCTCGCGCTGCACCCGCTGCGCGAGAACGGCACCAACTACAGCGACGACCCGGCCGCCGGCTTCATGACGCGTTTCGTCAGCGAGCAGACGAGCGTCGCCGACAACTTCACCGACGCGGCCGAAGCCGACATCACGTTCCTGAAGACGCAGGTCAAGCTGATCGCGCACAGCGAGCCGCGCGACCAGCTGCTGTCGGTGCCGCTCGTGCGCGTGCGCCGCACCGCGACTTCCGGTTTCGAGATCGACGACAGCTTCGTGCCGCCGTGCCTCGCGATCGAGGCGTCGCCGATCCTGCACCAGCGGCTGCGCCAGCTCATCGACGCACTGCAGGCGAAGGTGAACGCGCTGTACGGTTTTCACCGCGAGCCGTCGAAGAACATCATCGAGTTCCGCTCGGGCGACATCGCGTCGTTCTGGCTGCTGCACACCGCGAACGCCGCGTTCGCGACGCTCGCGCACCTGCACCAGCACGCGGCGCTGCATCCGGAGCGGCTGTTCCAGGAACTGCTGCGCCTGGCGGGCCAGTTGATGACGTTCTCGAAGGGCTATACGCTCGCCGACCTGCCCGTGTATCGCCATGACGATCCGGGCCCGAGTTTCGCACGTCTCGATTTGATGCTGCGCGAGTTGCTCGACACCGTGATCTCGACGCGCTACTTCGCGATCACGCTCGACGAAGTGCGTCCGTCGTTCCACCTCGGCCGCCTCGATTCCGGCAAGATCGACGACAAGACCGAGTTCTATCTGGCGGTGTCCGCCGACATGCCGAACGTCGAGCTCATCGATGCGGTGCCGGCCCGGTTCAAGGTCGGCGCGCCCGACGACGTCGACAAGCTCGTGCTGTCGGCGATGCCTGGCGTGCGGCTGTCGTACATGCCGCAGGTACCGCCCGCGATCCCGGTGCGGCCCGGCGCGTGCTATTTCCAGCTCGATTCGCGCGGCGCGCTGTACGAACGCATGCTGCAGGCCCAGTCCGCGATGATCTACGCGCCGACTGGCATCAATGACCTGAAGTTCGAACTGATCGCGGTCACATCATGAGCTACGCGCCCTCCTTGTTCGGCGACAACACGCCGGCCCCGTTGCAGACCCCGGCGTCGACCGACGCCGCGTTCCAGGCCCGTTCGCTGCTCGACCTGCTGTACGACGGGTTCTTCATGCTGTTCCTGCTCAAGAACGGCCGCGAGCCGGACAGCGCGAGCGAGTTCAGCACGAAAATCCAGGAATTCCTGTCGGATTTCGAGCGCGGGGCGAAGAAGCTCAATATTCCTGCCGAGGACGTGTACGGCGCGAAGTTCGCGTACTGTGCGGCCGTCGACGAAATGGTGCTGTCGTCGCAGTTCAAGATCCGGACGGACTGGGAACGCCGGCCGCTGCAGCTCGTGTTGTTCGGCGAGCAGCTCGCGGGGGAGAAGTTCTTTCAGTATCTCGAGGAATGTCGCGCGCAAGGCGCGGCGCGGTTGCAGTCGCTCGAGGTGTTTCATATGTGCTTGCTGCTGGGGTTCCAGGGCAAGTATCTGCTCGAGGGGCCGGAGAAGCTCGCGTACCTCACCGCACGGCTGGGCGACGAGATCGCGCATATGAAGGGCAAGCGCGCACCGTTCGCGCCGCACTGGCCGTTGCCGGATCAGATCGCGCATCGGTTGAAGCGTGAAGTGCCGGTTTGGGCGATCGGGGCGGTGTTTGCGCTTGTGGCGCTGCTTGGGTATCTCGGGCTCAATACGTATCTGAAGGACAAGACGCTGCAGGCGTTGGCGCCTTACTCGCAGGTGATCAAGGTGGGACCGGAGTCGGCGAATTTGACGATTTCGTTGCCTTGAGGGGCGGGCTTCGTTTCGACGCTGTTGCTTGATGAAAAAAGGACCGCTCGGCGGTCCTTTTTTACTGTGGCGCACGGCGCTCGTCGTCAGAGCAGAATGAACTCGTCGTTGTCGACGTAGAACACGAATGCATCGAACAATTGCGCGACGCTCAGTTCGTCGACCTGGTCATGCGCGTTGATCACGATGTCCTCGATCGTCGCGCTGTTCAGCGTGACGCGCCAGCCGGGTTGCGGCGCGGTGGCGGGTGGCGTGTCGACTTCGGCTTGCCGGGCGTCTTCGATGAATGCGCCCTCGGTATCGAGCGTCCACGGCATCGGCGGCAGGCAGAGCCATCCGGAGAAGTCGCCGGGGTGTTCGAGGATATGTTTCAGCGACGCGGTGGTCGTGATGGTGGTCGACATAAATATTGCGGTTGTATGGCTGGTGAGCGCGGTGCGGAGATCATGACGTCGCGGCTGCAAACCGTGATTATGCCAACTTCGGGACCAGCCTTCGTTGTCGGCCGATCCGAGCGACGCGCGCGAAAGGTCTAGCATGATCGCCGCACGTCCTTTTCGGGACCTATCCGTGATTTCGTGGGCGAGGCATATCATGAGGTGTAAAGGCCATGGATATGCCGATGAAGAAGAAAAGA
>NZ_QTPQ01000039.1:0-83903 GCF_003853425.1 Burkholderia sp. Bp9140
TCGCTCGGCGGGATCGGCGGCACGAACTTCACGCCGATCATCAACGCGCCGGAAGTGGCGATCCTCGGGTTGTCGCGCGGCCAGATGAAGCCGGTGTGGGACGGCAAGCAGTTCGTGCCGCGGCTCACGCTGCCGCTGTCGCTGTCGTATGACCATCGCGTCATCGATGGCGCGGAAGCCGCGCGGTTCAATGCGTATCTCGGCGCGTTGCTTGCCGATTTCCGTCGCATCATTCTTTGATGAGCGGGGAGTGGGCTCGCGGGGGCGTGGGTTTTTTGGTTTGTTATCCACGCTCTGTCGTTGAACCTGTTTTGCTAACGGTCTATTAGCGTCGCCCCTGCGCGGGGCGGCGGTCACTTTTCTTTGTCTTCCAAAGAAAAGTAACCAAAAGAAAGGCGCGTCCTTGGGCGGACGGCAAAGGTGGTCCTGCCCAGGTTCGCGCTCTCTTGTCAGGCCGTCGTTGCGGGTTCTTTCTGCGGGTCTCTCCCTCTCTGTCTGCAGCTAATCAAGAAGGGGACAGTAATGAGTCTCATCGAAGTCAAGGTTCCGGATATCGGCGATTTCAGCGGCGTCGATGTCATCGAAGTCAACGTGAAGCCGGGCGACGTGATCGAAAAAGAGCAAACGCTCATCACGCTCGAATCGGACAAAGCCTCCATGGAAGTGCCCAGCGACGTCGCCGGCACAGTCAAGGAAATCAAGATCAAGGCCGGCGACAAGGTCTCGCAAGGCACGGTCATCGCACTCGTCGAAGCAGCGGCAGGCGCCGCCGCACCCGCGAAGGCACCGGAGCCGGCCAAGCCCGCAGCGGCTGCACCGGCACCGGCGGCCGCCGCCCCGGCACCCGCGCCGCAAGCCGGCAGCTACAGCGGCTCCGCCGACATCGAATGCGACATGCTCGTGCTCGGCGCCGGCCCCGGCGGCTACTCGGCCGCGTTCCGCGCAGCGGACCTCGGCATGAAGACGGTGCTGGTCGAACGCTACTCGACGCTCGGCGGCGTATGCCTGAATGTCGGCTGCATCCCGTCGAAGGCGCTGCTGCACACGGCACTCGTCGTCGAGGAAGCCGAGGCGCTCGCGGCGCACGGCATCTCGTTCGGCAAGCCGGAAGTCGATCTCGACAAGCTGCGCGACTTCAAGGGCGGCGTCGTCAAGAAACTGACGACGGGCCTCGCCGGCATGGCGAAGGCGCGCAAGGTCGACGTGGTCACCGGCGTCGGCGCGTTCATCGATCCGTATCACATGGAAGTGCAGGGCGAAAACGGCAAGAAGGTCGTCAAGTTCAAGCAGGCGATCATCGCCGCGGGCTCGCAGGCCGTGAAGCTGCCGTTCATGCCGGAAGACCCGCGCGTCGTCGATTCGACGGGCGCACTCGAACTGCGCCAGCTGCCCAAGCGCATGCTCGTGATCGGCGGCGGCATCATCGGCCTCGAAATGGCGACGGTGTACGCGACGCTCGGCGCCGAGATCGACGTGGTCGAAATGATGGACGGCCTGATGATGGGCGCGGACCGCGATCTCGTGAAGGTCTGGGAAAAGTACAACGCGAAGCGCTTCGGCAACGTGATGCTGAAGACCAAGACGGTCGGCGCGGAAGCCAAGGAAGACGGCATCTACGTGAAGTTCGAGGGCGAGAAGGCGCCGGCGGAAGCGCAGCGCTACGACCTCGTGCTGGTCGCGGTGGGCCGCAGCCCGAACGGCAAGACGATCGGTGCCGACAAGGCAGGCGTCGCCGTCACGGATCGCGGCTTCATCGACGTCGACAAGCAGATGCGCACGAATGTCCCGCACATCTTCGCGATCGGCGACGTCGTCGGCCAGCCGATGCTCGCGCACAAGGCCGTGCATGAAGGCCACGTCGCGGCGGAAGCCGCGCACGGCGAGAAGGCGTACTTCGACGCGCTGCAGATCCCGTCGGTGGCGTACACGGATCCGGAAGTGGCGTGGGCCGGCAAGACGGAAGACCAGTGCAAGGCCGAAGGCATCAAGTACGGCAAGGCCGTGTTCCCGTGGGCCGCTTCGGGCCGCGCGATCGCGAACGGCCGCGACGAAGGCTTCACGAAGCTGATCTTCGACGAGGAAACCCATCGCGTGATCGGCGGCGGCATCGTCGGCCTGAACGCGGGCGACCTGATCAGCGAAGTGTGCCTGGCCGTCGAGATGGGCGCGGACGCGGAAGACATCGGCAAGACGATCCATCCGCACCCGACGCTCGGCGAATCGGTCGGCATGGCCGCCGAACTGTACGAAGGCGTCTGTACGGACCTGCCGCCGCAACGCAAGAAGTAACGCAATCGGCACAGCCGGCCTCGCGCCGGCCATGAAAAACGCCGCCGCCCGGGACACCCGGACGGCGGCGTTTCTTTTGTCCGTGTCGCACCGACGACCGGATGCACGGATGTTCACGCGCCGGAAACAAAAAAGCCGCGCAGTGCGCGGCTTTTTCAGGAGCAGGGGACGCTTACGCGGCCGGCTTGCTCGAACGGCGCGATGCAGCAGCGCTGGCAGCCTTCGTCGCGACAGCGGCAGCCGCGTTGAAGTTCGTTTCGGCGATCTCGACGGCTTGCTTCGCAGCCTTCTGGACCGTTTCGTACGTGGTGTTCGCAGCGTTCAGTGCCGACTTCAGCGCGGCAACAGCCGTTTCCGAACCGGCCGGGGCGTTCTTCGCGACGTTGTCGACGAGGGCCTGGACCTTCTTGTTCTGCTCTTCGAATTGCGCTTCGGCAACCTTCGCGAACTCGGCTTGCGTCGCCGACGCGATTTCATACAGGTGACGGCCGTACGACAGCACCTTTTCCGCGACCGGTTGCGACAGGCTCGCTTGCAGCGCGATCAGTTCCTGTGCGTCCTTCACCGACAGCAGGCGCTGTGCGTTTTCCTGGCTCTCCGTCAGCGTCGACTTCACGACCTGCAGGTTCAGTTCGATCAGCTTTTCGACGCCTTCGAACGCCTTGGTCGTCAGACCGAACAGGCTTTCGAGGTTGGCTTTCTGTGCGGCGGCGATTTGCTCGGGGGTCAGCAAGGACATGTCAAGCTCCTGAAAAGCGATCGCGTCGATCGCAGGGTAAAGGGCACTACGCTGGGGAATCTCGGATGTGCGCGCTTTGTGCGACGCAGCAATGAGTCGTATTTTAGGGCAGAGAAAACAGTTGTCAAGCACTTTTTGTGCGTTGCACAATCGCGACAAATTATCGATAAAACAACAAGTTATCGCGGTCGTTCGGAATCGGTTTCACGCGCGATCCCACATGGTGCGCACCGGGCAGGGGCAGGCACGGCATACCATGATCATGCACAGGTAAACCTGACAGGGGTGTGGAACGTTATGCTTCTGTTCCTGTCGAAGAGCGCACCGTTTCAATGCGCGCGCCGTGGCGATGGGCCGCCGCCGCGGCCGAGACCTGTGCCACAGGCACGCCGAGCGCCGGATACGTACTTTCCCCGCTTTAAATCGTCGCCGAAGTGACGTTATCTCAATTAACCGTGTGGTAATCGGGAGACGGGTGCTGTCGGGCAGCGCATCCCATGAATTTTTTCGATGGGAGCGGGAAGGTTGATCGACTCATGGTCGGGCGACCCTTACATTCCGGTTTAACGACGATCGGTAAGTGCCTAATATTGCTCTTTTTTTCAGCTTTAACTACACTTGCGGAAACTCCGCCCGCTTTGTCCAGACCCCAATGAAAGCCGAATCGTTTTCACCGCGCAGATTGTTGCAGAGCATGACGCTCGGCACGGCTGTCTCGGTCGCCGTCGCCTTGCTGGCGACCGCCGCGTCCGTCACGCCCGCTGACGCCTTTGCCGCCACTGCGAACACTCACCAGGCCGCCAAGAAAGCCGCTTCCGCTTCGTCCACGAAGAAGAAGGTGAAGGCCGCCTCCGCAAAATCCGCCAACGTTGCGTCGGCCGATGCGCCTAAGGCATCGCGCAAGCGCGCGACGCTCGCGTCGAACGTGCACGGCCATCGCGGCGCGGTGCGCAAGGTGGCGTTCCAGCCGCGTCGCCCGACGGTCGGTCAGGCATTCGGCCTGCACGACACGCCGGACGCACTGGCGCTGCGCTCGAGCGTCGCGTACGTCGTCGACCAGAACACCGGCGAGCCGCTGTTCGACAAGAATTCGCACGCGGTCGTGCCGATCGCGTCGATCTCGAAGCTGATGACGGCGATGGTCGTGCTCGACGCGAAGGCGCCGATGGCCGACCAGATCGAGGTCACCGACGAAGATCGCGACTACGAGAAGGGTACGGGCTCGCGCCTGTCGGTCGGCTCGGTTCTGTCGCGCGAGGACATGCTGCACATCGCGCTGATGGCGTCGGAAAACCGCGCGGCTGCCGCGCTGTCGCGTTACTACCCGGGCGGCCGTCCGGCCTTCATCGCCGCGATGAACGCAAAGGCGAAGTCGCTCGGCATGAACGACACGCACTTCGAGAATTCGACGGGCCTGTCGAGCTCGAACGTGTCGAGCGCGCGCGACCTCGTGAAGATGGTCAATGCCGCGTACCAGTACCCGATGATTCGCCAGTTCTCGACCGATCGTACATACGACGTCAATACGGGCAAGCGCAACCTGGTCTACAACAGCACGAACGCGCTGATCCGCGGCAACGGCTCGTGGGACATCGGCCTGCAGAAGACGGGCTTCATCAACGAGGCAGGCGAGTGTCTCGTGATGCAGGCGACGATCCATGGCCGTCCCATGGTGCTGGTGCTGCTGGATTCGTTCGGCAAATATTCGCGCTTCGCCGACGCGGCGCGCCTGCGCAACTGGCTCGACGCCGGCGGCGGCGAGCGCCTGACGGCGGCCAACACGGCGAACGGCGGCACCTGATCGCGCCGCGGGGGTTCGCCGCCGCACCGGTCGCCGCAAGGAAAAAGCCCCGCAAAATCGCGGGGCTTTTTTCGTTCGGCCGCCATGCGGCGGGTAGCGCGGCTCACGCGTGCCGCTGCAGCCCTTCCGTATCTTTCGCGGGCGCGGGGCGGTAGCCGAGCGATTCGGAGATGGTCAGGGCGGTGCGGCTCAGCTGGCCGAGCCACGCGTCCTGCAGGCGGTCGGCCGGAGCCGATAGCGACAGGCCCGCGACGAGCTTGCCCGAGTCGTCATAGATGCCGGCCGCGATACAGCGCACGCCCAGCTCCAGTTCCTCGTTGTCGCGCGCGCACGATTGCTGGCGCACGAGCGTCAGCTCGCGCTCGAGCTTCGCGATGTCGGTAATGCTGTTCTGCGTATGGCCGGACAGCCCGGTGCGCGTCGCATAGGCGCGCACGCGCGACGTTTCGTCGACCGCGAGAAACAGCTTGCCGACCGAGGTCAGGTGCAGCGGCGCGCGGCCGCCGATCGCGCGGACGACCTGCATGCCCGAGCGCTCCGAATACGCGCGCTCGATATAGACGATTTCGTCGCCCTGGCGCACCGACAGGTTCACGGTCTGGCCGGTCAGGCGGTGCAGCTCGCGCATCGGCATCAGCGCCGCGTCACGCACCGACAGGCGCGCCTTCACGAGGTTGCCGAGCTCGAGCAGCCGCATGCCGAGCCGGTAGGTGCCGGGATCGGAACGGTCGACGAGGCGGCAGGTCACCATGTCGTTGAGGATACGGTGCGCGGTCGACGGATGCAGGTCGGTGCGCTGCGCAAGCTCCTTCAGGCTGACGGGGTCGCTGTGCGCGGCGAGCGCGTCCAGCAGCCGCATCATGCGTTCGATCACCTGGATCGACGTTTTGGAATCCGGGGTGGGTTGGCTCATGTCGGGGGAGAATCGGTTGACGCGTCAAGCGGTGTTGCGTCGATTGTATCTCGTATCGTGAAAAAAGCGAACGCCGTTCGAGGAAGTCCTCGTTTCCGGCCGTGCGCGCTTGCGTACGCGCCGGCGTTGGTCTTGCCGGCCAAACGGCGGATAATGAGAGCCGTTTTCTCGAAGGAGCGCGTATGCGAGTCGGTTTGTTCGTGACCTGCCTGGTCGACCTGATGCGTCCGGAAATCGGTTTTTCCGCGCTGAAACTGATTCGCGATGCCGGCTACGAGGTGTTCGTGCCGCCTGCGCAAACCTGCTGCGGCCAGCCTGCCTACAATTCGGGCGACCGCGCGCTCGCGCGCGACCTCGCGGAAAAGACGCTGCGCGAGTTCGAGCAGTTCGACTACGTCGTCGCGCCGTCGGGCTCGTGCGGCGGCATGATCCGCGCGCACTACGGCGACCTGTTCCGCGACGACCCCGAACTGATGGGACGCTATGCGCGGCTCCAGCAGAAAGTGTACGAACTGACCGATTTCCTCGCGAACGTCGCGAAGGTGACGCTCGCGCCCGGCGAATTCGCGGGCCCCGTCACCTACCACGACTCGTGTTCGGGCCTGCGCGAGCTCGGCGTGAAGGCGCAGCCGCGCGCGCTGCTCGCGCAGCGCGGCGTGGCCGTCACCGAGATGAAGGACTGCGAGCACTGCTGCGGCTTCGGCGGCACCTTCGCGGTCAAGTACGGCGACATTTCGGCGGCCATCGCGGACGAGAAATGCGCGAACGTGCGCGCCTCCGGCGCGGGCGCCGTGGTGCTCGGCGATCTCGGCTGCATGCTGAACATCGAAGGGCGGTTGCGCCGCACGGGCGACCGCGACACGCGCGTGCTGCACGTCGCGCAGGTGCTGGCGGGCGACGTCTGACGCCCGGTTCCGCTCACTTTTCCCCGATACCGCGATGCAAGTCCAATCGATGCATTTCAAGGCGCGTGCCGGCCAGAAGCTGGCCGACCAGCGCCTGCAGCAGAACCTGAAGAAGCTGTCGAGCAAGTTCGTGTCCGCGCGCGCCGACGCGATGACCGCAATCGACTTCCCGGCGACGCGCGCAGCGCTGAAGGCGCGCCGCAATCGTGCGCTGGAGAACCTCGACGTATGGCTCGAGGCGTTCGAGCGCGAGGCGACGCGGCGGGGCACGACGGTGCTGTTCGCGGAAACGACCGCGGACGCCGCGCGGCTCGTCGCCGACATCGCGCGGCGCCACGACGTGAAGAAGGTCATCAAGACGAAGTCGATGGTGTCCGAGGAAATGCGCCTGAACGCGGTGCTCGCCGAGATGGGCGTGCAGTCGATCGAGACGGACCTCGGTGAGTACATCCTGCAGATCAACGACAACGAGCCGCCGAGCCACATCATCGCGCCCGTCGTGCACAAGGACAAGGACGAGATCGCCGACCTGTTCGCGCGCACGCACCACCGCGAGCGGCTGACCGAGATTCCCGACATGACGCGCGAGGCGCGCGAGGTGCTGCGTCCGCATTTCCTGTCGGCCGACATGGGCGTGACGGGCGGCAACTTCGTGATCGCCGAGACGGGGTCGGTCGCGCTCGTCACGAACGAGGGGAACGAAGGGATGTGCACCGTGATGCCGCGCGTGCACGTCGCGGTGACGGGCATCGAGAAGGTGCTGCCGACGCTCGAGGATCTCGCGACGGCGATGCGTCTGCTGCCGCGCTCGGCGACCGGGCAGAAGACGTCGAACTACTTCTCGCTGCTCACCGGGCCGCGCGGCCCCGGCGACGAGGACGGCCCGGAGCACAACTACGTGGTGCTCGTCGACGGTGGCCGCACGGGGCTGATCGGCGGCGCATTCCAGGAGATGCTGCGCTGCATCCGCTGCGGCGCGTGCATGAACCATTGCCCGGTGTACCAGAAGGTCGGCGGGCACGCGTACGGATGGGTCTATCCGGGCCCGATGGGGTCGGTGCTGACGCCGAGCTACGTCGGCGTCGACCGTGCGCTCGACCTGCCGCAGGCCGCGACGCTGTGCGGCGAATGCGACAGCGTGTGCCCGGCCGGGATCCCGCTGTCGCACCTGCTGCGCACGCTGCGCGAGAAACAGGTCGAGCGGCATCTGCGACCGTGGCGCGAGCGCGCTGCGCTCGCCGCGTGGGGCTTTTTCGCGCGCAGGCCGGTGCTGTACGCGCTGGCGACCAAGCTCGCGGTGCGGGTCCTCGAGCGGCTCGGCGGCAGCGGCGGTACGCTGCGGCGCCTGCCGATGATGGGCGGCTGGATGGACACGCGCGACATGCCGACGCCGACCGGCCGCACGTTCCGCGAACTGTACGCCGCATCGCAAAGTCACCTCGGCTGACGACTGTTCATCGGGCGACAACAGTGCGTTCGCTATTTACACATTTATTTCGATAGGTGCGGTCTATAGAATCTTGCCTGTAGTCCCCGAAATCGGGTTTCGGGGCATGAGGTCAAGGAGCCGCATCATGAGAAAGACAATATCGATGTACTGGCCGCTGGCAATCGTCGTCCCGCTCGCCGCGCTCGCCTATCTGCACGCAATGGCCGACGCGCCGGCGCGTGGTCCGCTCGCCGTGCATCAGGCATCGGCCGAGCTGGCGCGCGCGGTGTCGTTCGGTCTGGTCGACGACGCGACGAAACCGTTGCCGGCCGCATCCGGCGACGTCGTGCTCGCCGCACCCAAGGCGCTGTAAGGCACGCCGCCGTCGCTTTGCACGGCGGCGCGATTTCGGGCGCCTTTGTATAATGGCGCGTTCTTCTCCCTCGCGGTTCTCCGCGGCTTTCCGATAGTGCGATGACCCGCGTTGCGATCTGTTTCGTCTGTCTCGGCAATATCTGCCGTTCGCCCACGGCGGAAGGCGTGATGCGCCACCAGGTGGACGCGGCCGGGCTGGCCGACCGGATCGCGATCGATTCGGCCGGCACCGGCGACTGGCACGTCGGCGAACCGCCCGACACGCGCGCGCAGGCGGCGGCCCGCACCCGCGGCTACGACCTGTCGACGTTGCGGGCGCGGCAGGTGAGCGCGGCGGATTTCGAGCGGTTCGACCTGCTGCTGGCGATGGATGAAGCCAATCTCGCGGAATTGCGCCGGCGCTGTCCGCCCGAGCTTCGCGACAAGGTGCGCCTGCTGATGGAGTTCGCGCCGGGCGCGGCCGAGACCGAAGTGGCCGATCCTTATTTCGGCGGCGCGCAGGGCTTCGAACAGGTGCTCGACCAGGTCGAGCGCGCGTGTGCGGGCCTGCTGGACACCCTCCGCAGCGGCGCCGCACGCTGATCGAGGCAAGGTATTCAGCGTGCTGCGAATACCCTGTCGCAGACATGGATACTTGACTAAAATCGTCAAATATTTATACTTGACCAAAATCGTCAAGATTGCAGTCCCCTAGACACCATGAGACTCACCACCAAAGGCCGTTTCGCCGTCACGGCGATGATTGACTTGGCACTGCGCCAGGAGCAGGGCCCGGTGACGCTTGCAGGCATCAGCCAGCGCCAGCGGATTTCGCTCTCGTATCTCGAACAGCTGTTCGGCAAGCTGCGCAGGCATGAAATCGTCGAATCCGTGCGCGGCCCGGGCGGCGGCTACAACCTCGCGCGCCGCGCGCAGGACGTCACCGTCGCCGACATCATCATCGCGGTCGATGAACCGCTCGACGCCACGCAGTGCGGCGGCAAAGGCACGTGCGACGGCTCGAAGCAGCCCGACGGCCATTGCATGACGCACGAGCTGTGGTCGACCCTGAACCAGAAAATGGTCGAATACCTCGATTCGGTGTCGCTGCAGGATCTCGTCGATCAGCAGCGCGCACGCGAGGGCGCACCTGCGGTGCTGCGCGACCGGCGCACGCCGGAGCCTGTCGCGGCGCCGGCCGAACCGGTGCGCACGATGCCGCTCGGTCCCAATTCGGTGTTCAACATCGCGAGTTCGTGAGCGCGAACGCGCCGCACACCCCATAACGCACATAGTCCCTGCACAGAATACCCGGAGCGACAGATGACCCAAGAGACTCTCCACCTGCCCATCTACATGGATTACAGTGCGACGACGCCGGTCGACCCGCGCGTGGTCGACAAGATGGTGCCGTACCTGCGCGAGCAGTTCGGCAATCCGGCGTCGCGTAGCCACGCGTACGGCTGGGATGCGGAGCGCGCCGTCGAGGAAGCGCGCGAACAGGTGGCCGCACTCGTGAACGCGGATCCGCGCGAGATCATCTGGACGTCCGGCGCAACGGAATCGGACAACCTGGCGATCAAGGGTGCCGCGAACTTCTACAAGGGCAAGGGCAAGCACATCATCACGGTGAAGACCGAGCACAAGGCCGTGCTCGACACCTGCCGCGAGCTCGAGCGCGACGGCTTCGAAGTCACCTATCTCGACGTGAAGGACGACGGCCTGATCGACCTCGACGTGTTCAAGGCCGCGCTGCGCCCGGACACGATCCTCGTGTCGGTGATGCACGTGAACAACGAGATCGGCGTGATCCAGGACATCGAGACGATCGGCGAGATCTGCCGCGAGAAGGGCATCGTGTTCCACGTCGACGCCGCCCAGTCGACCGGCAAGGTCGAGATCGACCTCGCGAAGCTGAAGGTCGACCTGATGTCGTTCTCGGCGCACAAGACCTACGGCCCGAAGGGCATCGGCGCGCTGTACGTGCGCCGCAAGCCGCGCGTGCGCATCGAAGCGCAGATGCACGGCGGCGGCCACGAGCGCGGGATGCGTTCGGGCACGCTGGCGACGCACCAGATCGTCGGCATGGGCGAAGCGTTCCGCATCGCGCGCGAGGAAATGGCGACTGAGAACGAGCGCGTCCGCATGCTGCGCGACAAGCTGCTGCGCGGCCTGTCGCAGATCGAGGAAACGTACGTGAACGGCGACATGGAGCACCGTGTCCCGCACAACCTGAACATCAGTTTCAACTTCGTCGAAGGCGAGTCGCTGATCATGGCGATCAAGGACGTCGCGGTGTCGTCGGGCTCCGCGTGCACGTCGGCGTCGCTGGAGCCGTCGTACGTGCTGCGTGCGCTCGGCCGCAACGACGAACTCGCCCACAGCTCGATCCGCTTCACGGTCGGCCGCTTCACGACGGAGCAGGACGTCGACTACGTGATCAACCTGCTGAACAGCAAGATCGCGAAGCTGCGCGAGCTGTCGCCGCTCTGGGAAATGCACCAGGAAGGCATCGATCTGTCGACGATCGAATGGGCCGCACACTGAACACCGCATTGAATACATTCGCGGGCGGATTTGCGCACGCAGACGTAACGAGTCAAGGAGTCTGAGTCATGTCATACAGCAACAAGGTTCTGGATCACTACGAAAACCCGCGTAACGTCGGTTCGTTCGCGAAGGACGACGACGCGGTCGGCACGGGCATGGTCGGCGCGCCGGCCTGCGGCGACGTGATGAAGCTGCAGATCCGCGTCGGCGCGGACGGCGTGATCGAAGACGCGAAGTTCAAGACGTACGGCTGCGGTTCGGCCATCGCGTCGAGCTCGCTCGTGACCGAATGGGTGAAGGGCAAGACGCTCGACGAGGCGCTGTCGATCAAGAACACGCAGATCGCCGAAGAGCTCGCGCTGCCACCGGTGAAGATTCACTGCTCGATTCTCGCGGAAGACGCGATCAAGGCAGCCGTGGCCGACTACAAGAAGCGCCACGACACCAAGGAAGGCGATCAGGCAGCGGCCTGAGCGGCATCGAGCGGCTTGTGAATGAACGCGGCGGGCCCGAGCGGCGCGCCGCGGCAAGGACATCATGGCAATTACACTGACCGAAAAAGCAGCACAGCACGTCCAGAAATACCTCGTCCGTCGCGGCAAGGGTGTGGGCCTGCGGCTTGGCGTTCGCACGACCGGGTGCTCGGGGCTCGCGTACAAGCTCGAGTATGTCGACGAGCTGGCTCCCGAGGATCAGGTGTTCGAGAGCCATGGCGTGAAGGTCGTCGTCGACCCGAAGAGCCTTGCGTACATCGACGGTACCGAGCTCGACTTCGCGCGCGAAGGGCTGAACGAAGGGTTCAAGTTCAACAACCCGAACGTGAAGGACGAGTGCGGCTGCGGCGAATCGTTCCGCGTGTGACGCGGTCTTCCGCGCGATGCGGGCAAGAGGCGGCACGGGCCGCCTTTTTAATGTGCGGCGTTTGCCGCGCGACGAACCGGAATTGAACGCGACGATGGTTTCGCTGAAAGACAGCCACTTCGATCTGTTTCACCTGCCGGCGCAATTCGCGCTCGACGAGGCGGCGCTCGACAGCGCGTATCGCACGGTGCAGACGCAGGTGCACCCGGACCGCTTCGCGGCGGCCGGCGACGCGCAAAAGCGCATCGCGATGCAATGGGCGACGCGTGCGAACGAAGCCTACCGCACGCTGCGCGATCCGCTGAAGCGCGCGACCTATCTGCTGTCGCTGCGCGGCGTCGACATCGGTGCTGAAAACAACACCGCGATGGAGCCCGCGTTCCTGATGCAGCAGATGGAGTGGCGCGAGGGCATCGAGGATGCCGCGGCCGCCCGCAACGTCGACGCGCTCGATGCGCTGCTCGCCGAACTGCGCGACGAAAAGCGCGTGCGCCTCGAGCGCCTCGGCACGCTGCTCGACAGCGCGGCCGACCAGGCCGCCGCCGAGGCCGTACGCCAGTTGATGTTCATCGAACGGGTCGCGTCGGAAGTGGGCGCGCAGATCGAGCGCCTCGAAACTTAACCGCGTGCCTCGCGGCACGCGCAGCAAACGGGCCGAGCGCCCGAACGAACCAAGATGGCTTTACTGCAAATTTCCGAACCGGGCATGGCGCCGGCGCCGCACCAGCGGCGACTCGCTGTCGGGATCGATCTCGGCACGACGAACTCGCTCGTCGCGGCCGTGCGCAACAGCGTGCCCGAAGTGTTGCCGGACGAGGCGGGCCGCGCGCTGCTGCCGTCGGTGGTCCGTTATCTGGAGAAGGGCGGCCGCCGCATCGGCCACGAAGCGAAGGAGCAGGCCGCGACCGATCCGCGCAACACGATCGTGTCGGTCAAGCGCTTCATGGGCCGCGGCAAGGCCGAGGTCGAAGGCGCGGCGAACGCGCCGTACGAATTCATCGACGCGCCGGGCATGGTGCAGATCCGCACGATCGACGGCGTGAAGAGCCCGGTCGAAGTATCGGCCGAGATTCTCGCGACGCTGCGTTACCGCGCGGAAGACACGCTCGGCGACGACCTGGTCGGCGCGGTGATCACGGTACCCGCGTATTTCGACGACGCGCAGCGCCAGGCGACGAAGGACGCCGCGCGTCTCGCGGGCCTCAACGTGCTGCGCCTGCTGAACGAGCCGACCGCGGCCGCGATCGCCTACGGTCTCGACAACGCGGCCGAAGGCCTCTACGCGGTGTACGACCTCGGTGGCGGCACGTTCGACCTGTCGATCCTGAAGCTGACGAAGGGCGTGTTCGAGGTGCTGGCCGCGGGCGGCGATTCCGCGCTCGGTGGCGACGATTTCGACCACGCGCTGTTCGGCCACGTGCTCGCGCAGGCCGGCATCGACGCGAAGGCGCTCGCGCCCGAGGACGTGCGCCTGCTGCTCGATCGCGTGCGGGTGCTGAAGGAAGCGCTGTCATCCGCGCCGCAAGCGTCGCTCGACGTGACGCTGTCGAGCGGTGCGCGCCTCGTGCAGACGATCTCGCACGACACGTTCGAGTCGCTCGTCGAGCCGCTCGTGCTGCGTACGCTGACGCCGACCCGCAAGGCCTTGCGCGACGCGCAGGTGAGCCCGGCCGACATCAAGGGCGTCGTGCTCGTCGGCGGCGCGACGCGCATGCCGGTGGTCCGCGACGCGGTCGCGCAGTATTTCGGCCAGCCGCCGCTCGTCAATCTCGACCCCGACCAGGTCGTCGCGCTCGGTGCGGCGATCCAGGCCGACCTGCTTGCCGGCAATCGCGGCAGCGGCGACGACTGGCTGCTGCTCGACGTGATTCCGCTGTCGCTCGGCGTCGAGACGATGGGCGGCCTCGTCGAGAAGATCATTCCGCGCAATTCGACGATTCCGATCGCGCGTGCGCAGGAGTTCACGACCTTCAAGGACGGCCAGACCGCGATGGCGATCCACGTCGTGCAGGGCGAGCGCGAGCTCGTCGCCGACTGCCGGTCGCTCGCGCGCTTCGAGCTGCGCGGCATCCCGCCGATGACGGCCGGCGCGGCGCGCATCCGCGTGACCTATCAGGTCGATGCGGACGGGCTGCTGTCGGTGTTCGCACGCGAGCAGCACTCGGGCGTCGAGGCATCCGTCGTCGTGAAGCCGTCGTATGGCCTCGCCGACGACGACATCGCGAAGATGCTCGAGGACAGTTTCAAGACCGCCGAGATCGATATGCGCGCGCGCGCGCTGCGCGAAGCGCAGGTCGAGGCCGAGCGGATGATCGAGGCGACGCAGGCGGCGCTGGCGGCCGACGGCGAATTGCTCGATGAAGCCGAACGCACGCAGGTGGACGCGCTCGTCGCGGCGCTGCGCACGATCGCTCAGGGCGACGACACGGACGCGATCGAAACCGCCACCAAGACACTGGCCGACGGCACGGACGAATTCGCGGCGCGCCGGATGGACAAGAGCATCAAGCGTGCGCTGGCGGGCCGACGGCTCGACGAGATCTGAACGAACGACCTGCACGCGGGCTGGCGACGGCCCGCGTGATATTGAACCGTGCGGCGCCAGCCGCCGCACCCTGACTGACGGAACGGACATGCCTCAACTGGTGGTGCTGCCTCACGTCGAACTGTGCCCGGACGGCGCAGTGATCGACGCGACGCCCGGCAAGAGTATTTGCGACAACCTGCTCGACAACGGGATCGAGATCGAGCATGCATGCGAGAAGTCGTGTGCATGCACGACCTGCCACGTGGTGATCCGCGAGGGCTTCAACGATCTTGAGCCGTCCGACGAGGACGAAGACGACCTGCTCGACAAGGCATGGGGCCTCGAGCCGACGTCGCGCCTGTCGTGCCAGGCGATCGTGACGGAAGATTCGGACCTGGTGGTCGAGATTCCGAAGTACTCGATCAACCACGCGAAGGAAAATCACTGACGGATCGGCGGGCCGGGCAGCGCGCAACGTGCGCGCCGTGCCCCGGTGGACTCGCCGCGTACACGGGAGAGCAGGCCATGAAATGGATCGATTCGCGCGAAATCGCCATCGCGCTGGCAGACAAGCATCCGGACGTCGATCCGCAGCGGATCAATTTCGTCGACCTGCGCCAATGGGTCATCGAGCTCGACGGCTTCACCGATGATCCGGCCCACTCGGGCGAGAAGATCCTCGAGGCGATCCAGGCCCACTGGATCGACGAATCCGACTTCGACGACGAAGACTGAGGTTCGCGCCGGCGCCCGCGCTGCGTTGCTCCCGCAAACGAAAAAGGCTCGTGATGCTTCACGAGCCTTTTTCGTTTCGAGTGCGCTGCGAGAGCCGTCGACGGACGGCCCCGGCGATGCGTGGAGCGTTACGAGCCGACCAGCGTGCCGTTCTCCACACGCACGCGCTGGCCCTGGCCGAACGGCGGCGCGTTGTGGTACGTGAACGTGCGCGTCGCGCCGCTTTCCATCTGGACCTGCACCTGGTAGTCGGTTTCCGCGCGCACCTGCTTCTCGACCTGGTTGCCGGCGAGACCGCCGCCGAGCGCGCCGATGATGGTCATCGCGGTGCGGCCGTTGCCGTGACCGAACTGGTTGCCGAGCAGGCCGCCGGCCGCGGCGCCGCCGACCGCGCCGATTCCCGAACTCTGGCCCGGCGTACGCGTCTGCGTAATCGCGACGACCGTGCCGCAGGTCTGGCAATAGGCCGGCTGCGCGGGTGCGGACGGCTGTTGCGCGTATTGCGGCGGTTGCGGTGCCGGCGCATGGCGGCGGTGCGTTGCCGCCGGGCGCGGCGCGGGCTTGGGTTCGGCTTGTGCAGCCGCCGCCTTCTCGGCAGCCGCCTTCTGCTGCGCGGCCTGTTCGGCTGCCTGCTGCTGCGCTTGCGCGGCCAGCGCGGCGCTGGCTGCCGCGGCCGTATCGACGGCCGGCTGCGACGCGATCAGCGCGGCCTGGGTCTGGCCGTTCTGCGCGTTATTGCTGCTGGCCTTCGGGAAGATGCCCGTGATCGCGGCGGTGGCCGCGAGGCTGGCGACGATGACGGTGCCTGCCGCGGTCGCGATGAGCGGGTGGAGGCGTTGCTTTTGCGGCGTGGTCTGATTCTGGTTGTCCATTTTTCTCTCCGGTGTCGATCCGGCTCGCATGTTGGTGCTGGTCGGATCCCACGCTCGGGAGCGATCAGACTCGGCGTTCCGGCGCCTCGTTCTGGTCCCGTGGTCATGCGTGGTGACGCAACAGGAGTGTCTTCCACGGGCGAGCGGCGCACCGTATCAAGGTGTAACGAATTGCAGCGGGGAACCGGCGGTCGCTACCGGGAAAACCCGGGGAAGGCCGTCGCGACAAGTAGATAAAATGGGGGAGGATCGAGGGCCGGCGGACGCCGGCAGGCGGGATTTACGCGTGGTTACAAAGCCGGCACGTATGCGCCGGCCGCGGGGCGCGACGCATACGTGGGCACGGGCGTCAGTCTTCGCGGCGCAGGTGCGGGAACAGCAGCACGTCGCGGATCGTCGGGCTGTCGGTCAGCAGCATCACGAGACGGTCGATGCCGATCCCGCAGCCGCCCGTCGGCGGCATCCCGTGTTCAAGCGCACGGATGTAGTCGGCGTCGAAGAACATCGCTTCCTCGTCGCCGGCATCCTTCTGCTCGACCTGCTTCCGGAAGCGCGCGGCCTGGTCTTCCGGATCGTTCAACTCCGAGAAGCCGTTCGCGATCTCGCGGCCGGTCATGAACAGCTCGAAACGCTCGGTGATGCCCGGCACCGTATCCGATGCGCGTGCGAGCGGCGACACTTCGACCGGGTAGTCGATGATGTAGGTCGGCTCCCACAGCTGCGATTCGGCGGTTTCCTCGAACAGCGCAAGCTGCAGCGCGCCGATACCGGCGTTCAGGAAGGCCGGCTGCGACACGTCGACGCCGAGACGCTTCAGTTCGGAGCGCAGGAACGCGTCGTCCGACAGCTGGCCATCGGTGTACTGCGGCGCGTACTTCTGGATCGCCTGCGTGATCGTCAGGCGATGGAACGGCTTTGCGAGGTCGAGCTCGCGGCCCTGGTACTGGATCGTCGCGGTGCCGAGCGCATCGATCGCCGCCTGGCGGATCAGCTGCTCGGTGAAGTCCATCAGCCAACGGTAGTCGGTGTACGCGGCGTAGAACTCCATCATCGTGAATTCCGGGTTGTGGCGCGGCGACACGCCTTCATTCCGGAAGTTGCGGTTGATCTCGAACACGCGTTCGAAACCGCCGACGATCAGGCGCTTCAGGTACAGCTCCGGCGCGATGCGCAGGAACATCTGCATGTCGAGCGCGTTGTGATGCGTGACGAACGGCTTGGCCGCGGCGCCGCCCGGGATCGGGTGCAGCATCGGCGTCTCGACTTCCATGAAGTCGGCGTTGTCCATGAAATTGCGGATCGACGCGATGGTCCTGGTGCGCGCACGGAACGTGTCGCGCGTTTCCGGCGTGACGATCAGGTCGACGTAGCGCTGGCGATAACGCATTTCCTGGTCGGCGAGGCCGTGGAACTTGTCCGGCAGCGGGCGCAGCGCCTTCGACAGCAGGCGCAGTTCCTTGCACTGGACCGACAGCTCGCCCTTGTTGGTGCGGAACAGCACGCCGCGCGCGGCGACGATGTCGCCGAGGTCCCACTTCTTGAATGCGTCGTAGGTCTCCGCGCCGACATCGTTCGGCGTCACGAAGAACTGGATCTGGCCCGACCCGTCCTGCACCGTCGCGAAGCTCGCCTTGCCCATCACGCGCTTGAGCATCATGCGCCCGGCAACCGACACCTCGACCGGGTTCGCTTCGAGCGCGGCCTTGTCCGAGTCGGCGTATTTCGCCTGGAGATCGGCGGCGTGATGCGTCGGCCGGAAATCGTTCGGATAGGCGATGCCTTGCTCGCGCAGTGCGCGCAGCTTCTCGCGGCGCTCGGCGATGATCTGGTTTTCGTCCGCGGCGACGGCGGGCTGCGTTTGGGTCGGTTCGGTCATGATGGTCGGAATTCGGAGTGGGTGCGGCAACGCAACGGGAAGGGCGGCGCGACCGGAGGGGCCGCGCCGCGGCGCTTACACGCCCTGTTTGAGGCTCGCGCTGATGAAGTCGTCGAGATCGCCGTCGAGGACGGCTCGCGTGTTGCTCATTTCGACGTTGGTGCGCAGGTCCTTCACGCGGCTCTGGTCGAGCACGTACGAACGGATCTGGTGGCCCCAGCCCACATCGGTCTTGCTCGATTCGAGCTTGTCCTGCTCGGCCTGGCGCTTGCGCATCTCGGCTTCATACAGGCGCGACTTCAGCATCGCCATCGCTTCGGCACGGTTGCGGTGCTGCGAGCGGTCGTTCTGGCACTGCACGACGATGCCGGTCGGCATGTGCGTGATCCGCACCGCCGAGTCGGTCTTGTTGATGTGCTGGCCGCCCGCGCCCGATGCGCGGTACGTGTCGATGCGCAGGTCGGCCGGATTGACCTCGACTTCGATCGAGTCGTCGATTTCCGGATACACGAACACCGACGAGAACGACGTGTGGCGGCCGCCCGACGAGTCGAACGGCGACTTGCGCACGAGGCGGTGGATGCCCGTTTCGGTGCGCAGGAAGCCGTATGCGTATTCGCCCGTGACCTTGACCGTCGCGTTCTTGATGCCGGCGACGTCGCCGTCGGACTCTTCGAGCACTTCGGCCTTGAAGCCCTTGCGTTCGCAGTAGCGCAGGTACTGGCGCAGCAGCATCGACGCCCAGTCGCACGCCTCGGTGCCGCCGGCGCCGGCCTGGATGTCGATGAAGCAGTTGTTCGGGTCGGCCGGGTTCGAGAACATCCGGCGGAATTCGATGTCGCCGACGCGCGCTTCGAGTTTCTTCGCGTCGTCTTCCGATGCGAGCAGCGTATCCTCGTCACCTTCCTCGCGAGCCAGCTCGAACAGGTCGAGTGCATCGCGCAGGTCGCTATCGAGCACCGTCAGCGTCGTGACGACGCCTTCCAGCAGCTTCTTCTCGCGGCCGAGTGCCTGGGCGTTCTTCGAATCGTTCCAGACGTTCGGGTCTTCGAGTTCCTTGTTGACTTCGATCAGACGCGCAGATTTGGCGTCGTAGTCAAAGATACCCCCGAAGCTCGCCCGCGCGGTTGCGCAGGTCGAGCAGGGAGCTTTCGATCGCGTTGAGACGTTCCGCTTCCATGATCGTTCGCTGTTCTTGCTTCGTAAAAAAGCGGAATTATAGCCGATCGGCAGGGTGTCCCGGTGACGCGGAATATGCTTGCATGCGCGCCGCGGCCTCGTCCGGCGCGGCGCGCATGCGGCCCGCGAGCGCCGCAGGCCGGGTGGCCGGGCGCGCGACGCTCAGCCGGCCGCGTGCTCGACGATCAGCTGGACGCGCGTCACGCCGTTCCACGTGTCGGCCACGAGGCGATATGCGATCAGCGCGCTCGCCGGCAGCGGCTCGGTGTGATTGAACCAGATTGCGTTCAAGCGCTGGCGGCCGCGCGCCAGCTGCAGCTTCAAGTGCTTTTCCTTCACGAGCGACTGCGACACGACGTCGAACTCGCCGGAGAAAAGCGGGGCCGGAAAGCCCTGGCCCCAGACGGCTTCGTCGAGCAGCCCGACGAACTGCGGTGTGAAATACGCTTCCTCGAGTTCGCCGTCGGTCTCGATCACGCGCGCGAGCGCGTCGTCGGACAGCCACTCGCGCGCGACGGCCTCGAACGCGGCCGCGAAGCGCGGCACGTTGTCGGTGTCGAGCGTGAGGCCGGCGGCCATCGCGTGGCCGCCGAACGCGACGATCAGGTCGGGCTCGCGCTTCGATACAAGATCGAGCGCATCGCGCAGGTGGAAGCCGGGAATCGAGCGGCCCGAACCCTTGACCCGCGTGCCGGCTTCGTCGGCATGCGCGAACGTGAACGACGGACGGTGGAATTTCTCCTTGAGCCGCCCCGCGACGATGCCGATCACGCCCTGGTGCCATTCGGGATTGAACAGCGTGATCGTGCACGCGTCGGCCGGATCGACGTCGGCGAGGTCGGCGAGCGCCTGCTGCTGCATGCCGGCCTCGATCTCGCGGCGCTCGCGGTTCATCACGTCGAGCTGCTGCGCGAGGTCCCACGCGCGGCCGATGTCGTCGGTGATCAGGCATTCGATGCCGAGCGACATGTCGGAGAGCCGTCCGGCGGCGTTCAGGCGCGGGCCGAGGCCGAAGCCGAGGTCGAAGCCCGACGCGGTGCGCGCCTCGCGGCCGGCCGCGCGGAACAGCGCGGCGATGCCCGGCTGCATGCGGCCGTTGCGGATGCGCTGCAGCCCCTGCGCGACGAGCACGCGGTTGTTGCCGTCGAGCCGCACCACGTCGGCGACGGTGCCGAGCGCGACGAGGTCGAGCAGCCCGTCGAGGCGCGGTTCGGCCTCCTTGCTCGCGAATGCGCCGCGGCGGCGCAGCTCGGCGCGCAGCGCGAGCAGCACGTAGAACATCACGCCGACGCCGGCGATGTGCTTGCTCGGGAATGCGCAGCCGGGCTGGTTCGGGTTGACGATCGCGCGCGCGGCGGGCAGCGCGTCGCCGGGCAGGTGGTGGTCGGTCACGAGCACGTCGATGCCGCGTGCGTTGGCGGCCTCGACACCCGCGACGCTCGCGATCCCGTTGTCGACCGTGATCAGCAGGTCGGGCTTGCGTGCGGCCGCGAGCTCGACGATCTCGGGCGTGAGCCCGTAACCGTATTCGAAGCGGTTCGGCACCAGGTAGTCGATTTGCGCGCCGAACATCCGCAGGCCGCGCACCGCGACCGCGCAGGCGGTCGCGCCATCGCAGTCGTAGTCGGCGACGACCAGGAGGCGCCGCTTGTCGGCGATCGCGTCGGCGAGCAGCGACGCGGCGTCGGCGCAGCCTTTCAGTTCGGTGGGCGGCACGAGGCGCGCGAGCGCGGTCTCGATGTCGGTCGGGGACTGCACGCCGCGCGACGCATACAGGCGCGCGAGGACGGGATGCAGGCCGTGGCGCGCGAGCGCTTCGGCGTCGGCGGGCGCGACGGGGCGGGTAACGATCCGGGTCATTCGGGTTGGGTTATTCGAACAGGGAGGCCAGCGCGCGGCGGCGCCAGAACTTGCGCAGGTCGCCGCGCGTCGCATGCAGCGTCACGGAGCTGGTGTCGCCGCACAGCGTGAAGTCGACGCTCGCCAGCTTGCCGTTGCGCAGCGCGGCGAGGGACGGCGCGAACCAGTCGCGCTCGAGCGCGGCGAGCGCGTCGTGCCAGCGAGCCCAGTCCTGTTCGATGAACGGGGCGGACAGCGTCGGCAGCTCGACGAGCGTCGCGCCGGCGGCGGGCAGCGCATCGAATGCGGCCGGCACGGCGCCGGCCTCGGCCTGCGCGGCGCGCGCGAGGCCGAGCGCCGCGGGCGACGTGGACAGCACGCGCGCGAACGGCTTGCCGACCGGCTTCAGTGTGCCTTGCGCGTGGAACCAGATCGAATTGACGGCGGGCAGCCCGCGCGCTTCGCGCGCTTCGTTGACCGGATGCTGGAACCACGCCATCTGCACTTCGTTCTGCAGCTTCATCCACATCCGCGAACGTTCGCCGGTGTGCGCTTCGTGCGGCAGCCAGATCTCGATGTTGCGGCCGCTCGCGCGCAGCGGCGCGGCGCCGGCGAGGCGGGCGAGCTGCTCGCTCGACAGGTACCAGCGAGCCGGCTGCGGCGCTTCCAGCCGCACGCCGAGCTCCTCGATCAGCGGGCGCGCGACCGCCAGCAAGGCGGCCGCGTCGCCGTCCTCGAGCGCGAGGCTCGCCGGATCGACGAGCACGAGGTGATCGTGCGCGATTTCGACGTGGACAGGCTCGACGCACGCCCAGGCCTGCGTGCCGGGGTCGCCGCCGTCCGCCAGCAGCATGTAGGGCGCGAGCGGCGCCTCGTCGGCGGCGTTGCCCTGGGTCGCGCCGAACTGGCGGGCCAGCCAGCGCTCGTGCGGCAGCGTGCGCTGGAAGTCCTCGCCGGCCACGCGCTCGACGAGGCTTGCGCGGGCGAGCAACTTTTCGAGCGCGGGGCTGTCCAGCGTGTGCAGGGACGAGGCCGCATCGGCCGCCGACGGCAGCGCGAACGGAACGAGAAAATGGAGGCGTCGGTCGTGCATGATGGTGCGCATTGTATGGCAAACTGCGCGCGTGATCGGGCCGGCTAACGGCCCGATCGGGCTCGATTGGGCCCGATTGCGTCCGGCGGCCGCTTTTTCGGCCGCGCCCGGGCGGCCGGCCGCCGCCGGACGGCGCTCCGGGCGCGGGCCGCCATCCCCGCCGTAACCAGCAGAAAGGATTCGCTTGAAACTTCCGTACGAATGGCAGATCGGCTGGCGCTACACGCGCGCCGGCAAACGCACGACCGGCAACGGCTTCATTTCCTTCATCGCGCTCGTGTCGATGCTCGGGATCGCGCTCGGCGTCGCGGCGCTGATCGTCGTGCTGTCCGTGATGAACGGCTTCCAGAAGGAGGTGCGCGACCGCATGCTGTCGGTGCTCGCGCACGTCGAGGTGTTCTCGCCGACCGGCTCGATGCCCGACTGGCAATTGACCGCGCAGGAAGCGCGCCGCAACCCGTCGGTGACCGGCGCGGCGCCGTACGTCGACGCGCAGGCGCTGCTCACGCGCCAGGACGCGGTGAGCGGCGTGATGCTGCGCGGCATCGAGCCGTCGCTCGAGCCGCAGGTGTCGGACATCGGCAAGGACATGAAGGCGGGCCAGCTGACCGCGCTCGTGCCCGGCCAGTTCGGCATCGTGCTCGGCGACGCGCTCGCCGGCAACCTCGGCGTGACGGTCGGCGACAAGGTCACGCTCGTCGCGCCCGAAGGCACGATCACGCCGGCCGGCATGATGCCGCGGCTCAAGCAGTTCACGGTGGTCGGCGTGTTCGAATCGGGCCACTACGAATACGACAGCACGCTCGCGATGATCGACATCCGCGATGCCGAGGCGCTGTTCCGGATGTCCGCGCCGACCGGCGTGCGGCTGCGGCTTACCGACATGCAGAAGGCGCCGCAGGTCGCGGTCGAGCTGTCGCATACGCTGTCGGGCAGCCTGTACATCCGCGACTGGACCCAGCAGAACAAGACCTGGTTCTCGGCCGTGCAGATCGAGAAGCGGATGATGTTCATCATCCTCACGCTGATCATCGCGGTCGCCGCGTTCAACCTCGTATCGTCGCTCGTGATGACGGTGACCAACAAGCAGGCCGACATCGCGATCCTGCGCACGCTCGGCGCGCAGCCGGGCTCGATCATGAAGATCTTCGTCGTGCAGGGCGTGACGATCGGCTTCGTCGGCACCGCGTCGGGCGTCGCGCTCGGCTGCCTGATCGCGTGGAGCATTCCGTGGCTGATCCCGATGATCGAGCATCTGTTCGGCGTGCAGTTCCTGCCGCCGTCGGTGTACTTCATCAGCGAGCTGCCGTCCGAGCTCGTCGCGGGCGACGTCATCAAGATCGGCCTGATCGCGTTCGCGCTGTCGGCCGTCGCGACGCTCTATCCGAGCTGGCGCGGCGCGAAGGTGAAGCCGGCGGAGGCGCTGCGCTATGAATGACCGCGCGACCGCATTCGCGGATTCACGACAACCCATCAGACAGGATTCGGCAGGTATGCAGGAATACGTGCTTCAGGCGCGCGGGATCACGAAGGCGTTCGTGCAGGGCGGCTTCAACGTGCAGGTGCTCAACAACGCCGAGCTGACGGTGCGGCGCGGCGAGAAGCTCGCGGTCGTCGGCGCGTCGGGCTCCGGCAAGAGCACGCTGCTGCACGTGCTGGGCGGCCTCGACGAACCGGGCGCGGGCGAAGTGTCGCTGCTCGGCAAGCCGTTTACGCAGCTCGCCGAGCGCGAGCGCAACGAGCTGCGCAACCGCGCACTCGGCTTCGTCTACCAGTTCCATCACCTGCTGCCGGAATTCACCGCGCTCGACAACGTCGCGATGCCGCTGCGCATTCGCCGGATGACGACCGAGGATGCGCGCGAACAGGCGCAGGCGATGCTCGAACGCGTCGGTCTCGGCCCGCGTGCGAAGCACCGGCCGGGCGAGCTGTCGGGCGGCGAGCGGCAGCGCGTCGCGATCGCGCGCGCACTGGTGACGAAGCCGGCCTGCGTGCTCGCCGACGAGCCGACCGGCAACCTCGACGGCACGACGGCCGATACGGTGTTCAACCTGATGCTCGAATTGTCCGAGACGCTCGAAACGAGCTTCGTGATCGTCACGCACGATCCCGAGCTCGCCGCGCGCTGCGACCGCATCATGCGCTTGCGCGACGGCGTGCTGCACGAGGAGCCGGCGCTGCCGGTGTGAACGAACGCCTCCACCGTGCCGCGGGGTGAGTCCCGGCGTTGCGGCGAGGGCGCAGGAAAGCCGCCATGTGGATCGATACGCATTGCCATCTCGATGCCGCCGAATTTGACGGCGACCGCGACGCGGTCGCGCAGGCGGCGCGCGCGGCCGGCGTGTCGCGCATCGTGATCCCGAGCGTCGGGCGCGACAACTTCACGACGGTGCGCGAACTGGCGCAGCGCACGCCGGGCGCGGTCTATGCGCTCGGCATCCACCCGATGTATACGCCGCACGCGCGCGACGAGGATCTCGACCGGCTGCGCATGGAGATCGAGGCGAGCCTCGACGATCCGCGCTTCGTCGCGATCGGCGAGATCGGTCTCGACTACTTCGTGCCGGGGCTCGACGAAGCGCGGCAGCAATTCTTCTATCAGGGGCAGCTCAAGCTCGCGCGCGAATTCGACCTGCCGGTGCTGTGCCACGTGCGCAAGTCGCAGGACCGCGTGCTGGCCGGGCTGCGCCGCTTCGGCGTGCGGCGCGGCATCGCGCATGCGTTCAACGGCAGTTTCCAGCAGGCCGACGCCTATCTCGCGCAGGGGCTGCATCTCGGTTTCGGCGGCAACGCGACGTTCGGACGCGCGTTGCAGATCCGCCGGCTCGCCGCGCAGTTGCCGCTCGATGCGATTGTCGTCGAGACGGACGCGCCCGACATCGCGCCCGAGTGGGCGTACAAATCCCGCAACACGCCCGACCAGGTGCCGCGCATCGGCGACGTGCTCGCCGAGCTGCGCGGGATCGACGCACACGCGCTGTCCCTATCCACAACGGCTAACGCGCTCGCCGCGCTGCCGCGCCTCGCACTTTCGTCCGCATAATCGTTGCCGGAAGGCGCCGTCTCGACAACGGCGGCGTCAGGTCGACGAGGAGGCGCGATGCGCGTGTGGTGGATCGCGTTCGCGCTCGGCGTCGTCGTGCTGCAGCGGCAGGCGGCGTTGCCGGGCGCGGGCGGCTGGACTGGCGGGGCGGCCGTGCTGGCCGGTTGCGGCGCGCTGCTCGGATGGTCCGCGCGGCGCCGTCGAACCCGTGCGATCGTCGCGCTCCGGTGGATGCTGTGCGCAAGCGCCGCCTGTGCGATCGGATTCGGCTATGCGGCCGCGCGCGCCGAATGGCGGCTGCGTGACAGCCTGCCCGTCGAGCGGGAAGGGCGCGACATCGTCGTCACGGGCGTGATCCGCGGGTTGCCGGTGATCGACGACACTGGCGCGCGACTGTTGTTTGCCGTCGAATCGAACGACGCAGGGCTCGCCCGTTTCCCGCCGGTGATCCGGTTGTCATGGCGCACGTACGGCGCGGCCGACGCACGCGACACGATTCCCGATTTGCGCGCCGCGCAGCGCTGGCGTCTCGTGGTGCGCCTGAAGCGCCCGCATGCCGAGGCGAATCCCGGCGTGCGCGACAGCGAGGCGGCGTGGCTCGCCGCGGGCATTCGTGCAATCGGCTATGTCGTCGCGCCCGAGCGGGCGGAATTGCTTGACGCGTGCGCATCGGGATGGCGCGCGTCGATCGATCGGCTGCGCGACGCGCTGCGCACGCGTATCGGCGACGCGCTCGGCGGCGGCGCGCGCCATCGCGGCATCGTGACCGCGCTCGCGGTCGGCGATCAATCCGGCATCGGCGACGACGACTGGCGCGTGCTGCGCAATACGGGCACGAGTCATCTGGTCGCGATCTCGGGCCTGCACGTCGGGCTCGTCGGCGCGATTGCAGCCGCGATCGTGTCGATGGTCTGGCGGCGTCTGCGCTGGCGTGGCCGGGCCGCGGCGCTCGTGATGCCGGCGCCCTACGTGGCTTCGCTGGCGGCGCTGACGGCCGCCGCCGGGTATGCGGCGCTTGCCGGCTTCAACGTGCCGGCGCAGCGCGCGTGGTGGATGATCGCGGCCGGCGCGGCTGCCTATCTGGCCGGACGCAGCGTGCCGACGTCCGCGGTGTTGTGCGCGGCGCTCGGCGGCGTGCTGCTTGCCGATCCGTGGGCGGTGCTGTCGGCCGGGTTCTGGCTGTCGTTCGGGGCGGTCGCCGTGATCCTGATGGCGGTGGCGGGCTGGCGCGCGGTGCGCGCGTTCGACGGCGACGACAGTGCGCCGGATGGCGCCGCTGCGGTCGACCGCCGGCGCCGGCTGCGCGCATGGTGTACGCGTGCCGGGCGCCGTATCGCGGAGGCGACGCGCGTGCAGTATGCGGTGACGATCGGCCTCGCGCCGCTGACGGCCGCGTGGTTCGCGCAGATATCGGTATCGGGCCCGTTCGGCAATGCGTTTGCGATTCCGTGGGTCAGTTCGGTCGTGACGCCGATCGTGCTCGCCGGTATCGGGTTGCCTGCGCCGTTGGACGCGTGTGCATTCCGGCTCGCGCATGCGGCGCTCGAACCGATGATGGTGCTGCTCGGGCACCTCGCCGACTGGCCTGCCGGCGTGTTCTGGCTGCGCATGCCGGACTGGCCGGTGCTGGCGCTTGCGTGCGTGGGTGTCGTGTGGGCATTGATGCCGCGCGGCTGGCCGCTGCGCTGGGCAGCGCCGATGACGTGGCTGCCGCTGGTCGCGCCGGCGCCCGATGCGCCGCCGCCCGGCGGCTTCCGGCTGACCGTGCTCGACGTCGGGCAGGGCGCGGCGGTACTGGTCGAGACCGCGCGCCGGACCTTGCTGTTCGATGCGGGGCCGGGGGCGGAGTCGACCCATGCCGGTACGCGGATCGTTGCGCCGTCGTTGCGTGCACGCGGAATCCGGACCGTCGATTCGCTCGTGCTCAGCCACGCGGATGCCGATCACGCGGGCGGTGCGGAGGCCGTCTATGCGGCCGCCGAGGTCCGCCAGCTGCTTGCAGGCATTGCGCCGCAGCACCGGCTGTGGCGCGACGCGCAGGCGGCTGGCGTGGCGGATCGGCTGCCTTGCACGGCCGGGCAGCGGTGGACCTGGGACGGTGTCGCGTTCACGATGCTGTGGCCGCCGCGCGTCGCGGGCGCGGGGCCGTCGAACGAACGGTCGTGCGTGCTGCGCATCGACGCGGGCGGCACGTCGGCACTGCTGACGGGCGACATCGAAGCGCGCGCCGAGCGGCGGTTGGTGGCCGGCTCGCGCGATGCACTGGCCGCGCAGATCCTCGTCGTTCCGCACCATGGCAGCCGCACGTCGTCGGTCGAGCCTTTCCTCGATTCGGTCGGGCCGCGCGTCGCGGTATTTCCTGTAGGCTATCGCAATCGCTTCGGGCATCCGCACCGGACCGTCCTTGCGCGCTATGAGGCGCGCGGGATTCCGCTGCCGCGCACCGATTGCGACGGGGCCGTGCGGTTCGACGTCGCGCCGGCGGGCGGCGGTTTCGCGTTCGAGCGTTACCGCGATGCGCAGCGACGGTACTGGATGGACCGGTGATCGGCGTGAGGGCGCGCGCCAAGAAAAGAACCGGGGTAGGCGCTGAAGTGCCAACTTCCGTCGACCGCGAAGCATGGGACGGGGGTAAGTGCTAAAGCACTAACTCCGGTCGACCGCGAAGCATGGGACCGGAGTAAGCGCTAAAGCGCCAACTCCGGTCGACCGCGAAGCATGGGACGGGAGTAAGTGCTAAAGCACTAACTCCCGTCGACAAAGGAGACATCGGCGTTTGAAGGACATCCTCCACTTCTCGCATGCGAACGGTTTTCCGGCATCGACGTACCGGACGATCTTCGCCGAGCTGGCAGACGACTACGAGCTGCGCTACATCGAGCGCATCGGTCACGATCGCCGCTACCCGGTGACGCGCGACTGGCCGCATCTCGTCGAGCAACTGCTCGACGACATCGGCGGCCGCTACGAGCGCCCGGTCTGGCTCGTCGGCCATTCGCTCGGCGGCTACCTGTCGCTGATGGCCGCGCTGAAAAAACCGCAATGGGTGCGCGGCGTGGTGATGATCGATTCGCCGATCATCGCCGGATGGCGCGCCGGCGCATTGCGCGCAAGCCAGTGGGCCGGACTCGACGAACGGCTGTCGCCGGCGGCCGCGACGCGCAACCGGCGCACGCGCTGGGTGAGCCGCGACGAAGCCTGGCGGCACTTTCACGAGAAACCCGCGTTCGCCCGCTGGGACGAGCGGATGCTGTCCGACTACATCGACTACGGCATTCCGCAGGCGGGCGCCGACGGCGAACGCGCGCTCGCCTTCGACCGGCAGGTCGAATACCTGATCTACCGGACGTTGCCGCACACGCTCGGCCCGCGGCTCGCGCACGGCGCGCCGGTGCCGCTCGGTTTTCTTGCCGGCACGCGCTCGCGCGAAGTGCGGCAGGTCGGACTCGATGCGACGCGCCGCGCGGCGCGCGGGCGCATCGAGTGGCTCGAGGGCAGCCACCTGTTCCCGATGGAGCGGCCGATCGAGACGGCCCGCGCATTGCAGCGGATGCTGAATTCGCTGAAGGCGGCGGATGGCGGCGTGCCGCATGACGGCGTGGCGCTCGCGAGGCGCGCCTGACGCCTGATGCATCGTCCGGCGCACCGCGTCCCGCATGCGCGGTTGCACCGACCGGCCCGCCGGTTTGCCCCGGGCGCGCACGGCTGGCGCGGCGCAGCGCGAAAGGGCGGGATCATCGCGTCGATTGCTGAGAGAAGGGCGGGCTTTACGGTATAATCCGTTTTTCCCGCGAGCATCCAGCGATGACCAAATATGTTTTCGTCACCGGCGGCGTAGTTTCCTCCCTCGGCAAGGGTATTGCCGCCGCCTCCCTCGCCGCGATCCTCGAATCGCGCGGTCTGAAAGTCACCCTCCTCAAACTCGATCCCTACATCAACGTCGACCCCGGCACGATGAGCCCGTTCCAGCACGGCGAAGTGTTCGTGACGGAAGACGGAGCGGAGACCGACCTCGACCTCGGCCACTATGAGCGCTTCATCAGCACGAAGATGCGCAAGGCCAACAACTTCACGACCGGCCAGATCTACGAATCGGTGATCCGCAAGGAACGCCGCGGCGACTATCTCGGCAAGACCGTGCAGGTGATCCCGCACATCACGAATGAAATCCAGGCGTTCATCGAGCGCGGGGCGGCATCGGCTACCTGCGGCGAGCCGGACGTCGCGATCGTCGAGATCGGCGGCACGGTCGGCGACATCGAGTCGCTGCCGTTCCTCGAGGCCGCGCGCCAGATGAGCCTGCGCCTCGGCCGCAACAGCGCGTGCTTCGTGCACCTGACGCTCGTGCCGTACGTCGCGACGGCCGGCGAGCTGAAGACGAAGCCGACCCAGCACAGCGTGCAGAAGCTGCGCGAGATCGGCATCCTGCCGCACGTGCTGCTGTGCCGCGCGGATCGCCGCATTCCGGACGACGAATCGAAGAAGATCTCGATGTTCTCGAACGTGCCCGAAGACGCCGTGATCTCGGTGTGGGACGCCGACAGCATCTACAAGATTCCGCAGATGCTGCACGACCAGGGCCTCGACCGGATCATCTGCGAGGAGCTGAAGCTGTCGCCGAAGGACGCCGACCTGAGCATGTGGTCGGAGCTCGTCGAGAAGCTGGAGAACCCGAAGCACGAAGTGACGATCGGCATGGTCGGCAAGTATGTCGATCTGACCGAGTCGTACAAGTCGCTGATCGAGGCGCTGCGCCACGCATCGCTGCATACGTCGACCAAGGTCAACATCGAGTACATCGATTCGGAAGAGATCGAGACGAACGGTGTCGACAGCCTGAAGCACCTGGATGCGGTGCTCGTTCCGGGCGGTTTCGGCCGTCGCGGCACGGAAGGCAAGATCGCGGCGATCCGCTACGCGCGCGAGTCGAAGGTGCCGTACCTCGGCATCTGTCTCGGCATGCAGCTCGCGGTGATCGAATTCGCACGCGACGTCGTCGGCCTGAAGCAGGCGAACAGCACTGAATTCGAGCCGGACACGCCGGAACGCGTGGTCGCGCTGATCACCGAGTGGTACGACCGCGACGGCAAGGTCGAGACGCGCACCGAAGAGTCGGATCTCGGCGGCACGATGCGCCTCGGCTCGCAGCGCTGCCCGATCAAGCCCGGCACGATGGCCGAAGAGATCTATGGCAAGGATGTGAACGAGCGCCATCGCCACCGTTATGAAGTCAATAACCGCTTCGTGCCCCAGCTCGAAGCCGGCGGCCTTATCATCAGCGCCCGTACCCCGAGCGAGGATCTGCCGGAAATGATGGAGCTGCCGCGTTCGATGCACCCGTGGTTCGTCGGCGTCCAGTTCCACCCGGAATTCACGTCGACGCCGCGCGACGGCCATCCGCTGTTCAAGTCGTTCGTCGAAGCCGCGCTCGCCAACAAGCAAGCGCGCGGAGTGAAAGCATGAAGCTGTGCGATTTCGAGGTCGGTCTCGACCAGCCTTTCTTCCTGATCGCGGGTACCTGCGTCGTCGAATCGGAGCAAATGACGATCGACACGGCAGGCCGCCTGAAGGAGATCTGCGAGAAGCTGAACGTGCCGTTCATCTACAAGTCGTCCTACGACAAGGCGAATCGCAGCTCGGGCAAGTCGTTTCGCGGCCTCGGAATGGACGAGGGCCTGCGGATCCTCGGCGAGGTGAAGCGCCAGCTCGGCCTGCCGGTGCTGACCGACGTGCATTCGATCGAAGAGATCGAGCAGGTCGCGTCGGTCGTCGACGTGCTGCAGACGCCCGCGTTCCTGTGCCGCCAGACCGACTTCATCCAGGCGTGCGCACGCTCGGGCAAGCCCGTCAACATCAAGAAGGGCCAGTTCCTCGCGCCGCACGACATGAAGAACGTGATCGACAAGGCGCGCGACGCGGCGCGTGAAGCCGGTCTGTCGGAAGACCGCTTCATGGCGTGCGAGCGCGGTGTCTCGTTCGGCTACAACAACCTCGTGTCCGACATGCGTTCGCTCGCGATCATGCGCGAGACGAGCGCGCCGGTCGTGTTCGACGCGACCCACTCGGTGCAGCTGCCGGGCGGGCAGGGCACGAGCTCGGGCGGCCAGCGCGAATTCGTGCCGGTGCTCGCACGTGCCGCGGTCGCGACGGGCGTCGCGGGCCTGTTCATGGAAACGCACCCGAATCCGGCCGAAGCGAAGTCGGACGGCCCGAACGCGGTGCCGCTGAACCGGATGAGCGCGCTGCTGGAGACCCTCGTCACGCTCGATCAGGCGGTGAAGCGCAATCCGTTCCTGGAAAACGATTTCAACTAAAGATCGAATGAACCTTGCGGCGGCTTCGCGCGTCTGTAGCGAAAGCAGTGTCGGCACGCGTGCCGTCGCAGTTTGAAGAATCCATCGTCATTCTCAGAGGAAACCCATGAGTGCAATCGTAGATATCATCGGCCGCGAGATTCTGGATTCGCGCGGCAACCCCACCGTCGAATGCGACGTGCTGCTCGAATCGGGCACGATGGGCCGCGCGGCGGTGCCGTCGGGCGCGTCCACCGGCTCGCGTGAAGCGATCGAACTGCGCGACGGCGAAACCGGCCGCTACAACGGCAAGGGCGTGCTGAAGGCCGTCGAGCACATCAACACCGAAATCTCCGAAGCCATCATGGGCCTCGACGCGTCGGAACAGGCGTTCCTCGACAAGACGCTGCTCGAGCTGGACGGCACCGACAACAAGTCGCGCCTCGGCGCGAACGCGATGCTGGCCGTGTCGATGGCCGTCGCGAAGGCAGCCGCTGAAGAAGCCGGTCTGCCGTTGTACCGCTACTTCGGCGGCTCGGGCGCGATGCAGCTGCCGGTCCCGATGATGAACATCGTCAACGGCGGCGCGCACGCGAACAACAGCCTCGACATCCAGGAATTCATGATCGTCCCGGTCAGCCAGCCGACGTTCCGTGAAGCTCTGCGTTGCGGCGCGGAAGTGTTCCACGCGCTGAAGAAGATCCTGAGCGACCGCGGCATGAGCACGGCAGTCGGCGACGAAGGCGGTTTCGCACCGAACTTCGGCAGCAACGACGAGTGCCTGTCGACGATCCTGCAGGCGATCGAGAAGGCCGGGTACCGTGCGGGCGAAGACGTGCTGCTCGCGCTCGACTGCGCGGCATCCGAGTTCTACCACGACGGCAAGTACCAGCTCGCGGGCGAAGGTCTGCAACTGTCGTCGGCCGAATTCACCGACTACCTCGCGACGCTCGCCGACAAATTCCCGATCGTGTCGATCGAGGACGGCATGCACGAAGGCGACTGGGAAGGCTGGAAGCTGCTGACCGAGCGCCTCGGCAAGAAGGTGCAGCTCGTCGGCGACGACCTGTTCGTCACGAACACGCGCATCCTGAAGGAAGGCATCGAGAAGGGCATCGCGAACTCGATCCTCATCAAGATCAACCAGATCGGTACGCTGACCGAAACGTTCGCGGCAATCGAAATGGCGAAGCGCGCGGGCTACACGGCCGTGATCTCGCATCGCTCGGGCGAAACGGAAGATTCGACGATCGCGGACATCGCGGTCGGCCTGAACGCCGGTCAGATCAAGACGGGTTCGCTGTCGCGCAGCGACCGCATCTCGAAGTACAACCAGCTGCTGCGCATCGAGGAAGATCTCGGCGATATCGCGAGCTACCCGGGCAAATCGGCTTTCTATAACCTGCGCTAACGCGCTACTATCGGGTTCGTCATCTCGACGCCGCTCTGTGCATGTCGCGCGGAGCGGCGCTTCTTATATCTGCGTCTTCTACATGCGGCTTGTCACTGTCGTCCTGATTGCCTTGCTGGCGCTCATTCAGTACCCCCTATGGTGGGGACACGGCGGCTGGTTGCGGGTGCACGAATTGCGTCAGCAACTCGGCGACCAGTTGCAGAAGAATGCGGACGAGAAGCTGCGCAATGAGCGGATCGCGGGCGAAGTGCAGGATTTGCAAGGCGGCACCGCGGCCATCGAGGAGCGTGCGCGCTACGAGATGGGCATGGTGAAGGACGGCGAAGTATTCGTGCAGTTCGTGTCGCCGAATGCGCCGGCCGTGCCGTTGAACAACGCGCCTTCGAACACGACGTCGACGCGCGGTGCCGTGTCTGCGGCGCCCGTACGTGTCGTGCCGAACCCGCAGTCGATCGCGAAGCCGTCACGGCATCACGGCGGCGAGAAGGGCAAGGCCGCGCATCACTGAGCGCGGTAGTCCGAATCATTGAACAAGCGCGGGAAATGCCGCGCTTTTTTATTTCCTGCCGGTTTTCAATCGACTCGATCGGCGCGGTGAAGCATTACCACCACCAGCCCGGGTAGCCATAGCCGATGCCGGTGCCCCACCGGTTTCCCCAACCGCCGCTGTAATAGCCGCCGTAGACGGTCACGGGCGGCGGCGCGTAATACGCCCAGGCGCGCGCGGCGGCCTCGGCCGCCATCGCGTTGTTCTGCTCGCGCAGCACCTGCCGGTCGATCTCGTCGTAGCGTTTGCGCTCCGCGCTCGACAGCGCTGGCGGCTGGCCGCCCGATGCGCCCGGTTCGGGCAGGCGGCTCAGGATCGTCGACGAAGGCGGCTGCACCGCGCAGCCGGCGAGGGCCAGCGTGCCGGCGGCGACGCCGGTCAGGACGAAGGTGCGGAACGGGCGATTCATGTGTTTCTCCAGCAGCGCGCCGACAGCGGAAAGCGGCTTGCGCCGAAGGCCGGGCCTGCGGCGCCTGAGCCGTGCGTGCGACGCTCGTGCGTCATTATGCGCCCGCGCCCGCGCCCGCGTCGCGGGCACGGGCGCGCGGCTCAGTGACGCTGGTCGGTCGCGGGCGTGATGCCGGTCGCGAGTCCCGGCGCGGCGAACAGCTGCGCGACGTCGACGGGATCGAATTCGTAGCGCTGGTTGCAGAATTCGCAGTGGATCTCGACGTGACCGCGCTCGACGATCACGCTGTCGACTTCTTCGCGGCCGAGCATGCGCAGCATCGCGCCGACCTTCTCGCGCGAGCACGAGCACTGGAAGCGCGTGCCGGCCGGTTCGAAGTGCTGCACGTTTTCCTGCCAGAAGAGCCGGCGGAACACGACTTCCGGTTCGACCTCGAGCAGTTCCTTCGCGGACAGCGTGCCGCCGAGCGTGCAGACGCGCTCCCACGTGTCGGCGTCCGTCTCGGCGTTGCGCGGCACGATGCCGCCGTCGCCTGGAAGCTTCTGCAGCAGCATGCCGACCGCGCGGTCGCGATCGGCCGCGAGCCACAGCCGCGTGTCGAGCTGCTCCGAATGGTGCATGTACTGTTCGAGCATCTGCGACACCGATTCGAGCGGACCGTCGACGCCGTTCAGCGGCACGATGCCCTGGTACGGCTGCTGGCCCGGCAGTTTCTCGGCCGGGTCGAGCGTGATCACGCAACGGCCGTGGCCGCTCGCGTTGACGAGCGACGCGAAGCTGGTGTCGTCGCCGATCGTCTGCGCCGCGTCGCCGGCGAACTTGGCCGTGGCCCGCATCGACAGGTCCGAGCCGCACTGGACGACCAGCATCTGGACCGGCCCGTCGCCGAAGATCTGCATGATCAGGGTGCCGTGAAATTTCAGGTTCGCGGACAGCAGCGCACACGCGGCCATCATCTCGCCGAGCACCGTGCGCACCGGGGCAGGGTAGTCACGGCGGGAAAGCACCTCTTGCCACGTGTTGCGCAGCGACACGATCTCGCCGCGCACGGGTGCCGAATTGAACATGAATTTCTGTAACTGGTCGCTCACTCTTCTTCCTTGAAATCCGCGCGAATCACCCGATCCGCACGAGTTGCTCCTTGAAATGCGCACGCCGCTCGACGTACGTCTTCGCATTTGCGCGCAGCCGCGCGATGTCGTCTGCCGACAGCTCGCGCACGACTTTCGCCGGGGCGCCGACAATCAGCGAGTTGTCCGGGAACGTCTTGCCTTCCGTCACGACCGCGCCGGCACCAACCAGACAGTTGCGGCCGATGACCGCGCCATTCAAGACCACCGCCTGAATCCCGATCAGCGACCCTTCGCCGATCGTGCATCCGTGCAGCATCGCCTGGTGCCCGATCGTCACGTTTTCGGCAATCGTCAGGGGAAAGCCGGGGTCCGTGTGCAGGACCGCGCCTTCCTGGACATTGCTGCCGGTGCCGACCGTGATCGTCTCGTTGTCGCCGCGGATCGTCGCGCCGAACCATACGCTCGCGTTTTCCTCGAGCACGACCTTGCCGATGATGGCCGCCGTATCGGCGACGAATACGCTTTCGTGGATCGTCGGGGCCGTCTCGCCCAGTTTGTAGATCGTCACGGAGTCTCCTGGTCTCTTCGATGATGGGCGCCGGTAGAATGGCGCGTCTGGCGTGCCGTGCGCATTGCGTCGCGGCACAAACACTTATTGTAAACCGTCACGCGCATGCGCTCCCGCGATGCGCGCGGACGGTGCCCCCGTTTGACGAGCATGGAGCCTTCTTCTTTCACCGCTGCGCCGCGCTGCGTGCGCCGCGCGGCGCTCGACGCGCTGCGGATGTCCGAGCCGGCCGCCAAGGCCGCGCGGGTCCGCGCGTTGTACGACGCGCTGCTGGCCGGGCAGGCCGCGATCGCGCCGGCGCTCGACCTGGGCGAGCCGGCCGACCTGCCCGGCCGTCCGGCGCGCCCGCCGCTCGTCGAGCCGCGCCAGCTCGAGCGCCGCAGCATGCGCTCGCCCGCGGGGCGCGCGGTGCTGCTGCACGCGCTCGCGCATATCGAATTCAATGCGATCAACCTCGCGCTCGACGCCGTGTGGCGCTTCGCCGGGATGCCGGACGCGTTCTATGCGGACTGGCTGAAGGTCGCGGCCGAGGAGGCCTGTCACTTTGCGCTGCTGTCCGACCGGCTGGCCGGGTTCGGGCATGCGTACGGCGATTTCCCCGCGCATAACGGGCTGTGGGAGATGTGCGAGCGGACCAAGGCCGACGTGCTCGCGCGGATGGCGCTCGTGCCGCGCACGCTCGAGGCGCGCGGGCTCGACGCGTCGCCGCCGATCCGCGCACGGCTCGTGCAGGCGGGCGACGACGCATCCGCGGCGATCCTCGACGTGATCCTGCGCGACGAGATTGGCCATGTCGCGATCGGGAATCGCTGGTTCCGGCACCTGTGCGACGAGGCCGGCCGCGATCCGGTGCCCACCTACCGCGAACTCGCCGAGCAGTACCATGCGCCGCGGCTGCGCGGGCCGTTCAATTTCGACGCGCGTCGCACCGCGGGATTCGAGCAGGCGGAGCTGGACGAACTCGCCGCGCAGGACGCGGCGGACGGCAAGCCGGCGAGTTAGGGCGGCTACGCGGTGCGAAAGCCGGCGCCGGCCGGCCATGCGACCGTTCGGCGCCATTCCTGGGGTACCCGATGCGGCGGCTCCCTGTCGCTAGAGACGCTAGAGAACTGCCTCGACTGCCGGCCGCCGGAACGGAAGCGTCGTCGCTATAATCGAACGATCATTCTTTTTTCTGGCGGTTGCAATGAGTGCCTCGAGTTCTGTTTCCGATTTCGTCACGGTGCGCGGCGTCAAGCTGCATGTGCGGCGCTGGGGCCGGCCCGATGCGCCGACGCTGTTCATGCTGCACGGCTGGATGGACGTCGCGGCATCGTTCCAGTTCGTCGTCGACGCGCTCGCGGGCGACTGGCAGGTGATCGCGCCGGATGCGCGCGGCTTCGGCCTGTCTGACTGGCCGGTCGCGCGGCAGGGCGGTGGTCATTACTGGTTCCACGCGTACCTGGGCGACCTCGATGCGCTCGTCGATCACTATGCGCCGACTGGCGAAGTGAACCTGATCGGGCACAGCATGGGCGCGAACGTCGTGTGCCTGTACGCGGGCGCGCGGCCGGAGCGCGTGCGGCGCGTGGTCGACCTCGAAGGGTTCGGGCTCGCCCCCGCTCGGGCCGAGCAGGCGCCGCGCCGGCTGCGCGGCTGGCTCGACGAACTGCGCGAGCCGCCGGTGCTGCGCCCTTACGCGTCGCTCGACGACGTGGCGGCCCGGCTGATCAAGACCAATCCGCGGCTCGATCCGGGCCGTGCCGCGTTCCTCGCCGCGCACTGGTCGAAGCGCGGCGACGACGGTCTGTACCACCTGCTGGCGGACCCCGCGCACAAGATGGCGGGCCCGCTGCTGTACCGGCTCGACGAGGTGATGGCCGTCTGGAAGCAGGTGCGTGCGAAGGTGCTGCACGTCGAGGCCGTCAATTCGCCGACGCTCGCATACCTCGCGGGCGACATCCCGCTGCCGGAGTTCAAGGCGCGCTTCGGCGCGTTCCCCGACTGGCGCGAAAAGCTCGTCGACGATGCCGGTCACATGGTCCATCACGACCAGCCGGAGCAGATCGCGGCGCTGATCGAGGCGTTCTGCGCGTAGCCCGGCGGCAGCAGCAGGGCAGGCGGGCGGCGCAATTGCCGCGTTGCAGTAGAATGAAGCCTCACCTGCCATACCGACGATGAACGCTGATCTCCACTGCCATTCGAATGTTTCCGACGGGTTGCTGTCGCCTGCCGACGTCGCGCGCCGCGCCCATGCCGGCGGCGTGACCCTCTGGGCGCTGACCGACCACGACGAGATCGGCGGCCAGGCGGCGGCGCGCAGCGAGGCGGAGGCGCTCGGGATGCGTTACCTGGGCGGCGTCGAGATCTCGGTCACGTGGGCGTCGCGCACCGTGCACATCGTCGGCCTCAACATCGATCCGTCGAACCCGGCGCTCGTCGATGGCCTCTATCGCACGCGCCACGGCCGCGCCGCCCGTGCGCGGGCGATCGCCGCGCAGCTCGAGACGCTCGGCATTCCCGGCGCGTACGAAGGCGCGCTGAAGTACGTCTCGAATCCCGACCTGATCTCGCGCACCCACTTCGCGCGCTTTCTCGTCGAGAACGGCCACGCCGCATCCACTTCCGACGTGTTCGACCGCGTGCTCGGCGACGGCAAGCCCGGATTCGTCCCGCACCGCTGGGCGACGCTGTCCGACGCCGTCGCATGGATTCGTGCGGCGGGTGGCGACGCCGTGGTCGCGCACCCGGGCCGCTACCGCTATACGCCGGTCGAATTCGACGCATTCTTCGCCGAATTCATCGATCTCGGTGGCCGCGCGATCGAGGTCATCACGGGCAGCCACACGCCCGATCAGTACCGCGAATACGCGGACGTCGCGCGCCGCTTCGGCTTCGAGGTGTCGCGCGGTTCGGATTTCCATGCGCCGGGCGAGGGCCGCATCGAGCTCGGCAGCCTGCCGCCGTTGCCGCCCGACCTGAAACCGGTCTGGGAGCGCTGGCTCTGACGCGCAGCGGCCGCTTGCCGTTCGCGCTGCCGTCGGCGCGCATCCGACTTCTCCCTCTTTACGTGTCCCCATGTCCCAGTTCTTCAGGATTCATCCGGATAATCCGCAGCCGCGCCTGATCAAGCAGGCCGCGGACATCGTCAGCAAGGGCGGCGTGATCGCGATGCCCACCGACTCGAGCTACGCGCTCGCGTGTCACCTCGACGACAAGGACGCGGTCGAGCGCGTGCGCCGCATTCGCGGCCTCGACGAGAAGCAGCACCTGTCGCTGCTCGTGCGCGACCTGTCGGAACTGGCCAACTTCGCGATGGTGGACAACCGCCAGTACCGGCAGATCAAGTCGGTGACGCCGGGCCCGTACGTGTTCATCCTGCAGGCGACCAAGGAAGTGCCGCGCCGGCTGTCGCACCCGTCGCGCAAGACGATCGGGCTGCGCGTGCCCGATCACGCGATCACGCTCGCGCTGCTCGAATCGCTGGGCCAGCCGCTGCTTGGCACGACGCTGATCCTGGCGCCGGACGACGAGCCGCTCAACGATCCCGAGGACATCCGCGCGCGGCTCGAAAAGCAGGTCGATCTCGTGATCGACGGCGGTGCGTGTCCGCGCGAGCCGTCGACGGTGATCGACCTGACGGGCGACGAGCCGCAACTCGTGCGAGCGGGGCGCGGCGCGCTCGAACCGTTCGGGCTGTCGGCCGCGTAAGTGCCGATCATTTTTGCGCGAGTGCGCTTGTTACAATAACGCGATATGAATGCTTCCCTGATACAGACCATCGCCGTCTACGCGCTGCCCGTGATCTTCGCGATCACGCTGCACGAGGCCGCGCACGGCTATGCCGCGCGCCTGCTCGGCGACAACACCGCCTACATGATGGGGCGCGTGTCGTTCAACCCGATGCGCCACATCGATCCGCTCGGCACGATCGCGATCCCGCTCGCGATGTATTTCCTGACCGGCGGCGCGTTCCTGTTCGGCTATGCGAAGCCGGTGCCGGTATCGTTCGGCAACCTGCGCGACCCGCGCTGGGGCAGCCTGTGGGTGTCGCTCGCGGGCCCGGCCTGCAACTTCGTGCAGGCACTGATCTGGGGCGTGCTGACCATCGTGCTGCCCGCGGCTGGCATCGACGAGCCGTTCTTCACGCGGATGGCCTATGCGGGCGTCAGCGCGAACCTGGTGCTCGGCGTGCTGAACCTGTTTCCGCTGCCGCCGCTCGACGGCGGCCGCATCCTGGCGGCGCTGCTGCCGCCGAAGCAATCGATCGCGCTGTCGCGCATCGAGCCGTACGGTTTCATCATCGTCCTCGTGCTGGTCGCGACGGGCGTGCTGACGAACTTCTGGCTGCGGCCGCTCGTGAACGCCGCGGCCGGCGTGCTGAGCGCCATCCTGTCTCCATTCGCCTCGCTTTTCTAACGACAATCATGTTCCCAGATCGTATTTTCTCCGGCATGCGACCCACCGGGTCGCTGCACCTCGGCCACTACCACGGCGTGCTGAAAAACTGGGTGAAGCTGCAGTCCGAGTACCCGTGTTTCTTCTGCGTGGTCGACTGGCATGCGCTGACGACGCACTACGAAACGCCCGAGGTCATCGAGAAGAACGTGTGGGACGTGCTGATCGACTGGCTCGCGTCCGGCATCGACCCGGCGCAGGCGACGCTGTTCATCCAGAGCAAGGTGCCCGAGCATGCGGAACTCGCGCTGCTGCTCGGCATGAGCACGCCGCTCGGCTGGCTCGAACGCGTGCCGACCTACAAGGAGCAGATGGAGAAGCTGAAGGACAAGGACCTGTCGACCTACGGCTTCCTCGGCTACCCGGTGCTGATGGCGGCCGACATCCTGCTGTATCGCGGCTCGCTCGTGCCGGTCGGTGAAGACCAGGTGCCGCACGTCGAGATGACGCGCGAGATCGCGCGCCGCTTCAACTACCTGTACGGCCGCGAGCCGGGCTTCGAGGAGAAGGCGCTCGAGGCCGCGAAGAAGCTCGGCGGCAAGCGCGCGAAGCTCTATCACGAGCTGCGCAATGCGTACCAACAGGAGGGTGACGACGAGGCGCTCGAACAGGCGCGCGCGATGCTGCAGGAATCGCAGAGCCTGTCGATGAGCGACCGCGAGCGCCTGTTCGGCTATCTCGAAGGCGCGCGCAAGATCATCCTGGTCGAGCCGCAGGCGCTCTTGACCGAAGCGTCCCGGATGCCGGGCCTCGACGGCCAGAAGATGTCGAAGTCGTACGGCAATACGATCGGCCTGCGCGAGGATGCGGAGACGATCACGAAGAAGGTCCGCACGATGCCGACCGATCCGGCGCGCGTGCGCCGCACCGATCCGGGCGATCCCGACAAGTGCCCGGTGTGGCAGCTGCACCAGGTCTATACGGACGAGACGACGCACAAGTGGGTGCAGAACGGCTGCCGCTCGGCGGGCATCGGCTGCCTCGACTGCAAGCAGCCGGTCGTCGAAGGGATCCTGCGCGAACAGCAGCCGATGCTCGAGCGCGCGCAGAAGTACATGGACGATCCGTCGCTGCTGCGCGCGATCGTCGCGGACGGTTGCGACAAGGCGCGCAAGCACGCGGTCGAGACGATGCGCGACGTGCGCGAGGCGATGGGCCTGTCGTACACCTGACCTGACGGCATGCGCGAACCTGTCATTGCCGCCGCGGGCGGCCACGTCGCCCAGACCGAGCCGTCGCGCTGGGTCGCCCGGTGGTCGCGGCTCGTTCCGGCGGGCGGCGCGGTGCTCGACGTCGCCGCGGGCGGCGGCCGCCATGCGCGCTGGTTTGCGTCGCACGGGCATCCGGTCGTCGCGCTCGACCGCGATCCGGCCGCGCTGGCCGCATTGCGGGCGATTCCCGGCGTCGACGCGCGCGACGCCGATCTCGAGGGCGCGCCCTGGCCGCTGCCGGCCAATGCGTCGTTCGCGGCCGTGATCGTCACCCATTATCTGCATCGTCCGCTCTGGCCCCATCTGCTCGATGCGGTGGCGCCGGGCGGCGTGCTGATCTACGAAACCTTCGCGCAAGGAAACGAAACGGTCGGCAAACCGTCCAATCCCGCGTTCCTGCTCGCTTCGGGCGAGCTGCTGGACGCGGTGCGCGGCCGCCTGCGGGTGGTCGCGTACGAGGACGGATTCGTCGCCGCGCCGCGCGAAGCGTTCGTGCAGCGCATCTGCGCGGTACGCGAGGGTGCGACCCCGACGGCGGGGGCGGGAATTCCACGTTACGAACTGCCCGGCTAATCCGCTACAATCTCAACGTTTACCGGTACATCAATCAATCGCGTTTCATGGCTAACGGCACCCAAGACGGCATTCAAATCCGCGGCAGCATCCCCGCGATCGTCACCCCGATGCTCGAAGACGGCAGTCTCGACCTGCCGGCGTTTCGCAAACTGATCGACTGGCACATCGAGGAAGGCACCGACGCACTCGTCGTGGTCGGCACGAGCGGCGAGTCGGCAACGCTCAACGTCGAAGAGCACATCCTGATGATCCGCACGGCGGTCGAGCATGCGGCGAAGCGCATCCCGATCATCGCTGGCGCGGGCGGCAATTCGACCGCGGAGGCGATCGAGCTGACGAAGCACGCGAAGGCCGTCGGCGCCGACGCGACGCTGCAGGTCGTGCCGTACTACAACAAGCCCACGCAGGAAGGGATGTACCGGCACTTCAAGGCGATCGCCGAAGCGGTCGACCTGCCGGTGATCCTGTACAACGTGCCGGGCCGCACGGTCGCGGACATGGCGCACGAGACCACGCTGCGCCTCGCGCAGGTGCCGGGCATCATCGGCGTGAAGGAAGCGACGGGCAACATCGATCGCGCCGCGCACCTGATCAAGGCCGCGCCGAAGCATTTCGCGATCTACAGCGGCGACGATCCGACCGCGATCGCGCTGATGCTGCTCGGCGGCCACGGCAATATCTCGGTGACGGCGAACGTCGCACCGCGCGCGATGAGCGACCTGTGCCGCGCGGCGCTGGCCGGCGATGTCGCGACGGCGCGCGAGCTGCACATGAAGCTGCTGTCGCTGCACAAGAACCTGTTCATCGAGGCGAACCCGATTCCGGTGAAGTGGGCGCTGCAGGCGATGGGCAAGATGCAGGGCGGCATCCGCCTGCCGCTCACGCCGCTCGACGCGCGCTGCCACGATGTCGTGCGTTCGGCCCTCGTCGAGGCCGGCGTTCTCGCCTGATGCACAGGCGGCCGCGCCCTGCGGCCGCCGACCCCTCATCAACCCGCACCGGCCGGCTCCGTCCGGCGCCGCTCCTGACGAGCGTTCTAGCAAGACGAAGGATTTCATGAAACGTTTCGCCTTTTCCTCTCGCGCCATCCAGGTTTCGGTGGTGGCGCTGGCGCTGGGCGCGCTCGCCGGCTGCGATACGCTGAACGACTATCTGGCTCCTGACCGGGTCAACTACAAGAACACGGGTTCGGCGCCGCCGCTCGCGGTGCCGAGCGACCTGAAGCCGGTGCCGACGACCCAGCAGTTCGTCGCACCGCCGAGCAACGCCGGTCTCGGCACGCTGCCGCCGCGGGCGACGACGGCCGCAGGCAACGCGACCGACGGCGTCCCGAGCGCGCAGGATCCGCTCGGCATGCATATCGAGCGCGACGGCGACCGTCGCTGGCTCGTGGTGGATGGGCGCACGCCCGAGCAGCTGTGGCCGATCCTGAAGGAATTCTGGCAGGAGAACGGCTTCTCGCTGAAGACCGACGCACCGTCGACCGGCATCATGGCCACCGACTGGGCCGAGAACCGCGCGAACATTCCCGACGACTGGTTCCGGCGCACGATCGGCAAGGTCATCGACTTCGCGTACTCATCCGGCACGCGCGACCGTTTCCGTACGCTCGTGAACCGCACGCCGAACGGCAACACCGACATCTCGATCACGCACAGCGCGATGGAGGAAATGATGGTCGGCCCGCAGGGCGGCACGTCGTCGCGCTGGGAAGAGCGTCCGCGCAACCCGGTGCTCGAGGCCGTGTTCCTGTCGAAGCTGATGCAGAAGTTCGGTCTGAGCGACGCGCAGGCGAAGCAACTGCTGACCGATGCGCGTCCCGCGACAGCGCCGGCGCAGGTCAGCGACACGAGCAGCGGCGCCGCGACGCTGCAGCTCGCGGAATCGTTCGACCGCGCATGGCTGCGCGTCGGGCTCGCGCTCGACCGCACCAACTTCGCGGTCGACAATCGCGACCGCGAGAAGGGCCTGTACACGGTCCGCTACGCGAACACGATGGAAGAGCTCAAGCGCGACGGGCTGTTCGGCAAGCTGTTCTATGGCGGCCCGTCGGCGGCCAAGCCGGGCAAGGAATACCTGGTCAACGTGCGCGCGCAGGGCAACGGCGGCACGCAGGTCGCGGTGGTCAACGCGAACGGCCAGGTCGACAACTCGTCGGACGCGCAGCGGATCATTTCGCTGTTGCACGCCCAGCTGAACTGACCGCGTGCGCTTCGCCAGCCTCGGTAGCGGCAGCGAAGGCAACGCGCTGGTCGTCGAGGTCTCGAGCGGCACGACGACCACCCGCGTGCTGCTCGACTGCGGTTTTTCAGCGAAGGAGGTCGAGCGCCGCCTCGGCCGCCTGAATCTCGGCATCGACGATCTCGATGCGATCCTCATCACCCACGAACACAGCGACCACGTCGGCAGCGCGCTGACGCTCGCGCGGCGCGGGTCGTTGCCGCTCTACATGAGCTGGGGCACGGCGCGCGCGGTGGGCGCGGACGAGGCCGATGTCGATCTCCACGTGTTGTGGGGCGACGAGACGGCCGCGATACGCGATCTGGCCGTGATGCCCTATACGGTGCCCCACGACGCGCGGGAACCGCTCCAGTTCGTCTTCATGGATGGTTGCCGCCGGCTCGGCGTGCTGACCGACGTCGGGATGGCCACACCGCACATCACGGCCGTCCTGAGCGGTTGTGACGCGCTGGTGCTCGAATCCAACCACGATACCGCGATGCTGGCCGGGAGCCGTTATCCGCAGTCGCTGAAGGCGCGGATCGGCGGCAATCACGGCCACCTGAGCAACGATGCTGCCGCCGGCATCCTCGCGTCGCTCGAACGCAGCCGCCTCCAGCACCTGGTCGCCGCGCACCTGAGCCAGCAGAACAACCGGCCCGAGCTGGCCCGCCAGGCGTTGGCCGGCGTGCTGGGAACGGACGGGGAGGACGTGGTCGTGGCCACGCAGGACGCGGGCTTCGACTGGCTCACGCCAGGCTGAGCGGCGCGGGAGAGGGCGGAACGGCACCGGGTTGCCGGGCGCGACGTGCGTGCGGAACCGACAGGCATAAAAAAACCGGCCCGAAGGGCCGGTTTTTTTTCAGCTGATGCTGAGGCTTACTGGCTTGCGCCCGAAGCCGGAGCAGCCGTCGCTGCCGAAGCAGCCGACGCCACAGCAGCAGCTGCGTCGCTCGCAGCAGCCGTCGCCGACGAAGCAGCAGCCGAAGCGTCGCTCGCAGCACCAGCAACTGCCGAAGCAGCCGTCGAAGCAGCAGCAGCTGCGTCGCTTGCAGCCGACGAAGCAGCTTGATCAGCGCTCTTGTTGCAAGCAGCCAGTGCAACAGCAGCCAACAGGGAAGCTACGAGGAGGGATTTCTTCATGATCACGTCCTTTTATGGTTAAAGGTAAGCAACAGCGCGAAACAATACCGGTAATGTGCTCCAACACCGACCTGGGCCGCTGGTGGAGACGCACTTCTAGAGCGTGAATCTTCCCTACGGCTTGGGCGGAAATTATATGCACTTTCCTATCGACCGTCGACAAATGCGGGGTCAATACGTTGTCTTTCCCATACAGAATTTGATCTGCACGGGCATACGGGACGACTCACTAAATCCGGTTTCCGACCCGTATCCAGCCCGCACAATACCACTCGTGCAGCAAGGCTGTCATTGAGGGAACCCGGGATAGTGTTACAAACCGTTTCGCCTCCATGTGGCGCAGATTGGCCAGTTCGGGCAGCCATTCGCTGGCTTGCTCGAGCGGTTCTTCCTCGCCATTAATGAAGTACGAGCGCGCGTTATACATCAATGCGGCCCTTCTGTCGAGATACACGCCTCGGCGTGACGCCTGCGTGACGAACGCGGCCTCGGACAGCGGGCGTGCCGGCGGCTCGAATACGACGTTCGATTTCGGCTCGCTCAGGTAGCAACCGAGGAATTCGGCGACGTCGCGCTTGCGCCAGCGGATCGCATCGACGATCTCGGCGACACGCTCGACCATCGCCGGCGGCAGTTGCGCAGGCGCGTCGACCGCCGGCTGTTTCGGGTCGCGATAGAGCGCGTCGCCGCGCTCGTCACGCAGGCCGCCGCGTTCCGCGAGGTAGTACAGGAATTGTGCGCCCAGTTCGCCGGCGGACGGGGCCCGAAAGCCGATCGAGCAGGTCATGCATTCGCCTTCGGCCACGCCGTCGTGCGCGATGTGCGGCGGCAGGTACAGCATGTCGCCCGGCTCCAGCAACCATTCGTCGCTCGGCTCGAAATGCTCGAGAATCTTCAGCGGCACGTCCGGCTGCAGCGACAGGTCCTTCTGCGCGCCGATGCGCCAGCGGCGGCGGCCCTCGACCTGCAGCAGGAACACGTCGTACGAGTCGAAGTGCGGGCCCACGCCGCCGCCGTCCGTCGCGTACGAAATCATCAGGTCGTCGAGGCGCGCGTCCGGGACGAAGCGGAAGCGGTCGAGCAGCGCGCGTGCCGCGTCGACGTGCAGGTCGAGCCCCTGGACGAGCAAGGACCAGGACTTGCGCGACACGGCGGGCAGCGCGCCCGGCTCGAACGGACCGTGCGCCAGTTGCCACTTGTTACGAAAATGGGTGATCAGTCGCGATTCGGCATCATAGTCGGCTGCCAGCTCGAACAGCGCGTCGCGCGTGACCGGCGGCTTCACGCCGGGGATCGCCTGGCGGATCAGCAGCGGCTTCTTCTGCCAGTAGCGGCGCATGAACTGCGCTGGCGAGAGACCGCCGAGCAGCGGCGTGGGAAGATCGGAGGGCGGCGCGCCGAGCGGGGTGGCAGCGGCATCCCGCGGTTCGGCTTGAGACCGGTTGCGCATCGTATAATGAGATTTGTATTTGGGAGAATTGGATGAAAATCGCAAAAAACACCGTCGTGTCGGTCACTTACAAGCTGTCGGATGCGCAAGGCAATCTGATCGAGGAAAGTGACGAGCCGATGGTCTATCTGCACGGCGGCTATGATGGCACGTTCCCCAAGATCGAGGAACAGCTCGACGGCCACGAGCCCGGTTACCAGGCGCAGATTCAGCTCGAGCCGCAGGACGCGTTCGGCGACTACGATCCCGAACTCGTGAAAATCGAGCCGCGCGACCGTTTTCCCGAGCCGCTCGAAGTGGGCATGCAGTTCGAAGGCACGCCGGAAGACGGCGACGAGGAAGTGGATTCGCTGATCTACACGGTCACCGACGTCGCCGAAGACAAGGTCGTGCTCGACGGCAACCACCCGCTCGCGGGCATGGCGCTGCGTTTCGCGCTCACGGTCAAGGACGTTCGCGAAGCGACCGAGGACGAGATCGAGCATGAGCACGCGCACGGCGCGGAAGGCCTCGAAATCGTCGACGAAGACGAGGACGAAGACGAGGACGGCGACACGCCGTCAGGGCGTACCCTGCACTGAACTGGCAGGCAGGCCCGGCGCCGGCCCTGAAGCAGGGGGCGGCGCGGGCCACGAGGCGCCGCCCGGCGTCGTGCCGTCGCCCTGCAGCGGCGGCGCGACCGACGACGAGTCGGGCAGTGCCGGCAAGGCCGGGATTTCGGGCATCTGCGGCAGCGGGACATCGTCACGCGGCACGGCCGGCAGCGTGGGCGGGATCGGCAGGTTCTTCGGGACGTCCTGCAAGCTGACATTGAAGATCGTCTGACGGGCCGGCGACACGCTGACCTTCACCCATTGATTCGCCGGATGACGCGGTCCGATCGCGACGCGCGTCACATTTCCCACCAGCACACCGTCGTCCGCATGCAGCGGGCGATCGATCAGGAAGCCGTTCGCAAGCGGCTCGCTGCTCGCGTGCATCACCAGGATCGGGCCGCGGAAAGTCGCTGCCGCCTTCACCAGCGTTCGTTTCAGCTCACGGAAGCCGTCGCGGACGCGCGGCCGGTTGAAGCGCAGCCATGCAAAGCGTTCGGCGCGCTCATAGCGATCGAATTGCGGATCGCCTTCGAAAATCACCACCATTGCGCGCGCTTCGCGCCGCTTCGCATATTCGGCCGCATGGTCGATCCAGAAGCCGTTCGCGATGATGCGGTCCTCGAATTCGCCGTTGCGGCCGCCGGCCGTCAGGTAATGGTTGTTCGGCGCCGGTGCGTTCAGCGCGACGTAGACGACGTCGTCGTGCATCCAGCGCGCGTTTTCGCGATAGGGCCGGAACCGCGCGACTTCGCTTTCGCGCGTGATCTGCAGCGCGCCGGGGTCGGGCAGCGCTGCGTCGGCAAGCAGCGTCTGGCGCAGGAAGTCCAGGCGTTCGACCGGGTCGTAGCCACCGCCGGCCGCCGTATTGCACGTCACCCAGTCGTCGTGGCCGGGAATGAACACGAGCGGCACGCGCGACGCGTCCAGGATCGCGCCGCGCTGCGTGTACAGCGAGTCGCGGCACGCTTCCTTCGCACCCTTGAGGTCGCCCGCATAGACGACGAAGGCCAGGTTGCGCTCGCGCGCGATCGACTCGAACAGCCGCTGAGCGGCCGGCTCGTCGGCCGGCACGTCGATCACGCCCGACACGACCGCGAACGAGTAGGGTGCGGCGGCACGCTTGGGCGGCGCCGCCAGCGCGCCGGCCTGCGTCAGCACGAGCACCGCCGCGACCAGCGCGGCGGCGGCGCGGGCCGGCCGGCCCGGCGGGACGCGTTTACGCGTGCCCGTCGGCATCGTGCGAGCGGAGGAGCGTGCGCAGCTCGTACAGCAGGTCGAGTGCTTCGCGCGGCTTGAGGTCGTCGGGATCGATGTCGCGCAGCTTTTCGAGCGCCGGATGCGGGATATCGGACGGCGCCGGCGCTTCCGCGCATTCGAATTCGTCGGCCGTGGCGGGCGGCGCGCTGAACAGGTCGAGCTGCGGCGTGTGCTGCGTGGCCGACTGCTGTTCGAGATACGCGAGATGCTTGCGAGCGGCGCGGATCACCGGCGCCGGCACGCCCGCGAGCTGCGCAACCTGCAGCCCGTAGCTCTGGTTCGCCGGGCCTTCGTTGACCGCGTGCAGGAACACGATGCCGTGGCCGTGCTCGACGGCCGACAGGTGGACGTTCGCAGCTTGCGGAAATTCGGCCGGCAATTGCGTCAGCTCGAAGTAGTGTGTCGCGAACAGCGTGTAGCAGCCGTTTTGCGCCAGCAGGTGGCGCGCAATGGCCCACGCAAGCGCGAGGCCGTCGAACGTCGACGTGCCGCGGCCGATTTCGTCCATCAGCACGAGGCTTTGCGGCGTCGCGTCGTTGAGGATCGCGGCGGCTTCGGTCATCTCGACCATGAAGGTCGAGCGGCCACCGGCGAGGTCGTCGGCCGCGCCGATCCGCGTGAAGATGCGGTCGATCGGGCCGAAGCAGGCCGACTTCGCGGGCACGTAGCTGCCGACGTATGCCATCAGCGCGATCAGCGCCGTCTGCCGCATGAACGTCGACTTGCCGCCCATGTTCGGGCCGGTGATCAGCAGCAGCTTGCGCTCGGCGCCGAACCGGCAGTCGTTCGCGATGAACTGCTCGACCTGCGCTTCGACGACCGGATGGCGACCCTGTTCGATCTCGATGCCGATTTCGTCAGTGAAGGCGGGGGCGACCCAGTCGAGCGTGCGGGCACGCTCGGCGAACGCGGCGAGCACGTCGAGCTCCGCGAGCGCCGACGCGACGCGCTGGCACTCGGGGATGAACGGCAGCAGCGCCTGCAGCACGCCGTCGTACAGCGCGCGCTCGCGGGCCAGCGCGCGCTCCTGCGCGGACAGCGCCTTGTCCTCGAAGGTCTTCAGTTCGGGCGTGATATAGCGCTCGGCGTTCTTCAGCGTCTGGCGGCGGCGATAGTCGTCGGGTACCTTGTCGGTCTGGCCGCGCGTGACCTCGATGTAGAAGCCGTGCACCTTGTTGTATTCGACGCGCAGGTTCGCGATGCCGGTGCGGGTGCGCTCGCGCGCCTCGAGATCGATCAGGAATTGGCCGCAGTTCTCGGAGATGTCGCGCAGCTCGTCGAGTTCCGCGTCGTAGCCGCGCGCGATCACGCCGCCGTCGCGCACCATCGCGGCCGGCTCGGGGGCGATCGCGCTCGTCAGCAGGTCGAGGCATTCGGCGGGCGGCGCGAGTGCCGCGTCGACGCGCATGAGCGCATCCGCGTTGGCGACGATCGCGCTGATGCGCTCGCGCAGTGCCGGCAGCGCGGCGAACGTATCGCGCAGGCTCGACAGGTCGCGCGGCCGCGCGGACAGCAGTGCGAGGCGCCCGGTGATCCGCTCGACGTCGGCGATCTGGCGCAGCGCGCTGCGCAGTGCGTCGAGGCTCGCGTTCGCGGGCGCATCGAGCAGCGCGCCGATCGCTTGCTGGCGCGACTGCGCGGCGACCGACGCGCGCGGCGGATGATGCAGCCAGTGACGCAGCAGGCGGCTGCCCATCGTCGTGCAGCAGGTGTCGAGCAGCGAGTACAGCGTCGGCGATTCGGTGCCGCGCAGCGTTTCGGTCAGCTCGAGGTTGCGGCGGGTCGCCGGATCGAGCCCGATGTATTCCGTTTCGTTCTCGACCTTCAGGCTGCGCACGTGACGCAGTTGCTGGCCCTGCGTGGCTGCCGCGTACAGTAGCAGCGCGCCCGCGGCGCCGCACGCGCTCGTCAGCGAATGCGCGCCGAAGCCGTCGAGGCCGGCGACGTCGAGCTGGTCGCACAGGCGCTGCGTGCCCGATGCGATGTCGAAGTGCCATGCCGGCACGCGCTTGATCGCGCCGGCGCCCGCGGGCACCGCGTCGGTCGTGCCGTCCGCCGTCAGGATCTCGGCCGGGCGGATGCGTTCGAGCGCGGCGCCGAGCTGGTCGGGTTCGATTTCGGCGAGCCGCAGCGCGCCGCTCGCGAGGTTCAGCCACGCGAGGCCGATGTTGACCGCGACGCCGCGCTTGTTGTGGCCCGTGCACATCGCGAGCAGGTAGACGTCGTTCTTGTCGGACAGCAGTGCGGCATCGGTCAGCGTGCCGGGCGTGACGACGCGCACGACCTTGCGCTCGACCGGCCCCTTCGACGTGGCGGGGTCGCCGATCTGCTCGCAGATCGCGACCGATTCGCCCATCTTCACGAGCTTCGCCAGATACTGTTCGACCGCGTGATGCGGGACGCCGGCCATCTTGATCGGCGTGCCGGCCGATGCGCCGCGCTGCGTGAGGGTCAGGTCGAGCAGGCGCGCGGCTTTCTCCGCGTCTTCGAAGAACAGCTCGTAGAAGTCGCCCATCCGGTAGAAGACGAGCGTGTCGGGGTGATCGGCCTTGATGCGCAGGTACTGCTGCATCATCGGAGTGTGGCCAGCAAAGGCCTCGGGCGACAGCGTGGTCATAGATCCGGCGTAAAGTTGTTGCTTGAGTTGCCCGAGTTTACCAGTGGCTTCGGTGCACAAGCGCGAAGTTCGCCGTTCGGCCAGTTGTCGGAGATCGCGATAGGCGGCGGTCAGCCCGATACGGCGATTTGATGTCGTTCCCGGGCAGGCATTGAAATGCCGGCGTCACCCGGCGCACGGACCTTCGTGCGCCGAGTCTCGCCAGCCAGTCAGGACGCGTGCGCCGACATCAGATCGAGCGCCACCGCCTGCGCGACTTCGATACCGTCGATGGCCGCCGAGTAGATGCCACCCGCATACCCGGCGCCTTCACCGGCCGGATACAGCCCTTCGACGTTCACGCTCTGGTAATCGTCCTTGCGTCGAATGCGGATCGGCGACGACGTGCGCGTCTCCACGCCGGTGAGCACCGCATCGTGCATCGCGAAGCCCGCGATCTTCTTGTCGATCTGTGGCAGCGCTTCACGAATGGCTTCGATCACGTAGTCGGGGAGCGCGGTGCTGAGATCGGTCGGGCGCACGCCCGGCTTGTACGACGGCACCACGGAGCCCAGCGACGTCGACGGCCGGCCGGCGATGAAATCCCCGACCAGCTGGCCCGGCGCGCTGTAATCGCCGCCGCCGAGTTCGAACGCGCGCTCTTCCCACTTGCGCTGGAACGCGATGCCCGCGAGCGGGCCGCCCGGATAGTCTTCCGGCGTGATGCCGACGACGATGCCCGCGTTCGCGTTGCGCTCGGCGCGGGAATACTGGCTCATGCCGTTGGTGACCACGCGGCCCGGCTCGGAGGTTGCCGCGACCACCGTGCCGCCCGGGCACATGCAGAAGCTGTAGACCGCGCGTCCGTTGCTGCAGTGATGGACCACCTTGTAGTCGGCCGCGCCGAGTTGCTTGTGGCCCGCAAACTTGCCGAAGCGGCTGCGATCGATCACCCCTTGCGGATGTTCGATCCGGAAACCCAGCGAGAACGGCTTCGCTTCGACGTAGACGCCGCGATCGTGCAGCATCTGGAACGTGTCGCGCGCGCTGTGGCCCACGGCCAGCACGACGTGGTCGCAGCGGAGCGTTTCGCCGTTCGACAGCTTCAGCGAGCGCACCTTGCCCTGATCGATGTCGATGTCCTCGACCCGGGTTTCGAAGCGCACTTCGCCGCCCAGTTCGTGGATGTTCGCGCGCATCTTTTCCACCATGCTGACGAGGCGGAACGTGCCGATGTGCGGCCGGCTCAGATACAGGATGTCTTCCGGTGCGCCGGCCTTGACGAATTCGTCGAGCACCTTGCGACCGTAGTGGTGCGGATCCTTGATCTGGCTGTACAGCTTGCCGTCGGAAAACGTCCCGGCGCCGCCTTCGCCGAACTGCACGTTGGACTCGGGATTGAGGACGCTCTTGCGCCACAGGCCGAAGGTGTCCTTGGTGCGCTCGCGCACGGCCTTGCCGCGTTCGAGGATGATGGGGCGGAAACCCATCTGCGCGAGGATCAGGCCCGCAAACAGGCCGCACGGCCCCATGCCGATGACGACCGGGCGCAGGAAGTCGCCGTGCTCGGGCGCCTTTGCGACGAAGTGGTACGCCATGTCGGGCGTGACGCCGCAATGCGGCGTGCCGGCGAGTCGTGCAAGCACGGCCGCTTCGTCCTTGACCTCGACATCGACGATATACGTGAGCTTGATGTCGGAGCGCTTGCGCGCATCGTGCGCACGGCGGAACACCGTATAACGGAGGAGGCCGTCTGCCGCCACGCCAAGTTCCTCGAGGCGCGCGCGAATCGCGGCTTCCAGGGCGCTCTCGGGGTGGTCGAGCGGGAGTTTAAGTTCGCTTAGCCGTAACATGAATATTCGGATACGGTCGCCACGAAGTCGTGGCGGTGTTGAGACGGGCGGGGGCCGGCGTGCAGGCCGCGTGCGCTGCCCGGGCATCCCGGAAGCCGATCATTCGCCATCGGAAAGCGCGGTAGGCGCGGTACGCGCGGCGGCACACCCAGGCCGGACCACTCGGCAATGTCGGGACGGACGCCTGAAGCAACCCCTGCGTAGAGAAGATTACCTTGCCTCCCGGACAACCGGAAGGCAACGCGCGCTCCATCGTGACGGTGCCGGCGAGTGGTTGATGCGAAAGCCGCGCCGCACGGGCGCGGCCCTGGCTTACTCCGCTGCCGGATGCAGGCGGCTGTAGCGGTTCAGGATCGGGATCATCTGCGCGTAGATCTTCGGGTTCGCCGCGACGATCTCATGGCGATGCAGGAAGTCTGCGTCGCCCGTGTAGTTGCCGACGAGGCCGCCGGCTTCGGTGATCAGCAGGCTGCCCGCCGCCATGTCCCACACGTTGATGCCTTGCTCGAAGAACGCGTCGAGACGGCCGGCCGCGACGTTCGCAAGGTCGAGTGCGGCCGCGCCCGGACGGCGCAGGCCCGTACAGGCCTGCGTCATTTCGGTGAACAGTCGCGCGTATGCGTCGAGGCCGTCCTTCTCGCGGAACGGGAAGCCCGTGCCGACCAGCGCGTCTGCCAGGCGGTCGCGGCGGCCCACGCGGATGCGGCGGTCGTTCAGGTACGCGCCGCGGCCGCGGGTGGCCGTGAACAGGTCGTTCTTGTTCGGATCGTAGACGACGGCCTGCGTGACGACGCCCTTGTGCTCGAGCGCGATCGACACGCAGTAGTACGGGAAGCCGTGGATGAAGTTGGTCGTGCCGTCGAGCGGATCGATGATCCACTTGAATTCGGATTCGTTCTCCGATTCGCCCGATTCTTCCGCGAGGATCGCATGGTCGGGGTAGGCGGTCTTCAGCGTCTCGATGATCGCCTCTTCGGCGGCCTTGTCCACTTCGGTGACGAAGTCGTTCTGCTGCTTCTTGCGGATCTCGATCAGGTCGAGGTCGAGGGAGGCACGGTTGATGATCTGTCCGGCGCGGCGCGCAGCCTTGACAGCAATGTTGAGCATGGGATGCATGAGCCTGGATCCTGTAGCCGGCGGCACGGGCCGCCACGAAGTGGAACACGCCGCCTGGAACGGCGCAAACGTGCCGGGCGGGATGAGACGCGAATTGACAAAGAGCGGGGTACGACCCGCGCCGCACGGGATGCGACGCGTAAACACATGATTTTACCCGATTTTCGAGCGTTTCAGGTGGCCCGAGTGCGGGGAAACCCCACTGGCCGTCCGGACGAGTGGGTTTGCCGGGGCGAAGGCGATACCATACTGCCATTCCGATGAGCCGAGTCGTATGTAGTGGAAACTCCGCAGAACCCCGCCGCGCCGTCCGAACCGGGCGCGGCCATGTCCCGGCTGCCGTCCGGCGGCTTCACGTCCACCCGTTTCGTGCTCGTCGAGCCGAGCCACCCCGGCAACGTCGGCGCGGCCGCTCGCGCGCTGAAGACGATGGGTTTCTCCAGGCTCGTGCTGGTCGCGCCGCGCGTGCCGCACGTGCAGAGCGACCCCGAGGCGATCGCGATGGCGAGTGGCGCCGACGACGTCCTGGCGTCCGCGCATGTCGTGCCCACGCTCGGCGACGCGCTGTCCGGCGTCCACTGGTCGATCGCGCTGACCGCGCGCACGCGCGAATACGGGCCGCCGCGCCTTGCGCCGCGCGCGGCCGCCGAGCAGGCGTGCATGCAGGTCGGCACCGGCGACATCGCGCTCGTGTTCGGCAACGAGCGCACGGGCCTCGCGAACGAGCACGTCGAGCAGTGCAGCGTGCTCGCGCACATTCCGGCGAATCCGGCCTACAGCTCGCTGAACCTCGCGCAGGCCATACAGGTGCTCGCGTATGAGCTGCGCGTCGCGTTCCTGGAGCAGGGGGGCGAGCCGCACCAGGCGCAGGCCGAGGCCGGCACGCTTGCGCAGAGCGACGAGATCGAGCGGATGTACGCGCACCTCGAGAACGCGCTGATCGCGCTCGATTTCCTCGACCCGCGCAACCCGAAGAAGCTGATGCCGCGGTTGCGGCGCCTGTTCGCGCGCACCGGTCTCGAGCGCGAGGAAGTCAACATCCTGCGCGGCATCGCGAAGCACATCCTGCTGAAGTCCGGTACGCCTGACGGCGACGCGTAAGCGGCCGGACCGTCGGCTGCCGGGCGCTCAGGCGTTCGGTGCTGCTGCATATCCGCCTGCGCGGCCGCGTTGTATCGGCCGTCCGATGGCTGCGCCCCGGCACGCGCGAATCCACGCGGATCGTGCTGCCCGAGTCACAACAAGGGTCCCGCGCGAATACCCGCGCCGCCGGCGGGGTGAACGCGCGACGTTGTGCGGCCGGGCGCGAGTGGCCCTACAATCGCCGGACGTCATAAGCAAATTACCCGGCGCGATAACGGCCGGCCTTTTCCCCCCAGCCCAGACCAGATCATGTTCACAAGACTGCGCGAAGACGTTGCGACGATTCGCGAGCGGGATCCCGCCGCTCGCAGTGCCTGGGAAGTGCTGACCTGTTATCCGGGGCTGCACGCGCTCGTGCTGCATCGTTTCGCGCATGCGTGCTGGCGCGCGAAACGCTACTGGCTCGCACGTTTCGCGTCGCAGGCCGGGCGCTTCCTGACGGGGATCGAGATTCACCCGGGCGCGACGATCGGCCGGCGCGTGTTCATCGATCACGGGATGGGTGTCGTGATCGGCGAAACCGCGATCATCGGTGACGACTGCACGATCTATCAGGGCGTGACGCTCGGCGGCACGTCGCTCACGCGCGGCGCGAAGCGCCATCCGACGCTCGAGGCCGGCGTGATCGTCGGCGCGGGCGCGAAGGTGCTCGGCGGTTTCACGGTCGGTGCGGGCGCGAAGATCGGTTCGAACGCGGTCGTCGTGAAGCCGGTACCGGCAGGCGGCACCGCGGTCGGCAATCCGGCGCGCATCGTGATGCCGGCGCAACCGAAGCCGCAGCCCGAGCGCGCCGCGTTCTGCGCATACGGGATCACACCGAACGCGGACGACCCGATGTCACTCGCGATTCACGGGCTGATCGATCACGCGGCGAAGGAAAGCCGGCGCGTCGACGAGATCGTCGCGGCGCTCGAGCGACTCGGCACGCATCTGGAAACGTTGCAGGGCGCGGACGCGGCGCGCCTCGACCTGCGCAGGCTGTCGGCGGTGCTGGAAGGCAAGGCGGTCGAGCGCCAGTCGTAACGCGGCGCTGCCGCCAGCGCCGCCGATCGCGTCAGTCGAGCGGCATCGCGTGGATGCCTTCGGCGTCGACGCGCAGATAGCCACCGCGCCGCATGCCGTGGTCGAGATCCCAGTCGGGCAGTACCCAGCGAATCCCGCCTGGTTCGACGTGGCACGCGGGGCGATGCGTGTGGCCGTGAATGATCACGCTGGCGCGGCTCTTCCGGAACAGCGCGGCCACGCCTTCACGCGTGACGTCGTAGATCGCCGAAACCGGGCGCATCCGGCCCGCTTCGCTGTTCGAGCGCATCCGCTGCGCGAGCGCGCGGCGCCAGCGGAACGGCCAGGCGAGAAACAGTGCCTGCGCGACGCGATTGCGGGCAAACCGGCGAAATACCTGATAACCGCGATCGGCCGTGCATTGCGCGTCGCCGTGGGCGAGCACGATGCGCTGGCCGAACGCCATGATCAGCGCCGGGTCGGGCAGCAGCATCGCGCCGGCCGCCTTCATGAAGCGCCGGCCGAGCAGGAAATCGCGGTTGCCGTGCATCACGTAGAGTGCGATGCCGCGCTCGGAGAACGTATGCATCAGCGCGGCCATGCGTGCCGCGAACGGATCGTCGTCGAGCACGTCGTCGCCGATCCAGTATTCAAACAGGTCGCCGAGGATGAACACCGAGTCGGCGCTGTCGGCGGTGTATTTCACGAAATGCTCGAACGCGGCGACCGTCTTCGGAATCGCCTCGCTCAGGTGCAGATCGGAGAGAAACAGGAACGGGCGTGCGGCTTGCGCGTATTCGCGCTCGCCCGGCACGCCCGCGGAGACGCTTCGCGGCGGACTCTCCTGCAACATCGAAGTGCCTCCGTAACAACCGTGGGTCAGACCACCACGGCCTTTTCGATCACGACATCGTCGGTCGGGACGTCCTGGTGGAAGCCCGCGTTGCCCGTCTTGACGCCCTTGATCTTGTCGACCACGTCCTGGCCTTCGACGACCTTGCCGAACACTGCGTAGCCCCAGCCCTGCGGCGTCGGCGACGAGTGGTTCAGGAAGTCGTTGTCGTTCACGTTGATGAAGAACTGTGCGGTCGCCGAGTGCGGATCGTTCGTACGCGCCATCGCGATCGTGTAGTTGTCGTTCTTCAGGCCGTTGTTCGCTTCGTTGTCGATCGGCGCGTCGGTCGGCTTCTGCTTCAGGCCCGGTTCGAAGCCGCCGCCTTGAATCATGAAGCCGTTGATCACGCGATGGAACACCGTGCCGTCATAGTGGCCCTTCTTCACGTAGTTGAGGAAGTTCTCGACCGTCTTCGGTGCCTTCGCGGCGTCCAGCTCGAGCTTGATCACGCCGTGGTTCGTGTGCAGTTCAACCATGATGAATCCCTTCGGTAAGGCGGTTTAAATGGCACGCGGCCGGTCGTGCGACGCGGCCGCGTGTGGCGCCGGACGTGCCGGCAGGTGCTTATTTCGAGACGATGCTGGCCGATTCGATCAGGACCGGCTGGGCCGGCACGTCCTGCATCGGGCCGCGCGAGGTCGTCGCCACGCCTTCGATCTTCTTCACGACGTCGAGGCCCGACACGACCTTGCCGAACACCGCATAGCCGTTGCCGTCCGGGTTCGGGTAGTCGAGGCCGCTGTTGTCGACCGTGTTGATGAAGAACTGCGCGGTGGCCGAGTTCGGATCGCTGGTACGCGCCATCGCGATCGTGCCCGTCAGGTTCTTCAGACCATTGCGGCTTTCCAGCGGGATCGGCGCGCGGGTCGGCTTCTCCTCGAAGCTGCTCTTGTAGCCGCCGCCCTGGATCATGAAGCCCTTGATCACGCGATGGAAGATCGTGCCGTTGTACTGGCCGGCCTTCACGTAATCGAGGAAGTTGGCGACCGTTTTCGGCGCTTTCTCCGGGTAGAGCTCGACACGGATGTCGCCCTGCGAGGTCTTCAGCTGCACGACGGGGTGCGCGGTAGCCGATTGCGCGAAAGCAGGCGCGCTCGCGAGAAGGGCGGCGCCGCCAAGCGCCAGCAACAGACGTTTCATTGCGATCCTCAGGTTGGGAGGGAAGGAAGGTTGCGCCGCTTACTGCGACGGCGCGACGTACGGCGCCGCCAGCGCACCGGACGGACCGTTGAACTGGAACGTCGGCGACATCGGCAGCGTGGTGGTGCTCACGTTCGCGGCGGCGCGATCGGTGTACGCGCGCGTGGCCGGCGTGACGGTGCGCGCGTTCGGTGCCGCCTTCGGCGGCGACACGATCTTCTGCAGGTCGGCGAGGCGCTGCGCGGTCGCGCCGCTCGTGCGGCCGAGCGATTGCGCGCGCTTGTACGATTCGGCCGCGAGGCGCAGGTAGAGGTCGCCGAGGTTCTCGTACGCGAGCGAGTAGCTCGGGTTCGATTGCGTCGCGGTGACGAGCGCGCTGCGCGCTTCGTCGTAGCGGCCGTGCTTCGCGTAGAGCGCAGCGAGGTTGTTGTACGGTTCGGGCAGTTCGGGGTAGGCCTGCGTAATCGCGACGAACTGCTGGATCGCGTCGTCGTCGCGGTTCAGGCGGGCGAGCACGGTGCCGCGCTTGAACTGCGCCTGCACGTCGTGCGGATTCGCCGCGATGCGCGCGTCGAGTTGCGCGAGCGCCTGCTTCCACTGCTTGCCGGTGATCGACGCGTCGATTTCGGGCGTGCCGTCGGCGGTGGCCGGGGCCTTTTGCGCATGTGCCGAGGGGGCCGCGAAAAGCGTTAGCGCGACGCCCATGACGGCGGTCGCAACGAGGGTCGCAGCGCTCGGCGCGCGGCCGCGATGAGGTTTCATAGGCGTAAATCGGAATGTTATACTCCGAGCCATTCTAACAAAACGTCTGCGCGTTCCGGCGAGCGGCAGACAGTCTTTCTTTGCCTCTCGTGGCCGTCACCGCTGTGCTTGCAGCCTGACCGCCCCATGTGATATCGAGGACGCCCGGTGTCGTGCTGCGGCAGAGGGTCCGTCCGTTTCGCATGCAGGGCGAGCTTCGCCAGGGCGGTTTCCTTCGGCTCACGGTTCATCTCTATGGAATCACTGCGCATCTACAACACGCTCGCGCGTGACAAGCAAGTTTTCGTGCCGCGCCAGTCCGGCGAAGTGCGGATGTACGTATGCGGGATCACCGTCTACGACTATTGTCACGTGGGCCACGCGCGCATGCTGGTCGTGTTCGACCTCGTCCAGCGCTGGCTGCGTGCGATCGGCTATCGCGTCACGTACGTGCGCAACATCACCGACATCGAGGACAAGATCATCCGCCGCGCGGTCGAGAACGGCGAGACGATCAAGTCGCTGACCGACCGGTTCATCGGCGCGATGCACGAGGATGAAGCCGCGCTCGGCATCCAGCGGCCCGACATCGAGCCGCGCGCGACGCAGTTCATTCCGCAGATGCTCGGGATGATCGAGCAGCTCGAGGCGAACGGCTACGCGTACCAGGCGACCGACGGCGACGTCAATTATTCGGTGCGCAAGTTCGCGAACTACGGGAAGCTGTCGGGCAAGTCGCTCGACGACCTGCGCGCGGGCGAACGCGTCGCCGCGAACGACGCGAAGCAGGATCCGCTCGATTTCGTGTTGTGGAAGCGCGCGAAGGCGGAAGATCCGGAAGGCGCGTCGTGGGCATCGAAGTACGGGATGGGCCGGCCGGGCTGGCACATCGAATGCTCCGCGATGGGCTGCACGCTGCTCGGCGAGCATTTCGACATCCACGGCGGCGGGCAGGACCTGCAATTCCCGCACCACGAGAACGAGATCGCGCAAAGCGAAGGCGCGACCGGCCAGACGTTCGTCAATTACTGGATGCACAACGGCTTCGTGCAGGTCGACAACGAGAAGATGTCGAAATCGCTCGGCAACTTCTTCACGATCCGCGAGGTGCTCGAGCGGTACGACGCCGAGGTCATGCGCTTCTTCATCGTGCGCACGCACTACCGGTCGCCGCTCAATTACAGCGACGTGCATCTCGACGATGCGCGCGCGTCGCTCACGCGCCTGTACACGGCGCTGAAGGATGTCCAGCCCGACACGCTCGCGCTCGACTGGAACGAGCCGCATGCGCGGCGTTTCGCGGCCGCGATGAACGACGACATCAATACGCCGGTCGCCGTGGCGACGCTGTTCGAGCTGGCGGGCGAGGTCAATCGCACGGGCGATGCGTCGCTCGCGCGGCAACTGAAGCAACTGGCGGGCCTACTCGGCCTGCTCGGCCGCGAACCGCGCGCGTTCCTGCAGCAGGGCGCCGGTGCCGCCGCGCAGGCAGGCGGGCTCGCAGCCGACGAAATCGAAGCGAAGATCGCCGCGCGCGTCGCGGCGAAGCAAGCGAAGGACTATGCCGAAGCGGACCGGATTCGGGCGGAACTGCTCGACGCCGGCATCGCACTTGAAGACAAACCGGGCGGATCGACCGAATGGCGTCGCGTATGAGCGCGGTGCGTTCCACTGACCGATCCGTCAGGTAGGAGGCAAGATGGCAACGGCCAGAAAAGCGCCGGTCAGGCGTGCGACTCCGGTCGCCGTGCGTCCGGCAGCCAAGCGCGCGCCGGCGGCGAAGGCGGACGCGACGCGCGCCGTGCCGAACGGCGCGCTCAACGGTCATGCGAAGCCCGCACGGGCGAAGGGCGCGGATGCGGCGCAGCCGGAGGTCGCGATGGCAGCCGCCGACGCGGCCCGCAAGGTGCGTGCATCCGATGCGGCAGCCGACGGCGCCGATGGCGTCGTGCGTCCCGCATACTGGGATAAGGCGTGCGCCGATCTCGTCAAGCGCGACCGCATCCTGAAGAAGCTGATCCCGAAGTTCGGGCCCGCGCATCTCGTGAAGCGCGGCGACCCGTTCGTCACGCTCGCGCGTTCGGTCGTCGGCCAGCAGATCTCGGTGCCGTCCGCGCAGGCGCTGTGGGCGCGCATCGAGGATGCGTGTCCGAAACTCGCACCGCAGCCGGTCATCCGGCTCGGCGCGGACAAGCTGATCGCGTGCGGACTGTCGAAGCGCAAGACGGAATACATTCTCGATCTCGCGCAACACTTCGTGTCCGGCGCGCTGCACGTCGACAAATGGACGTCGATGGACGACGAGGACGTGATCGCGGAACTCACGCAGATCCGCGGCATCAGTCGCTGGACGGCCGAGATGTTCCTGGTCTTCAACCTGTCGCGGCCGGACGTGCTGCCGCTCGACGATCCGGGCCTGATCCGCGCGATCAGCGTCAATTACTTCAGCGGGGAGCCCGTCACGCGCAGCGAGGCGCGCGAAGTGGCCGCCAACTGGGAGCCGTGGCGTACCGTCGCGACCTGGTACATGTGGCGCAGCCTCGACGCGCCTGACGCCGACGCCGATTGAAGGCTATCGGGTTTTAAACATCAATAGTTGAGAGCCGGTCTTGCATATCGCCCGCGCGGGTAGAATACGCGCTGCCGCAAGACCCAAGGATTCGAACACATGAAGACCACGTTTCTGGATTTCGAACAGCCGATCGCCGAACTCGAGGCCAAGATCGAAGAGCTGCGATTCGTGCAGGACGACTCGGCTGTCGATATTTCGGAAGAAATCGAGCGGCTGTCGAAGAAAAGCCAGCAACTGACGAAGGACCTCTACGCGAACCTGTCGCCGTGGCAGGTCTCGCAGATCGCGCGGCATCCGCAGCGTCCGTACACGCTCGATTACGTTGCGGAACTGTTTACCGATTTTCACGAACTGCATGGCGACCGCGCATTCGCGGACGATCTGTCGATCGTCGGCGGTCTCGCGCGCTTCGGCGGCCATCCGTGCATGGTGATCGGCCACCAGAAGGGCCGCGACACGAAGGAGCGCGCGGCGCGCAACTTCGGGATGCCGCGTCCGGAAGGCTATCGCAAGGCCGAACGGCTGATGCGTCTCGCCGAGAAGTTCGGGCTGCCGATCTTCACGTTCGTCGATACGCCGGGCGCATACCCCGGCATCGGCGCGGAAGAGCGCGGCCAGTCGGAAGCGATCGGCCACAACCTGTACGTGATGGCCGAACTGAAGACGCCGATCATCACGACCGTGATCGGCGAGGGCGGTTCGGGCGGTGCGCTCGCGATCGCCGTGGCCGACACCGTGATGATGCTGCAGTTCTCGACGTACTCGGTGATCTCGCCGGAAGGCTGCGCGTCGATTCTGTGGAAGAGCGCCTCGAAGGCGCCCGAGGCCGCGGAAGCGCTGGGCCTGACCGCTCATCGCCTGAAGGCGCTCGGCCTGATCGACAAGATCATCAACGAGCCGCTCGGCGGCGCGCACCGCGACCCGAAGGGCATGGCCGCGCTGCTGCGCCGCGCGCTCGCCGATTCGCTGCGCCAGTTCCAGGGCATGAGCATCGATGCGTTGCGCGAGCGCCGCTTCGAGCGCCTGATGGCCTACGGCAAGTTCAAGGAAACCACGCCCGGCGCATGACCGGCGTGTTCGCATCGCGCGCCGTCCGGCGCGCGTCCGTCTCGTGATCCCCCCGACCGAATTCTCCGCCGACCGCGTCGTACTCGATGCGGTCGGCGTTGCGCTTGCCGATCTGCCGGCCGATGCGCGCATCGCGATCGCGTACAGCGGCGGCCTCGACTCGACGGTGCTGCTCGACGCGGCCGTGCGCGTCGCGGGCGCGGCGCGCTGCGTCGCGCTGCACGTGCATCACGGCCTGAGCGCGAACGCCGACGCATGGGTCGCGCACGCGCAAGCGACGGCCGAACGACTCGGCGTCGCGTTCGAATCGGAGCGTGTCGACGTGCCGCGCGACAGCGGCCTCGGCATCGAGGCGAGCGCGCGCGAGCGCCGATATGCAGCGCTCGATGCGATGTGCGAACGTCATGGCGTGGCGGCGCTCTGGGTCGCGCAGCATGCGGACGACCAGGCCGAGACCGTCCTGCTGCAACTGCTGCGCGGGGCAGGGATCGCGGGCCTGGCCGCGATGGCGCCGCGCTATCGCCCCGACGGCGCGAGCGTCGAGCGCGTGCGCCCGCTGCTGCGATTGTTGCGAGCGCAACTGGAGCGCTATGCGGCGCAGCGCGCGCTCACGTGGATCGATGACGAATCGAACGACGACACGCGCTATGCGCGTAATGCATTGCGCATCGACGTGCTGCCGACGCTCGCCGTGCATTTCCCGGGCTTTCGCGATGCGCTGGGCCGTGCGGCCCAGCATGCGGCGGCCGCGCAGCGGCTGCTCGACGACCTGGCCGAACTGGATTTCGCCGGCGCCGCGCGCAACGAAGGCCGCGCACTGTCGCGCGATGCGCTGGTCGCGTTCGACGACACGCGCGGCGCGAACCTGCTGCGTTTCTGGATGCGCCGGCTCGGCCTGCCCGGTGCGTCGGCAGGCCGGCTCGCGAACATGATGCGGCAACTGCGCGCTGCGCACGACGCGCATGCGCTGCGGGTCGATCACGCGGGGCAGTGCCTGCGGCTCTATCGCGATATCGTGTACTGGGAGGCGGGCGACAGCGCCGAGCCGGCCGACGACGGCACCGGGACGCCGCGTCCCGAGTCTTCGCTTGCATGGGACGGACAAGAAGTCTGGCGCGTGCCGGCATGGCGCGGCACGTTCGTGTTCGCGCCGGCCGAGGCCCGCAGCGACGGGGCGGTGCCGGAGGCGCTGCTGCGCGGCGCGCCGCTCGCCGCGCGAGCCCGTGCGGGCGGCGAGCGGCTGCGTACGTCGCCCGGCGGCCCGGGACGCACGCTGAAGAACCTGTTCCAGGAGCGCGGCGTGCCGGCCTGGCAGCGCGACGTCCCGCTGCTGTTCGCGGGCGACCGGCTCGTCTACGTGCCGCGGCTCGGCGTGAATCATGGCGACGGGCTATCCGGCGACGGCGGGTGGCGCCGGATCGAATGGCGTCCCGACCTGCTGATCGCGTAGCGGCGGCACGCTTTCCGGCGCATGATCGCGCGCCGGTTTTCACCATTTGGTAAACAGCGCCGGAACGCTTGCCAAACCGGCGAGCGGCTTGTCAAGCGGGCCTCTATCGGGTACGCTCGGTCGTTTGCTCGGCTCGATTTTTGAGCGTTTTGTGCAGGTTTTCCGCGTGACGTACCCGGTTTGCGCGGCCTGATCGGCCTTCCGGGCAAAATCCGTCACGCTTGCGTGTTGCGTCCCAGCCGTTCCCCTCGTCGTCCGTCCACAGCCACAAGCCGCGTGACCGAACGGCAACGCGGCCTGCCCAGCGCGCCCGTGCGGTTTCTCCTCCAGTTCAGAACGACAATGGCACTCATCGTACACAAATACGGCGGCACTTCGATGGGCTCGGTCGAGCGCATCAAGAACGTCGCGAAACGCGTCGCAAAATGGCATCAGGCCGGGCACCAGATGGTGGTCGTGCCGTCCGCGATGTCCGGCGAAACCAACCGTCTGCTCGGTCTCGCGAAAGAGATTTCGAGCCAGCCGAGCCCGCGTGAGCTCGACATGATCGCGTCGACCGGCGAGCAGGTCAGCGTCGGCCTGCTGTCGATCGCGCTGCAGGAAATCGGCGTCGAAGCCGTGAGCTATGCCGGCTGGCAAGTGCCGATCAAGACGGACAGCGCGTTCACGAAGGCGCGTATCCACTCGATCGACGACGAGCGCGTGAAGGCCGATCTGAACGCCGGCAAGGTCGTGATCATCACGGGCTTCCAGGGCGTCGATCCGGACGGTCACATCACGACGCTGGGCCGTGGCGGCTCGGACACGTCGGCGGTGGCGGTCGCGGCCGCGCTGGATGCCGAAGAGTGCCTGATCTACACGGACGTCGACGGTGTCTACACGACCGACCCGCGCGTGGTCGAAGAGGCGCGACGCCTCGACCGCGTGACGTTCGAGGAAATGCTGGAAATGGCCAGCCTCGGCTCGAAGGTCCTGCAGATCCGCTCGGTCGAATTCGCCGGCAAATACCAGGTGAAGACGCGTGTGCTGTCGAGCCTGACCGATCCGCTGATTGCGCTCGACGAAGAAATGCGCTCGGGCACCCTGATTACTTTTGAAGAAGACGAGACCATGGAAAAGGCAGTCATTTCCGGCATCGCGTTCCAGCGCGACGAAGCACGCATTGCGGTGATGGGCGTGCCCGACAAGCCGGGTATCGCGTATCAGATCCTCGGCCCGGTCGCCGACGCGAACGTCGACGTCGACATGATCATCCAGAACCAGAGCGTCGAAGGCAAGACGGACTTCACGTTCACGGTCGGTCGCGGCGATTACCAGAAGGCGATGGACATCCTCACCAATCAGGTGAAGGGTCATGTGAGCGCCGAGCGCGTGCAGGGCGACCCGAAGGTGTCGAAGGTGTCGGTCGTCGGCGTCGGCATGCGTTCGCACGTGGGCGTCGCGAGCAAGATGTTCCGCACGCTGTCGGAAGAGGGCATCAACATCCAGATGATCTCGACGTCCGAAATCAAGATTTCGGTGCTGATCGACGAGAAATACATGGAGCTGGCCGTCCGCGCGCTGCACAAGGCATTCGAACTCGACCAGGCGGCGTGAATTTTTTGTGATGCATTGAAGAAAATGCATCACGGAAATTGACGAGCGGTTCGAAACCCTATATTATTTCGTTCTCGTCGCACTGCCTCCCTGGTGCGAGCGAAAGTTTGGGAGACGTGGCCGAGAGGTCGAAGGCACTCCCCTGCTAAGGGAGCATCTGGGCCAAAACCTGGATCGAGGGTTCGAATCCCTCCGTCTCCGCCAAAAGCGGTGACAAAGCCCCGTAAGTTCTCGGACTTGCGGGGCTTTTTCTTTTCCTGATTCTTTTCACGCTTCCTTTCCGGACTTGCCGCTCGGCGCCCCGTTTCGTCCGGGCTTCCAATCAAGGCTCGACTTGAGCGACGCTCATGCGCTAAATAGGCGTATCGCCTCGCGCGGCTCACGTTGGAGTTCCTGCACGCATGCATTCCGTTCTGACCATCCTTTCGCATCGACCCGTCGACGGGCTCGTCGACAATCACGAGCGATACGCGAGAGGCCACGGCTATCGGCACGCGATCGTCGACGGCACGCACGTGTACGGCGAGCGCCAGCAGGCGCTGCACAAGTACCACGCGATCAACGCGCAGCTCGTCGCGATGAAGCAGGGCGCGTTGCTGCTCGTGCTCGATCCGTTCTCGGTCGTGTTCGGCCAGCATGCGTTGCCGGATGTCGCGCACGGTTATGACGCGATCGTCACGACGCAGACGTCGAAGTCGCCGTTGCCGGCGGCGAGCGGCATGATCTTTCGCAACGTGCCCGATGTGCGCGAGCGCCTGCGCAAGCTGGCGCTCGACCTGGGCAAGTGGGCGATGCGCGTGCCCGAGCGGCAACACGCATGCGAGGCGACGCTGCTGGCGGAGCATTTCCCGCCGTTGCCGTTCGACCAGCCGCTTGCGACCGGCTATTTCGCGTCGGCCCAGACGGTGTGGAGTGACGGGCATGCGATCGACACGGTCGTCGGCGCGCATCCGCTCGTAGCGCACCAGGCGCCCGAATGGCGGCAGATCGATGGCGTATGGGCGCCGACGCCCGACTACGACTTTCGCTACGTGCTCGCGCTCGTCGACGATGCGGCGCGGGTCCGGCAGGGCGAGCAGCCGCGCGCGATGGACGATTGGCGCGCCGCGCAGCAACGAACGCGCGAGCCGGCGCGGCACCTGAACCCGCACGCAGGCATCGCGTTCGTGAGCCTGCACACGTCGCACATCGCCGGTTACGGCGATCTACACGAAGAGAACTTCGTTCGCTACTGCACGCGACACGGCTATGCGTACCACGCGTATCGCGAACCGCCCGCGTTCCTGCCGGCCGGCGTCGATGCGAACTGGGCAAAGCTGCACCTGATTCGCGAACATCTGCCTGATCACGCGTTCGTGTTCTGGGTCGACGCCGACATTCTCGCGATCGACCAGCGCCAGACGATCGACAGCGTGATCGACGGTCGCGATTTCGTGATCGGCACCGACCACACGGCCTGGGCGATCAACTCGTGCATGATCGGCGTGCGCAACGTCGCGCCGATGCGGGAACGGGTCGAGCGCATGTGCGCGCGCATCGAGAGCTTCGACGATCGGTCGTCGGTCTACGCGAGCGGCGGCGACCAGCAGGCGATCTATGTCGAACTGCTCGAGGCGGGCATGATCGACGCGCGCTACATCGTCGACGCGATGTCGCTCGCGTCGTCACCGGTCTACGCGACGCGCGACAGCCGCTTCGTCCATTTCCCCGCGCAACACAACCACTATCGTGCGGTGACGATGCGCGTGTGGGACCGGCTCAGCCACCAGCGCTGACAGAGTGCGCCGCAAGTTCCGGTGCATTCCGGATCGCGGCGCCCGGCACCCTGTGAAATAAAAATGAAAGAAAGCGTGTAAGAAAAGAATCGCCCCCATTCATCCTTCCCCTCATTTTCTTCTCGCGCCCCCAAGCGCCGCGTTTCCGAAAAAAATGCGGCATCGCATCGATTCGCGCGATTGATGCAGCGTCGCAATACAAAAAATTACGCATGAAAATCAGTGGCCTATCTGTACGCCACGAAATGGCGCTCTGTTGCGCTGCAAAAAATAATCGTTCGCCTTATGCTCGTTAACCCGATTGCGCTTGAGCGGCGTCAAGCTTTGCCCTGATTCCGCTTTACATTTTGCCAACATTGTCGATCCACGAAATCTATCTGTCGATTTGATTTCGTTCCTTTCGTCACGCCTGTTCCCGATGCAGTGCGCGACCTTCTCAAGGCCTGTTGACATGCATGATTTCCCTTTCCTGAGCCTGGCGATCTGGGTTCCGATCCTGTTCGGCGCGTGCCTGCTGCGCGCCGGCTCCGACCGTCATCCGCATCGCACGAGGCTGATCGCGCTCGTCGGCGCACTCGCGGGGCTGGCGGCCGTCGTGCCGCTCGTCGCCGGTTTCGATTCGCACTCGGCCGCGATGCAGTTCGCCGAAACCCGCAACTGGCTGGCGGCCTTCAACGCCGGCTGGCGCGTCGGGATCGACGGCGCGTCGCTGTGGCTCGTCGTTCTGACCGCCTTCACGACGCTCGTGGTCGTGATTGCGTCGTGGGAGTCGGTCACGGTGCGCGTCGCGCAGTACCACGCGTCGTTCCTGATCCTGTCGGGGCTGATGGTCGGCGTGTTCGTCGCGCAGGACGGGCTGCTGTTCTTCATCTTCTTCGAGGCGACGCTGATCCCGCTGTATCTGCTGATCGGCACGTGGGGCAGGGAGCATCGCGTCTACGCGGCCGTGAAGTTCTTCTTCATCTCGTTCGCGGGTTCGCTGCTGCTGTTGATGGCGATGCTGTACCTGTTCGCGAAGTCGCATACGTTCGACATGAACGCATGGCGCACGCTGCAGCTCGGCTTCGCGCCGCAACTGCTGGTGTTTCTCGGTTTCTTCGCCGCGTTCGCGGTCAAGGTGCCGATGTGGCCCGTTCATACGTGGCTGCGCGACGTCTACACGGACGGCCCGACGGGCGCCGCGCTGATGCTCGCGATGCTCAAGCTCGGCGGTTACGGCTTCCTGCGCTTCGCGCTGCCGATCACGCCGGACGCGAGCCACTTCTTCGCGCCGGCCGTGATCGCGCTGTCGCTGTTCGCGATCGTCTACGCGAGCCTGATCGCGCTCGCGCAGACCGACCTCGGCAAGCTGCTCGCGTATTCGACGGTCGCGCATATGGGGATCGTCACGCTCGGGTTGTTCCTGTTCAACCGGATCGGCGTCGAAGGTGCGATCGTGCAGCTCGTGTCATACGGCTTCGTCGCGGGCGCGATGCTGCTCTGCGTGAGCGTGCTGGTCGATCGCACGAAGCAGCGCGAGATCGCCGCGTACGGCGGCGTGGCGGGCGTGATGCCGCGCTTCGCGACGTTCGCGCTGCTGTTCGCGATGGCCAACATCGGCCTGCCGGGCACGTCGGGCTTCGTCGGCGAGTTCATGGTCATCATGGGCGCGATCCGCGTCAACTTCTGGATCGGTGCGACCGCGGCGCTCACGCTGATCCTCAGCGCGTCGTACACGCTGTGGATGGTCAAGCGCGTCGTGTTCGGCAAGATCGCGAGCCCGCGCATCGCGAAGCTCGCCGACTTGAGCCGCCGAGAGATCGTGATGTTCGCGTCGCTCGCGCTGATCGTGCTGATGGTCGGGGTCGATCCGAAGCCGTTCACCGACGCGATCGATCCGACCGTCGCACGGCTGATCGACGACGCCAGCCATTCGAAGCTGCCGGCCGGGGACGGCGGCGCACCGGCGCAGCCGGCGTACATGGCATCGGCGCACGGCTGATCGCGTGACGTCGCGCCCGACGGGCCGCATCGCACGACGATGCGGCCGTGGCGCGCACCACCATCGGGGCAGGGCGGGCCCTGTCCGGCGTCTTCGGCGGGTTTCCTGTCGGCTCGCGGCTGGCTTCCGCCTGCGTGAAATTGCCCCGCGACAATCTGTCTCACAGCAGATTTTGCAATGATGATTTGCCGCATCCATCGGTTTTTCATCGCGCCCGCGCGACGTATGATTCGGCCACTTTCGTGGATCGAATGCGCATCGGGCATACGCAACGGATTCAATGACCCTCGGGCTGTGTGATGAAAAGAAGAGCTTCAAAAGGCTGGACGGCGCTGATGTCGATCGGCGCGGCGTTGAGCCTGTCAGGCTGTAATTTAGATGTACTAAATCCGAAAGGAAGCGTCGGCGCTGCCGAAAAGGCGCTGATCGCAACCTCCACCTGGGCGATGCTGCTCGTCGTCGTGCCGGTGATCCTGCTCACGCTGTGGTTCGCGTGGCGATACCGCGCATCGAACCGCAACGCCACCTACGCGCCGAACTGGTCGCACTCGACCGCGATCGAGGTCGTGATCTGGACGGTGCCGACGCTGATCATCCTGTTCCTCGGCGTGCTCACGTGGAAAACCACGCACGAGCTCGATCCGTACAAGCCGCTCGAGTCGTCGGTGAAGCCGATCGACGTCGAGGTCGTCGCGCTCGACTGGAAGTGGCTGTTCATCTATCCGGAACTCGGCATCGCGTCGGTCAACCAGCTCGCGATTCCGGTCGGCACGCCGGTGAACTTCCGCATCACGTCGGATTCGGTGATGAACTCGTTCTTCATTCCGCAGCTAGGCGGCCAGGTCTACGCGATGGCCGGCATGCAGACGCGCCTGCACCTGATCGCCGATGAAGCCGGCGACTACGCGGGCACGTCCGCCAACTTCAGCGGCCGCGGCTTCTCCGACATGAAGTTCCGCACGCTCGCCGAGCCGCGCGAGCAGTTCGACGCATGGGTGCAGAAGGTGAAGGCCTCGCCCGAGCGGCTCGACGCGACCGTGTACGGCAGCGTCGCGCAGCCGAGCGAGAAGGCGCCCGTGCGCTACTTCTCGTCGGTCGATCCGCGGCTCTTCCACAACATCATCGCGAAATACAACGACGGCCACGTCCTCGACCTGAAGGACGCCGCCTGCGGCACGAAGGGGTAACGCATGTTCGGCAAACTCACACTAGCGGCGATCCCGTTCGATCAGCCCATCATCATGGTGGCCGGCGCCTTCATGGGGCTGGTCGTGCTGGGCATCCTCGCCGCGCTGACGATCACCGGCCGCTGGAAGTGGCTGTGGACGGAATGGCTGACGACGGTCGACCACAAGAAACTCGGCGTGATGTACATCATCGTCGCGCTGATCATGCTGCTGCGCGGCTTCGCCGACGCGATCATGATGCGCATGCAGCTGGCGCTCGCGTACAACGCGCCCGGCTACCTGCCGCCGCACCACTATGACCAGATCTTCACGGCACACGGCGTGATCATGATCTTCTTCATGGCGATGGTGTTCATGGTCGGCCTGATGAACCTGGTCGTGCCGCTGCAGATCGGCGCGCGCGACGTCGCGTTCCCGTTCATCAACTCGCTCTCCTTCTGGATGACGGCGGTCAGCGCGATCCTGATCAACATCTCGCTCGTGATCGGCGAGTTCGCGCAGACGGGCTGGCTCGCGTATCCGCCGCTGTCGGAGCTGCAGTTCAGTCCGGGGGTAGGAGTCGACTACTACCTGTGGGCGCTGCAGATCTCGGGCGTCGGCACGCTGCTGACCGGCGTGAACTTCTTCGTGACGATCATCAAGATGCGCGCGCCCGGCATGACGCTGATGAAGATGCCGGTGTTCACGTGGACGGCCCTCTGCACGAACGTGCTGATCATGGCGTCGTTCCCGATCCTGACCGCGACGCTCGCGCTGCTCGGCCTGGACCGTTACCTCGGCATGCACTTCTTCACGAACGAAGCCGGCGGCAACGCGATGCTGTACCTGAACCTGATCTGGGCGTGGGGCCATCCGGAGGTGTACATCCTGATCCTGCCGGCGTTCGGCATCTTCTCGGAAGTCATCGCGACGTTCTCGAAGAAGCCGCTGTTCGGCTACAAGACGATGGTGTACGCGACCTGCGCGATCATGGTGCTGTCGTTCCTCGTGTGGCTGCATCACTTCTTCACGATGGGTTCCGGTGCGAACGTGAACGCGTTCTTCGGCATCATGACGATGATCATCGCGATCCCGACCGGCGTGAAGGTGTTCAACTGGCTGTTTACGATGTACCGCGGCCGGATCGAATTCACGACGCCCGTGCTGTGGACGATCGGCTTCATGGTCACGTTCACGCTCGGCGGGATGACCGGCGTGATGATGGCGATCCCGGGCGCGGACTTCGTGCTGCACAACAGCCTGTTCCTGATCGCGCACTTCCACAACGTGATCATCGGCGGCGTGCTGTTCGGCTATCTCGCGGGCTTCAACTACTGGTTCCCGAAGGCGTTCGGCTTCAAGCTGAACGAGAAGCTCGGCAAGGCTGCGTTCTGGTTCTGGCAGGTCGGCTTCTACGTCGCATTCGTACCGCTCTACGTGCTCGGCTTCATGGGCATGACGCGTCGCCTGAACCACTACGACAACCCGGCGTGGCATCCGTGGCTGCTGGTTGCCGCGTTCGGCGCCGTGCTGATCGCGATCGGCATCGCATGCCAGCTGCTGCAACTGGTCGTCAGCATCCGCAACCGCAACCTGCCGGCGTATCGCGACACCACGGGCGATCCGTGGGGCGGCCGCACGCTGGAATGGGCGACCTCGTCGCCGCCCGCCGACTACAACTTCGCGGTGATTCCGCCAGTGCGCACGCTGGATGCGTACGCCGACATGAAGGCACGCGGCGACGGCCGGCCGAACCCGGCGACGATCCGCGACATCCACATGCCGTCGAACACGTGTGCGGGTCTCGTGGTCGCGATCTTCAGCCTGGTGCTCGGCTTCGCGCTGGTGTGGCACATCTGGTGGATGGCGATCGGCGGCCTGGTCGGCATCGTCGCGACGCTCGTGGTCTACAGCTCGCGTGACAACGACGGCTGCTACATCCCGGCGTCGAAGGTGCGCAAGATCGAAGAGAAGCAACCGGCGGCGCGCGTGGCCACGCGTGTCGACGACGTGGAACTGGAGGCCAACTGATGCTGCAGAAAACCTTGAGCGCAACCCTGCTCGAGCACGACGACCATCCGCCGTCGCACTCGGTGTTCGGCTTCTGGCTGTACCTGATGACCGACTGCGTGATCTTCGCGGCGCTGTTCGCGACGTTCGCGGTGCTCGGCAACCAGTACGCGGGCGGTCCGACCGCTAAGGACCTGTTCGACATTCCGGGCGTCGCGGTGGAAACCGCCGCGCTGCTGCTGTCGAGCATCACCTACGGCTTTGCGATGCTGGCCGCGTACCAGCAGCGGCGTGGCGCGCTGCTCGCGTGGCTCGCGGTGACGTTCGTGCTCGGCGCGGCGTTCCTTGCGATGGAACTGCGCGAGTTCTCGCACCTGATCGCGGAAGGCGCGGGCCCGCAGCGCAGCGCGTTCCTGTCGGCGTTCTTCACGCTGGTCGGCACGCATGGGCTGCACGTGACGGCAGGCCTCTTGTGGATGATCGTGCTCGCGGGGCAGATCGTATTGCGCGGCGGTGACCTGACCGATCGCGACCTGCGGCGCCTGACGTGCCTGAGTCTCTTCTGGCACTTTCTCGACATCGTGTGGATCTGCGTGTTTTCCTTTGTCTATCTCGCGAGCGTGATCTAAATGGCCCATTCGCATTCGTCTCAACTCGAAGAAGGGCACGGCAGCGTCGGCGGCTACGTCGCCGGTTTCATCCTGTCGGTGCTGCTGACGGCCGCGTCGTTCGGCCTCGTGATGGGCGGCGTGCTGTCGCCGCACGCGTCGCTGATCGCGCTGGCCGTGCTGGCATTCGTGCAGATCGTCGTGCACCTCGTGTACTTCCTGCACATGAACGGTTCGTCCGGCCAGCGCTGGAACGTGATGGCGTTCAGCTACACCGTGCTGACCGCGGCGATCCTGATCGTCGGCACGCTGTGGGTGATGCACAACGTCAGCATGAACATGATGTCGCGTTGAACGGCATCGCGGCGCGATGCGCCGGTCATCGAGAAGCGGCACGCGCGTGCCGCTTTTTTTTCGCCCGCCGGATGCCGGCGCATCGCTTCGACGATGGTGAGCCGACGAGGGAGCCAGCAGGCCGGAAGCAGTATGATTTGGCCCGCGAAGGGCGCCTGACAGGCGCAAATCCGGCGCGAAAGCCGGTGGCGGCGGACGGGAAGGGCCGCCGCGGCCATGCCGGGCCGCCAGTTGTTACAAGACGTTAGCGAGCGCGTCCTGGTGCGACGCTGCGCATCAGTTCTTACAAACTTGAAATATGCCGACACGGCGCTTGCCGTTATAGTCGAATCACACATCAAACAACTCGAAGAGGAATCCATGAAGACTTTGCGTGTTGCCTCGCTCTTGACCGGTATGACGGCCTTGCTCGTGTCGGGCGCAGCAATGGCGGGAGTCAATGTCGGGATCAACGTCGGCGTGCCGGCTCCGGTCTACGTCGCCCCCGCGCCGGTGTATGCGCCGCCGCCGCCGCCGGTCGTCTACCAGCCGGCGCCTGTCTATGCGCCGGCGCCCGTCTACGTGCCGGCACCGGCGATCGTGATCGGCTGGCACGGCGATCGCTACTGGGACGGCCGACGCTACTGGGGCCGCGACGAGTGGTATCGCCATCATGGCCGCGGCTGGGGCGGCGATCGCGGTCACGGTCACTGGGATAACGGCCGCCACAACGGCTGGCGCTGATCGACATGCGGCGCGCGCGCGACGTGTGTGCCGCACGAGAAAAAACCGCCCGCGTGGCGGTTTTCTTTTATCCGCGCGGGCCGCGCGCGGATGGCGTGACGCACTGACGCCACGCACGAAAAGCCGAGAACTGGCTCGACGTCGAACTGAATGGGTAGAATCGACCCGTGTTCCATCCCTCAATCGACCGACAGGGCCTCTATGACGAAGGGTTCGCCCCGGGCCGCCGCCGCGCGCATCCGTTTCGGCGTCGCGCATGCGGTACGAGCCGCCGGCCGCACGGCGGCAGCATGGGCAATACAGGCGGTGCTGGCTGCGACGGCCGCGCACGCGGCCTATGCGATCGCGCAGTACGGCGAGCCGAAATATCCGCCGGGCTTCAAGCATTTCGACTACGTGAACGCGGATGCGCCGAAGGGCGGTACGCTTGTGCTCGCGAACCCGAGCCGGCTGACGTCATTCGACAAGTTCAATCCGTTCACGATGCGCGGCAATCCCGCACCGGGCATCGACATGCTGTTCGAGAGCCTGGCGACCGGCAGCTCGGACGAACCGGCGTCCGCCTACGGGCTGCTCGCCGACGACATCGAGATCGCGCCGGACCGCCGCTCGGTCACGTTCCACCTGAATCCGCGCGCGCGTTTTTCGAACGGCGACCCGGTCACGGCCGACGACGTCAGGTTTTCGTTCGACACGCTGAAGAGCAAGCAGGCCGCGCCGCAGTTCGGCGCGTATTTCGCTGAAATCGCGAAGGCCGTGGTGATCGACCGCGCGACCGTGCGGTTCGAATTCCGCAGCGCGAACCGCGAGCTGCCGCTGATCGCCGGCGGCGTGCCGGTGTTCTCGCGCAAGTGGGGGCTGCGCGCGGACGGTACGCGGATCCCGTTCGACCAGATCGCGTTCGAGCAGCCGATCGGCAGCGGCCCGTACCTGATCGAGCACTACGACAACGGCCGCACCATTACGTACCGGCGCAATCCCGCGTACTGGGGCGCCGACCTGCCGGTGCGGGTCGGCACCAACAACTTCGAGCGGATCGTCTACAAGCTGTACGGCGACGGCGTCGCGCGGCTCGAGGCGTTCAAGGCCGGCGAGTACGACGTGCTGGTCGAATACATCGCGCGCAACTGGACGCGGCGCGACGTCGGCAAGCGCTTCGACAGCGGCGAGCTCGTCAAGCGCGAATTCCGCCAGCACAACGGCGCGGGCATGCAGGGTTTCTTCATGAACCTGCGCCGGCCGCTGTTTCGCGACGCGCGCGTGCGCCAGGCGCTCGATCTCGCGTTCGATTTCGAATGGCTGAACCGCCAGTTGTTCTATGGCGCGTACACGCGCCTCGACAGCTATTTCGCCGACACGGACCTGCAGGCGACCGGTACGCCGGGCCCGGGCGAGCTGAAGCTGCTGGAACCGTTGCGCGCGCAGCTCGACCCGGCCGTGTTCGGCCCGATGGTCACGCAACCGAGCACGAACCCGCCGGGCTCGCTGCGCGCGAACCTGCTGAAGGCGCGCGCGCTGCTCGCGCAGGCCGGCTGGACCTATCGCGACGGCGCGCTGCGCAACGCGCAGGGCGAGCCGTTCACGTTCGAGGTCCTCGACGACGCAGGCGGCGCGATGCAAGGTGTCGTGACCGCCTATCAGCGCAATCTCGCGAAGCTCGGCATCGACGCACGCTTTCGCACGGCCGATTACGCGCTGCTGCAAAAGCGGCTCGACGCGTTCGACTACGACATGACGACGGTCCGCCTGCCGGGCGTGCAGGTGCCGGGCGCGGAGCAGTTCTCGCGCTACGCCAGCAAGTTCGCCGACGAACCGGGTTCCGACAACATCATCGGGCTGAAGTCGCCGGCTGTCGACGCGCTGCTGCACGCGCTCGGCGCCGCGCAGACGCGCGACGACCTGCTCGACGCGACGCATGCGCTCGACCGTGTGCTGATGCATGGCTACTACGCGGTTCCGCAGTGGTACAGCACGACGCACCGGATCGCGTACCAGCGCACGCTCGACTATCCGCGCACGCTGCCGCTGTACTATTCGGCCGAGGGCTGGGTCGTGTCGACCTGGTGGGCCAAGCCCGATCACTGAAGCCTGCCGGCCCTTCGTTCAACCCAGCCTATCGATCGCGAGTCGACGCCCTATGTGGAGCTACATCCTCAAACGCCTGCTGCTGATGATCCCGACGCTCGCCGGCGTGCTCACGCTCACGTTCGCCGTGATCCAGTTCGTGCCGGGCGGCCCGGTCGAACAGGCCGTGCAGGAGCTGCGCAAGGGCGCGACGGAGCAGGGCGCGACGCCATTCGGCATGCGCGCGCATACGGGCGTCGACGCGCAGCAGCTCGCGCAGCTCAAGGCACTGTACGGCTTCGACAAGCCGCCGCTCGAGCGCTACTGGCTGATGCTGAAGCGCTTCGCGCGCTTCGATCTCGGCGACAGCTACTTTCGTCACCAGAGCGTGTGGTCGCTGATCGTGCAGAAGCTGCCGGTCTCGATCAGCATCGGGCTGTGGACGTTCTTCGTCACGTATCTGATCTCGGTGCCGCTCGGCATCGCGAAGGCCGTGCGCAACGGCTCGCCGTTCGACGTCGCGACGAGCCTCGTCGTGCTGATCGGCTATGCGATTCCGGGCTTCGTGCTCGGCGTGCTGCTGCTCGTGCTGTTCGGCGGCGGCTCGTTCTGGCAGCTGTTCCCGCTGCGCGGTCTCACGTCGGACAACTTCTCCCAGCTGTCGCTGATCGGCAAGGTGCTCGACTATCTGTGGCACATCGCGCTGCCGATCACCGCGTCGGTCGTCGGCAGCTTCGCGGTCATCACGATGCTCACGAAGAACGCGTTCCTCGACGAGATCCGCAAGCAGTACGTGCTGACCGCGCGCGCGAAAGGGCTCGCCGAGCGCACCGTGCTATGGAAGCACGTGTTCCGCAACGCGATGCTGCCGCTGATCGTCGGGTTTCCGGCCGCGTTCATCGGCGCGTTCTTCACCGGCAGCCTGCTGATCGAGACGCTGTTCTCGCTCGACGGCCTCGGGCTGCTGTCGTACGAGTCGGTCGTGCGGCGCGACTACCCGGTCGTGCTCGGCACGCTGTACCTGTTCACGCTGATCGGGCTCGCGACCAAGCTGATCTCCGACCTTTGCTACGTGTGGGTCGACCCGCGCATTCAATTCGACAACCTGGAGCGCTGACATGAAACCGACCGTCCGCACGCCGCTTGCCGGCGCGCCCGTCCGCCTGCCCGCGCTCGCCGGGCGAGGTGCGCGATGAACCGGGCCGTCGTGTCGCCCCGCATCGACGCCGCGCGCGCGCGCGTGTCGCCGTCGCCCGCGCGCCGCGTCTGGCAGCGCTTTCGCCAGCAGCGCCTCGGCTACTGGAGCTTCGTGATCTTTGTCGTCGCGTTCGCCGCGAGCCTCGCGGCACCGTTGTGGTCGAACGACAAGCCGCTCGTCGTGCGCTACGACGATCACTACTATTTCCCGATGTTCCATGCGTACCCGGAGACGACCTTCGGCGGCGACTTCCCGACGCCGGCCGACTATCTCGACCCGTACGTGCGCAAGCGGCTCGAGGCGCCGGGCAACTTCGTCGTCTATCCGCCGAACCGCTATTACTACGACACGCTGAACTACTTCTCGAGCGCGCCGAACCCGGCGCCGCCGTCGCGCGCGAACTGGCTCGGCACCGATGCGCAGGGGCGCGACCTGCTCGCGCGGCTCGTGTACGGGTTCCGCGTGTCGGTCGAGTTCGGGCTGGTCCTGACCGTGATCGGCACGCTGCTCGGGATCGCCGCGGGCGCGGTGCAGGGCTTCTTCGGCGGGCGCATCGACATCGTCGGGCAGCGGCTGATCGAGATCTGGAGTTCGCTGCCCGAGCTGTACCTGCTGATCATCTTCGCATCGATCTTCGAGCCGAGCTTCCTGCTGCTGATCGTGCTGCTGTCGCTGTTCGGCTGGATCGGCCTTGCCGACTACGTGCGCGCCGAGTTCCTGCGCAACCGCACGCAGGACTACGTGCGCGCGGCCCGCGCGATGGGGCTCACGAACTGGCAGATCATCTGGCGCCACGTGCTGCCGAACAGCCTGACGCCCGTGATCACGTTCCTGCCGTTCCGGATGAGCGGCGCGATCCTCGCGCTCACGAGCCTCGACTTCCTCGGGCTCGGCGTGCCGCCGCCGACGCCGAGCCTGGGCGAGCTGCTCGCGCAGGGCAAGGGCAACCTCGATGCGTGGTGGATCTCGCTGTCGACGTTCGGCGTGCTGGTCGCGACGCTGCTGCTGCTGACCTTCATGGGCGACGCGCTGCGCAACGCGCTCGACACGCGGATCGCCGACTCGGTGCGCGCGGCGGGAGGCCAGCGATGAGCGACACGGTCGTATCGAAGCCGGGCGAGCTGCTGCTGTCGCTCGAGCATCTGCATGTGCGCTTCGGCGACACGGTGGCCGTCGACGACGTGACGCTCGCGATCGGCCGCGGCGAGCGCGTCGCGCTCGTCGGCGAGTCGGGGTCGGGCAAGAGCGTGACCGCGCTGTCGATCCTGCGGCTGCTGCGCGACGCCGACGTGAGCGGCACGATCCGCTTCGCGGGGCACGACCTCGCCGGCAAGAGCGAGCGCGAGATGCGCGGGCTGCGCGGCTCGGACATCGCGATGATCTTCCAGGAGCCGATGACGGCGCTCAACCCGCTGTATACGATCGGCACGCAGATCGGCGAGACGATCGTGCTGCACGACGGCGTGACGGCGGCGGAGGCGCGCAAGCGCGCGATCGCGCTGCTCGCGCGCACCGGCATCGCGGAGCCGGAGAGGCGCGTCGACAGCTACCCGCACCAGCTGTCGGGCGGCCAGCGGCAGCGCGTGATGATCGCGATGGCGCTCGCATGCCGGCCGCGCCTGCTGCTCGCGGACGAGCCGACCACCGCGCTCGACGTGACGATCCGCGCGCAGATCGTCGACCTGCTGCTCGAGTTGCAGCGCGAGGAGGCGGAAAAGCGCGGGATGGCGGTCCTGCTGATCACGCACGACCTGAACCTCGTGCGGCACTTCGCCGAGCGGGTCGCGGTGATGGAGCGCGGCAGGCTGGTCGAAAGCGGGCCGGTCGAGCGGATCTTCGCGGAGCCGGAGCATCCGTATACGCAGCGGCTGCTGAACAGCCGGCCGCAGCGCGCGGTCGCGCCGGTGATGCCGATCGCGCCCGTGGTGCTCGACGCGCGCCACGTCAGCGTGCAGTTCGCGCGCAAGCGGCCGGGCTTCGCGGGCTGGTTCGGCACGACGCCGGTGACGGCCGTCGCCGACGTGTCCGTGTCGGTGCGGCAGGGCGAGACGCTCGGGATCGTCGGCGAATCCGGCTCCGGGAAGTCGACGCTCGCGATGGCGCTGCTCGGGCTGCAGAAGACGGCTCACGGCGAAATCGAATTCCAGGGACGCGCGCTGTCGACCTATCGCGGCCGCGAGCAGACCGCGCTGCGCTCGAACATGCAGGTCGTCTTTCAGGATCCATTCAGTTCGCTGTCGCCGCGCCACACGATCGAGCGAATCGTCGGCGAGGGGCTGGAACTGCATCGCCCGGAACTGACACCGGACGCACGCCGCGCGAAGTCGGTGGCGGTGCTGCGCGAGGTCGGCCTCGACCGCACGGTGCTGCATCGCTATCCGCACGAATTCTCGGGCGGGCAGCGCCAGCGGATCGCGATCGCGCGCGCGCTCGTGCTGGAGCCGCGCATCCTGATCCTCGACGAACCGACCTCCGCGCTCGACGTGTCGATCCAGCAGCAGGTGCTGAAACTGCTCGCGAATTTGCAACAGAAATACAACCTCGGCTATGTATTCATCAGCCACGACCTGGAGGTGATCGGAGCGATGGCGCACCGTGTCGCGGTGATGCAGGGCGGGGCGATCGTCGAGTCCGGCGACGTGGCCGACATCTTCACGAGACCGTCACATCCTTACACACAAAAGCTGTTGAAAGCGGTCTGGAAAGCGTGATAGGCGTCCAATGGTCTGATCATCTCGATTGTATTTTTTAATTTGTTTTGACAAACGATTACGCGCTGGCTAGTATCGACCGAAATTTTCCGCCAATCAGCTGATTTTTAAGCAAATTCCATCGACCAATGCAGCATCGATCCCTGACCCAGGCATGCGCGCGCACCCTCGCCGGGCTGTTCATCGGCGCCCTGTTCGCAGCAGCTCCCGGCGCGTTCGCCGACGAAGTCAGCAGTTTTAACCAAAATGTCACCAATTCGACTCAGATCGGGTCGGGTTCCTCCCTCCAGCAGACCAGCGCGCAGCCGTCGACCGGCGGCGCGAAGTCGTTCCTCGCCGGCATGGCAGGCAAGGCAGGCGACGTGGTCGTCGGCGCGCTGAACATGATCGGCGTGCGCTATCGCTGGGGCGGTAACTCGCCGGATTCGGGCCTCGACTGCAGCGGCTTCGTGCGCTACGTGTTCCAGGACACGCTCGGCATGTCGCTGCCGCGCCGTGCGGAAGAAATGAGCCGCGTCGGCGAGAAGGTCAGCATGAGCAACCTCAAGCCGGGCGACCTCGTGTTCTTCAACACGATGCGCCGTACGTTCTCGCACGTCGGCATCTACATTGGCGACAACAAGTTCGTGCATTCGCCGTCGACGGGCAGCACGATTCGCGTCGACGATCTCGACAACGGCTACTGGGAAAAGCGGTTCACCGGCGCGCGCCGGCTCGAGTCGGAGTTTCCGATGAAGGCCGACGACCTGCGCCAGCGCGTGCGCGCAACGATCGGCGACGACGCGGCGAACGGCAGCAACTGACGCTCGCCGGCGCTCCGCCGGATCAAGGAAACCCTGTCACCGAAAGGCGGCAGGGTTTTTGTTTTTGGGGCGCGCCGTTACGCACCCCGCGCCGAGTCCGCTTACGCCGCCGCGGCGCCGCGGGCCGCCGCGAGCTTGCGCTGCAACTCGGGCATGATGCGCGCGACGGCTTCCTCGCCCGCGAGGATCGCGGCGTTGCGCTGGTTGAAGTCGCTGCCGCCCATCGCCGCGAGGTTCGGGCGGATCACGACGTCCGCGTATTTGTCGAGCTCGTAGGTCTTGATCGTCTGGCCCATGATCGTGAAGGTCTGCAGCAGCATCTCGATCGGATTGTTGGTCGCCGCGCCGTCAGGCCGCGACGAGATGTCGACCGCGATCACGAAGCTCGCGCCCATCTTGCGCGCGAACGACGCAGGCACCGGGCTCACGAGGCCGCCGTCGACGTACTCGCGGTTGCCGATCTTCACGGGTTCGAACACCGACGGCACGCTGCACGACGCGCGCACCGCGAGCCCCGTATTGCCCTGCTGGAACAGGATCGGCTGGCCGTTCTGCAGGTCGGTCGCGACGATGCCGAGCGGCTTCGCCATCTTTTCGATCGGCCGGTTGTTGAGCGTCTTGTTCAGGAAGTTCTGCAGCGCGACGCCCTGCAGCAGCCCGCGCGAGCGGAACGGCAGCGCCCAGTCGCTGATTGCCGCCTGATCCATGTCGAGCGCGATCTTGTTGATCTGCAGCCCGTTCATCCCCGACGCGTACAGCGCCCCGACCACCGAGCCCGCGCTCGTGCCCGCGACGATGTCGACCGGGATGCCGCGCGCCTCCAGCGCCTTCAGCACGCCGATGTGCGAGAAGCCGCGGGCGGCGCCGCCGCCGAGCGCGAGGCCGATCTTCACGGACTTCTCGCGCGACTGCGAGGGATTCGCGGTGTTGTCGGGGCGGGACTTGTCGCCGAACGACGTGCAGGCGGCGAGGCTGGCGGACGCGCACGCGATCGTGAAGTGGCGGCGCGACAGGCGAGGGGACGACATCGAATGGTTCTCCGGCGGCTTGGCAGCGGGCCGTGCGGCCCGCTGCGGCGATAGGTTCCGAGCGGCCGGCGCGGCGGAAACCGTGCGGCCGGCGCGGCGCCGGCTGGCGGCCGCGGCGCGGACATCATAAAGCAAGCCGCGCGCTTGGCGCGAAGACCGGCGCGAGTATAATTCCGGCTTCTTTCCCGTCCCGGGCGCGGCCGGCCCCATTGCTGTCCGGGCCGTCGCCGTCGATCCCGCGTCGAATCATTCATGCGCCCCAGGCGTTCGAGTTACCGTTTATGACCCGTCCTGTCCGTACCCGCTTCGCGCCGAGTCCCACCGGCTTCATTCACCTCGGCAACATCCGCTCCGCGCTCTATCCGTGGGCGTTCGCGCGCAAGATGAAAGGCACGTTCGTGCTGCGTATCGAGGACACCGACGTCGAGCGCTCGTCGCAGGAAGCCGTCGACGCGATCCTCGAGGGGATGCAGTGGCTCGGCCTGGATTTCGACGAAGGCCCGATCTACCAGATGCAGCGGATGGACCGCTATCGCGAGGTGCTCGCGCAGATGCTCGACCAGGGCCTCGCGTACCCGTGCTACATGTCGGCCGAGGAACTCGACGCGCTGCGCGAACGCCAGCGCGAGGCGGGCCTCAAGCCGCGCTACGACGGCACGTGGCGTCCGGAGCCGGGCAAGGTGCTGCCCGAGCCGCCGGCCGGCGTGAAGCCGGTGCTGCGTTTCCGCAACCCGCTGACCGGCACGGTCGTGTGGGACGACGCGGTGAAGGGGCGTGTCGAGATCTCGAACGAGGAACTCGACGACCTCGTGATCGCGCGCCCGGACGGCACGCCGATCTACAACTTCTGCGTGGTCGTGGACGACATGGACATGAACATCACGCACGTGATCCGTGGCGACGACCACGTGAACAACACGCCGCGCCAGATCAACATCCTGCGCGCGCTCGGCGGCGAGCCGCCCGTCTATGCGCACCTGCCGACCGTGCTGAACGAGCAGGGCGAGAAGATGAGCAAGCGGCATGGCGCGATGAGCGTGATGGCGTATCGCGACGCAGGCTTCCTGCCGGAGGCCGTCGTCAACTATCTCGCCCGTCTCGGCTGGTCGCACGGCGATGCCGAAATCTTCTCGCGCGAACAGTTCGTCGAATGGTTCGACCTCGAGCATCTCGGCAAGTCGCCCGCGCAGTACGACCACAGCAAGCTGAGCTGGCTGAACGCCCATTACATCAAGGAAGCGGACAACGCGCGCCTTGCCGCGCTCGCGAAGCCGTTCCTCGACGCGCTCGGCATCGACGACGCGGCGATCGCGACGGGCCCGGCGCTTGACGCGGTGGTCGGCCTGATGAAGGATCGTGCGACGACGGTCAAGGAGATCGCCGAAGGCGCCGCGATGTTCTACCGCGTGCCGGCGCCGGACGCCGATGCGCTCGCGCAGCACGTGACCGATGCGGTGCGCCCGGCGCTGGCCGACCTCGTCGCTGCGCTGAAGGCGGCCGACTGGACGAAGGAAGCGGTGTCCGCCGCGCTGAAGGCGACGCTCGGCGCCCACAAGCTGAAGATGCCGCAGCTCGCGATGCCGGTGCGCCTGCTGGTGGCGGGCACGACGCATACGCCGTCGATCGACGCGGTGCTCGTGTTGTTCGGTCGCGATGCCGTGGTGTCGCGTATCGAGGCCGCGCTGGCCTGAGGTTGGGGTGGTAGCGAGGCCGCCCGCACGTGACGTTGCGGCGGTTTCGCAAAAAAATTCGCTCGAATCGCAAAAAGGGTATTTACAAGTTCAAAATCGGTCCATATAATCTCATTTCTGTTCTGCAAGGGGGTATAGCTCAGCTGGGAGAGCGCTTGCATGGCATGCAAGAGGTCAGCGGTTCGATCCCGCTTACCTCCACCATCAGAGCAGAACGGATTGATTTGCGAAGCAGTGGTGGTAGTAATAAATGCTTCACAAAATGATTTAAAGCAGTTAGAATTTCGGCCTTCGCTGTTGACGATGAGTGAATAGCGAAAGTCAGACAGATCTGAAAAGATCATGTCCCCTTCGTCTAGAGGCCTAGGACATCACCCTTTCACGGTGAGTACAGGGGTTCGAATCCCCTAGGGGACGCCA